>JAURQI010000122.1 GCA_030836155.1 Crocinitomix sp.
AAATTGAACTTGAAATTGAAAAAGAATTTCAAGAAGCATACCAAGGCATAAAGATGTTACCTAAATCGTCAAGGTTAGGGGTATATGTGAGTTATGTTTATTACACGAAGTTATTAGCGAAGATCAAAGAAAAAACGATCAAGGAGCTTATGAACAAGCGCATTCGAATTTCTGATGAGAAGAAATTGATGTTATTATTTGGTTCTTACGTGCGTAACAGTGTCAATGCGCTTTAAAAACAAATTATATGAAGTCAATGACGGCTATTCTATTTCTGTTTATGTCCGCAGGTACATACGGTCAAATAGAAGAGTTACGTCGACTTTTTTCATTGGCTAGTGTTGATCAAAAGGCTAACCAACAACTATTAGACAAAACAAAAAATGCAGAGTTAAAAAGTAATACTTTGCTTTATGCCTACCATGGTGCCGCTTTAATGACAATGGCGAATCATTATACCTGGCCGACTACCAAATTGGATTATTTTAATAGAGGTAAAAAGAAGTTGGAAAAAGCGATTAACTATGATTTGCTCAACGTTGAAATGCGCTTTATTCGCTATTCTGTCCAAAAAGAAGCACCGGCTATGTTAGGTTATTACGAGGATATCGAAACGGATAAAGCATTTATCAAAAAGAATATCAAAAAATCAGGTTGGACCAAAGCATATCAAGCAGAAGTGCTTGCTTTTATTGACAAAGAATAATTTATGGAACACGTCATATTGGTAGATGAAAATGATCAACAAATTGGTCTGATGGAAAAAATGGAAGCGCATGAGAAAGGATTACTTCACCGCGCTTTTTCTGTTTTCATATTTAATGATGAAAACCAATTATTACTTCAGCAACGCGCCAAGGATAAATATCATTCTGGAGGTTTATGGACAAATACATGTTGCAGTCACCCCAGAGAAGGAGAATCTTTGTTGGATGCCGGTAAACGACGTTTACATGAGGAAATGGGTTTTTCTTGTCCTATCGAAACGGTTTTTAGTTTCATTTACAAAGCCGAATTGGATAATAACCTGATAGAGCATGAATTGGATCATGTCTTAATCGGTAATTATAATGAAGCTCCAAAACCAAATCCAGATGAAGTAATGGATTGGAAATATGTAGACTTAGAATGGGTAGTTGAGGATATGAAAGCAAATCCAGAAAACTATACTGCTTGGTTTAGAATTGTATTTGATAATGTGAAAGGACATTTTCTAAATACTGTTCAATCATGAGTGAATCTAAAAGACGCGTCGTAGTAATAGGTGCAGGTTTGGCAGGAATTGCAATAGCTTTGAGACTTCGAAAAAAAGGCTGGGATGTTCTCGTATTGGAACGAAATGACACCTACGGAGGCAAATTAGCTGATTTTAAATGGGAAGGATATCGATGGGATAGGGGGCCTTCGCTCTTTACGATGCCCGAACAGGTTGATGAATTGTTTCAATTATATGGTAAAGATCCTAGAACTCATTTTCATTATGTGAAAATTCAAGAGTCATGTCATTATTATTTCCATGATGGTTCAGATTTTCTTTTAGAGGGAGAGACTGCCAGAAGGAATAAAGCATTGCTGAGTGAATTCGGTTCTGAATATGGGCAAGCGGCCATTAATTATATAGAGGAAAGTGGTAAGACATATCAGGATGTAGGAACCATTTTTATTGACCGTCCAAAGTTTGGACTCAAAAATATATTTGACCGTGCGCTTGTAAAGCGCTATCCAAAATTACTCTCTAGAAAGCTTACAAATTCATTGAATAATTGGAACGAGCGGAAATTAAAGGATGAAAATCTAGTGCAACTCTTTAACCGTTATGGAACTTATAATGGGTCTGATCCTTATCGTATGAGCGGTTTGTATAGCATGATTCCGCATCTCGAAGTAAACCTGGGTACCTATTTCCCAAAGAAAGGTATGCGCTCGATTGTTGACAGCCTCTACGATTTGGCTGTTGAAAATGGAGTCGAGTTTAGATTTGGAGAGAAGAACCTTTCTGCTCAACCACTTAAGAACGGCTATGAAATCACTACAAATAATGAAACAGAAAAGGCAGATGATTTGGTTTCAGCCATTGATTGTGTCACTTTCTACAATAAGATATTAAAGGACAGTAAATTAGAGGTAAAGTACAAAAAGCAAGAGCGTTCTTCTTCGGCTGTTGTTTTCTATTGGGCTGTCGAAAAGATCTTTCCGCAATTAAAGTTGCATAATATCTTTTTTGGAGCAGATTATGAAGCTGAGTTTGCTCAGATTTTTAAAACAAAAACATTGCCAGATAAGCCTATGCTATACGTACATGTCAGTTCAGTTATCAATCCAGAAGATGCGCCCGAGAATGGGCAAAACTGGTTTGTCATGATCAATACACCGGCAGGAATTGTCCCTGATGATCTGCAACGAGAGAAACTAAAACAATATATTGATAAGCTCATGATAAAGCACTTGGGAGAAGGTGTGCGTAATGCAATTCGATATGAAAAGTTTTGGGACGCTAGTAAAATTGAAATGGATACGGGTTCTTATATGGGAGCGCTCTATGGTGCAGCTTGCAACGACACAATGGCCGCATTTACAAGACACGGGAATGTTTCTAAAAAATACAAGAATTTATACTTCGTTGGAGGAACGGTGCATCCGGGAGGCGGAATTCCGTTGGTATTAAAGTCTGCCAAGATTGTATCTGAATTAATTGAGTCATGATCCAGTTTATCAAAAAAATAGCGCCTCTTATTTTAGTAATTTTTCACATGATTGGTTTGATTCTTTTTACCCAATCGAATGAGGCATCTGACCTCACTTGGGTTAATTTAACCTTGTGTGGACTATTAGTTTTTATCGGGGAGTTAAGCGAACATGGGCAGAGAATTCGGAAGGTGACAGGAATTTTTCTACTCATTTTTTGGGGAGGATTTTTCATAGAGTGGATCGGAACTTCGACAGGTTATTTATTTGGAGAATATAGTTACGGAGAGGTCCTAGGCATTAAATGGTTAGGCGTCTCGCTGATTATTGGCATTAATTGGTATGCGATTGTTTTGGCGAGCGTCAACTTTGCGAGAATATTCTTCAAAAACAGATGGATACAAGCCATTGCTGGTGCCGCACTTTGTGTGTTGATGGATTTTATCATTGAGCCAGTTGCAGTAAAGTTTGAATTTTGGACATGGGGTGGAGGAGAGATACCTGTTTTTAACTACATAACTTGGTTCGTTTTTGCGCTATTATTTAGTTTGGTATACGTATTTACAACAAAACAATTCAATCGTGCTGCTGCCACGTTGTATGTAGTTTGGGCACTGTTTTTCGCAGTATTATTATTTGTCTAAAAAATTATTAGAGCTATGAAAGGACTATATTTATTATTAGACGCGATAACCCTATTCTTCCCTTTAGTGCTAAGCTTTGATCAGAAGGTTGCTTTCTTCAAAACATGGCGCGCGCTGTTTCCGGCCATCTTGATAATTGGAATTCCTTTCTTAATCTGGGATGTTTGGTTCACGAAAATGGGAGTTTGGGGCTTTAATCCAGATTATCTTGTAGGATTTGATATCGTTAATTTACCGATTGAAGAAGTGTTGTTCTTTGTGGTTGTGCCTTATGCATGTACTTTTATCTATGCCTGTGTTAAAGCCTATTTTCCTAACCTCAAATTAAGGGGACTAAATAAAGTCACTTATGCTTTAATGATCATTTATGCATCGGCGATTATGATATTCGGATTCGGAGGTTGGTATTCAACCTTAACCGGAGTCATAGCTATTGCTGTAGTTTTAGTTTTGCAAAGAGCAAAAACGAATTTCTATTATTTGCCACTTTCTTTTCTTATTGCATTGGTGCCTTTTTTTATTGTTAACGGTGTACTGACTGGTTCTGGCATAGAATCACCTATTGTATGGTATAACGATTTGGAGAATGCAGGAATTCGATTATTTACAATTCCAATGGACGATATCGCCTATGCATGGGTGCTGCTAGCAGGTAATATTGCCGTTTATGAATGGGTATTGAGTCGAAAAAAGAAAAGTTAAAAAGTCAACTTTAATTGCGCTTCCTGCTGAATGGTTTCTTGCTGAATATCCGATAAATTGGATAAGGTTAAGCCTAAAAGCCTGATCGACTTTTTAGTTGGATTTTCTTCTACAAGATCAACTACGATTGGCCAAAAATCATCTTTTTTTGACAAAGCTAAATCAACGGTTTTACTGCGTGTTTGAACGGTGAAGTCGCTGAATTTAATTTTTAAGGTAATTGTATGTCCTATCTTTTTAGAACGCGCAATACGATTCTCTAATTCATGAGCGATAACCAATAAGCCTTCAAGGACTTCAGCTTGACTCGTTTTATTTTGAGAATAAGTTCGCTCAGTTCCTATCGACTTACGTGTTCGGTTGGGGCGAACGGGACTATTGTGGATGCCACGTACGATATGATAATAGTGCTCTCCTGATTTGCCGAAATTTCTTTTTAGAAAAGCCAAGGAGTGCTGCTTTAATTGGTATCCATTAAAAATACCCCAGCTTTTCATTTTTTCTGCCGTTGCTTTGCCGACACCAAAAAAGTCTTTAATGGGCAACTTTTCTAAAAACGGAATTACCTCAGCGGGTTTAATCGTTTTTTGACCGTTTGGTTTGTTAATATCACTTGCTAATTTCGCTGTAAACTTATTGATGGATATTCCTGCGGATGCAGTTAAGCCCGTGCGCTCCAAAATTTTTCCTCGAATCTCGCGAGCAATCTCTGTTGCAGAACTGTGGTTTTGCCAATTGGCGGTCACATCCAAATAAGCTTCATCTAACGAAAGGGGCTCTACTAAATCAGTATATTCTAGAAAGATTTCACGAATTTGAGCAGAAACCTCTTTATACCGATCAAAGCGGTGTTTAACAAAAATCAAATCAGGGCATTTTTTTGCTGCCAAAGCACTAGACATCGCCGAACGAACACCAAATTTTCGCGCTTCATAACTGGCAGCGGCAATCACACCTCTTTTTTCGCTACCTCCCACAGCAATAGGTTTTCCGCGTAAACTGGGATTATCCAATTGCTCTACAGATGCAAAAAAAGCGTCCATATCGACATGGATTATTTTACGGTGTTCCGTCTCCATCCAGCTTTTCGAGTCTATTTCTGTTTACAAATTTACCTATGATGATCCCCGTTACAATAACCGTATAGAAATTACCGATTAAAGCAACGAACATAGTCGCTTTCTTCGCATCCATGGTGAGTGGCGTGATATCCCCATATCCAATGGTAAGTGCAGTAATAAAACTGAAATAAGAAAGGTTTTGAAATTTATCAGCCTGTACGCCCAGATTGGAAAATGATTTCGGGTGAACGGTTTCCAGAATCATAAAGAACATCGAAGACATCAAGCACAAGAGAATGAAACCCGAGAAGACAGCTGCAATCATTCCAAGGTTAACCTCTTTGGCGTAGTAGATTTGACGATAGGTTTCTATCGACACTGAAAAGTAAAAGAAAAAGTACAAACCACCTGTTACCGTTTCTGAATAATTCGTTTGGTCAAATAGACTTAGAATGTGCATCAAAATCGCCACAAAAAAAGCGAGAATAAAGGCAGTTCGCCAAATTTTTCGACCCGTAAATAGGATGATAGCCGCAAAAATAGTCTGTAAAAATAAGATTGGTTCAACGTATGGCTGGTAAGACTTCGGAATGAATAAAGGTCCGAACAGCAAGAGCATCATGCTTAAGAGCAAAAACTCATGCCGCATATTGGGCAAATGTTTAGGATGAAATGAGATCATAATCTATTCGATAGAGCTGTAAACCTGAACCTGGAGCAATATCAACCACGACCTCCTGTGTATCAAGTTCCAATGTTTTACGAATATAATCTAAATTAATTTCACCACGACCGAGTCGTACTAATTGACCCATGATGAGACGGACTTGATTGCGTAAAAATCCTTTTGACTCAATGCAGAGGACCCATGACTGTTTTGGAAAAAAATTAGCTGTATAAATATCGTTTTCAATTATCTCACAGCGATCAATAGTTCGTGTCAATCGGCTATGTTCATTTGGTTTTGTGCAGTACGTTTTAAAAAAATGCTTTCCTTCGAATAACTTAGCACCTTCTTTCATTAATTCAATATCCAATTCTCCGTTAAAATACGCAATCAATGACACTGAAAAAGGGTGTGGTTTTGGTCCGCATGTGAAAAAATACCGATAGGCCTTTTGCTTGTTAGATTGAATGATATTAAACTTTTCATCTACCGATTCCATTTTTGTAGCCCGAATATCTGAAGGTAAATTGGTATCAAACTCCGCTAAAAATGAATCCATTTCGATCGGGAAGTCAACAAATAACTCAAAAACAGCTTGATTAGCAGACACTTTTGCATCCGTTCGACTGCCACCTAGCGTTTTAAAACGATCATGCTTCAAAACAAACTGAACGGTTTTATCCACCATGAGGTGAATAGTTTTTTGTCCAGGTTGCTTTTGCCATCCGCTAAAACGAAAACCAAGGTATTGGATGTGGATGAGATAATAATGGGTTTTCTTCATATCATTTGACGATCAAATTCAAAGATAAGAATTCGAAGTCAGATGTGAGATCGATAGTGCTAACCTACAAAGAAAATAATGAACACAACAGCTGCTGTAATAACAGAGGTGTAAAACATTGCCGTAAGTATTTTTTCTCTTTTCCTGCGTTTCCCCAGTTTTGTCCGCATTTTTTCTAAATCAGCTTTCGATATTGAACCTTTAAATCGTAAAGGTTGATCTATAGGAGCACTTTCGACATATTTAAAATGTTCCGTTTGACGCGGTTCACGTTTTCTGACCTTATTATTTTTAAGCGACGTTAACATAGCCGCTACACTTCCTCCAAAACTCATAACGATTACAAATTACTAAAAATATTAGCATAATGCAAATAGATATAACTATCCAAGAAACTTCGAGAATTTGAAGCGCTTTTAATCGTTTTAAATTCAGCGAATAAGCTATATTTGATAGAAACTACAGTATCCCATGAAAAACATTTATTTTTTAGCACTTTTATTAATCGGATCTCAACTATATGCACAGCGCAGCTACAAAGAGCTGATGCAAGATCCATCTGTTAATTTTTACGAAGTTTGCGAAGCGGCAGAAGCTTATTTTGAAACCGTTGATAAAGACAAAAAAGGTTCTGGATGGAAAGGTTACCAGCGATGGAAATCAGAAAATGAATCAAAGTTTTATCCTTCAGGGGATCGTGATAATGTAGATCCTTACCTCCCTCAGAAATCACTTCAACGTTTAAAAAGTGAACGTGGTGATGAAAAGACCCTTTTTCCAGAAGGTTGGGTTGAATTAGGTCCTGCAAATATTGATAGCATCACTAGCCATTATTCTACAGGATTAGGTCGTTTGGAGACATTTTATGTGAATCCTGAAGATGAAGACGTGATTTATGTTGGAACGAGAAGCGGTGGATTTTGGAAAACGACTGATGGCGGAGATACCTGGGAAGGTGGAAGCGTTGACTTCTTGGTAGCCACGGGTGTTAATACTATTGCAGTTTCTCCAACAAATCAGGATTCTGTCTTGATCAACGTAAAAAACTCAGCAAACAATACAACGCATGGTATCTATCGATCAGTTGATGGTGGTGATACGTGGACTGAGACCGATTACAATCCCATTGAATTAGGTAAGGGAGGTTTAGGAAGTAATTTTCAGATCAATAGAGTTGTTTATCATCCACGTGTTGCTGATCTCATCTTTGTTTGTGCAAGTGACGGACTTTATCGGTCGGATGACAATTTAGATACTTGGCTAAAAGTGACGACAGGTAGTATATCAGATATTGAATTTCATCCGGTTGATAACGATATCGTTTATATCTATGACTATTATTATTGGGGAGCCAATAAAAACAAAGTTTTATATTCATTGGATCAAGGGTTAACTTTTTCTAGTTCAGCAGAAATTGTAGGTAATTCAAACAATACTAGTGTTCAATTAGACGTGAGTCCAATTTGTGAGGATTGTATCTACTTTGCCTCAGGTAATGGTATTTGGAAATCATTTGATAAAGGGTTGACTTTTGAGTTTGCAAGCAATCCAGCAACTGGCAGTCAAGGTTTTGCCGTAAACGATTTGGATACCATGAATATGACCTATGGTTATGTAGATCAATTTATGTCAGCTGATGGTGGATATTCATTTGATCAGGTAACTTGGTGGGGCTTGTTTACGGAAACAGCTCATGGACCAGGGACGTACCAAGAGCGTTACGCTGCTTCAGAACGTTATGTCCATGCTGATATGCGCGAAGCAGAATGCATCAACGGAGTATTTTATGTTGCAACCGACGGTCACTTGGGTAGAAGCGTAGATGGTGGTGATACATGGGAACATCTTACGAAAGACATGAGCATTCGAGAAAACTATACACTTGGTGCAAGTCAGTCGAATCATTACAGAACCATTGTTGGTTCGCAAGATAACGGAACAAGTATCAAACACAAAACAACGTGGTTAGAATATACTGGGGGCGACGGAATGGAAGGTGTCATTCACCCGTTGAATGATGATTGGATGATAAGTTCTTATCAGTACGGTTCAAGAACAAAGACATTTAACGGAGGATTAACCTTATCAGGGGCTTCTCCACCAGATCACTCTTCAGGATGGGTTGCACCTATGGCTTATGATCCAAACGACCATCATACCATTTATCATTTTGGAGAAGATGTGCACAAAACGACAGATTTTACGCAATCATGGGAAGTAGTGGGGACACCAAGCTTTTCCGGTCAGATTACTGAAGCGGCTATCGCTGAGATTAATAGTCAAATTATTATTGCTTCACGTGGTCAGAATATAGAGAGATCACTTGACGGTGGTGTTACTTGGACGAATATCAAAGGAACTTTGCCAAATTATTCAATTACGGATATCGCCTTTGATCCGAATCGAGATAGCACATTTGCTGTTACCTATAACCGTTGGCAAGATGATGGTCAGAAGGTGTATATCACACACGATCTAGGGTCGACATGGACGAATATTACCGAGAATTTGAATGATATGCCAATTAGAGGTGCTGTAATTGATCATTCGGATGAATCATATATCTACTTGGCAGCAGAAATTGGTGTATTCGTAAAAGCAATGGATGCGACGGATTGGGAATTGTACAATGACGATCTACCCAACTGTACTGTAAATGAATTAGAAGTCATGAGCGGATCCAATGCGCTTCGCGCAGCGACTTGGGGTAGAGGTGTATGGGAGTACTCTCTCAAAGACCGTGTTGATTACCCGTCAATCGTAAGAACGTGGATTACAGATCAACCAACATATACTGTTCCTGCCGAAGAAAGCGAGCAATATGTGACGTCTCAAATTTCTTATGATGAAGTTATTTTAGATGCTTATGTCAAATGGTCAATTGATGAGCCAACGTTTGAGAATACGATTGCAATGGAAAATACAGAGGATAGTACATGGGTTTCTGTTGATCCATTGCCTGATTTTCCAGCTGGAACCAAGGTGTTTTTCAAAGTTTATGCACTCGGATTCCTTGGGCAATTGACGGAAACGTATAAGTTCATGTACGAGGTTAAGCCATTTGAGTATTGCGAATCTTTCGGTAATATGTCTTGGGAAACATCGGTAACATTGGTTGATTTTAGTGATTTAAATAATCCTTCTGGCAAACCAGCACCCTATACGAGTTATGTGGATTTAGATACAGCAACGGTTTATCGTTCTTCGAGTTATGATTTAACGGTGAATCTAAATACTGATGGACCATATACCATTCATTCAAAAGCATGGATTGATTGGAACCGTGATGGAGACTTTACAGACATTGGAGAAGAATATGACTTAGGTACTGCATTTGACACTGATGACGGTCCTACAACAGCCTCACCTTTAACGATAGCTGTTCCAGCTTCTGCTAACCTAGGTAAAACGACAATGCGCGTTTCTGCAAAGTATAATTCGGATCCAACACCATGTGAAACGGGATTTGATGGTGAGGTTGAAGATTATACGATTTTTGTCAAAGAACCAATCAATCTTGATTTTGAAATGAGCGGAACTAATTTCTGCGAGGGAGAAGATGTCGAATTTTTCTATACTGGAACTGAACTAGATGAAATTTCCTGGTCATTCACAAATGGTGATGTGACTTATGACTTTGACGAATGGGATGGAACGATTGTAGCTCCAGAAGTTGGAACCTATAATCTAATTTTAATTGGATGGGAAGGCCCAATGACAGATGGAGGAACTTGGACATCCGTCTTTACAGTGCATCCTGCTGTTGAAACAGAAGCTGATTCTGTAATCTGCCAAGGTGATGAGATTGAATTTGGAACCCAGTTGATTTCTGAACCTGGTACTTATACAGAACCGTTTGCAACGATGTTCGGCTGTGACTCTATAGTTACCTTAAATGTTACTTTCTACGAAGTTGAAGTAGGAGTGACAGCAGACACTTATATACTTACTGCAGATGAAGCAGGTGCTACCTACCAATGGTTAGATTGTAACGAAGATTGGATGGCGGTTTCAGGAGCAACGGATCAAAGCTTCGAACCGGTATTGAATGGTTCTTATGCGGTTATTGTTGATGATGGTACTTGTGTTGATACTTCTGATTGCTACGATATTGTCGCTTTATCTTTAGGAGAGGATGAGATCAACCTGCTAAAGGTATATCCAAATCCAACTTCTGGT
Organism: Crocinitomix sp.; assembly: GCA_030836155.1. Classification (GTDB taxonomy): domain Bacteria; phylum Bacteroidota; class Bacteroidia; order Flavobacteriales_D; family Crocinitomicaceae; genus Crocinitomix. The sequence goes on from JAURQI010000122.1 coordinate 10,723, forward strand.
CAGTTTACTGTGGAATTGACTGGTGCAGAAGCTGAAGCAGTCCTTCGTTTGCATGATGCCAGCGGTCGACTTATTCGCGAATCATTGGTTAATAATGAGACAATCGTTGCTTTTAATACAGATTTAGCTCCTGGAGTTTATTTTATCAGTCTGATTGATGGTGGTAAACTACAGGAAATCGTTAAACTTGTAGTCGAAAAGTAATACGATGAAAAAAACATTTCTGATTTTGCCTGTTGTGATGTTATTAATTGCAGCATGTTCTGGTGCTAAAAATATGTCTTTAGACAAAAAGCCATTATTGGTTATTGAGAACCCGAATTGGTTTAAGGTAATGCCAGGTCAGCAGGATGCGAAAAAGTTTTCTGTTTTGATGTTGCCGGTGGCCGTTGTTTTAGAGAACTACCAACCCGACAGTATTTATTTTCAAGGTTATCATGAAGCGTTGAATTACTCTATTTATCAAGATAAACCCGTTTATCGTGCGCAGTTTTTTGAAAGATCTGACCGACCAAAGGTTGAGCCTCCATTTGCAATAGAAAAGGATCAAGCATTGATGTCATATTATACTCAAGATAGCCTAAAAAGGTTTATTCGCATAACCGATATCGTTCAAGGAGAGACGATTTTTATGCCTTAGTGTAACTTTCTGTCAAGGTAATTTGTTCTAGTGTTTTGAAGCAAATTTTTCTCACACTTTCAACTTTATTCGCTGTCTTAGCATATGGCCAGTTTGATTTTGCACTGAATAGTGACGGCATCCGCTCTACTTGGTATAACCCTGCGAGTGCTGGAACCTATAATACGTTTACAGCTCAGGTACAGGCGAATAGGATTAAAATTTTTGAAGGTGTTTTCACAAATGTGATAAATGCGGAGGCGAGTGTAAAATGCTTATCGTTTGGTAAAAAAGAAGGTGCGAAATTAAAAGGTTTGGGTACGGTAGGTATTCAATTCAACCTAAATGATCAAGACATCTTGCGGTCTCAAGCAGCAAAATTAGTGCTGAATAGTCAGTTTCAGATTAAGAACACCTATTTAAGTATTGGTATTTCTCCGGGATTACAGGTTTTATCCTTAACAGATGATTGGGTTTTTCCAACAGAGCCAGAAGTGGTCAATGAAACCGAAGGCTCAATTGATGCCGGTCTGCAGTGGTTTGGGAAAAATTTTTCCGTTGGTATTGCCACACAGCGTATAAACGAACCTAGTTTTACAGATCTCAATTTTTCTACCAAAAGGGTATTGTACGCCCATGCAGAGTATGTATTTGCAATAGGTGAAAACTGGAATATTCGCCCGCGGGTTGCTGGACGAACAGCGGATGGATTCAATACATTGGAGGCAATGATCTTTACAAATTACGAAAACTTACCCCTTACCGTAGGTGTTGGATTAAGAAATAGAGAATCATTTATCGCAGGACTTTACGGACGCTATAGTTCCTTTTCTTTAGGTTATTTTACGAATATTGAAACGTCTTCATTATTTGGTAATCGATTCGGACATGAGGTAAGGTTGTCTTACGCGTTGCCGGACAAAAACTTAAATAGTGTTTTTGATGGAGACCGTGGGATTTTGTCGTTCTAAATTTAAGAACGCTTCACCGCGAAGATATCCCCAGGGACAGTTTTTTCTTCCGTTTTTTCAAATGGCAAATAGAATACAGGAATGTCTTGTTCCGTATTATGACGAATATCAATCGCAATAGCATCCATTGGTGATTCATGCTCGTCGAAATTGAGTTTAACCTCATAAGCCAGCGCATAACCATGCTGATTACCGGCTTCCATTTCTGTTTCACAGAATTTCTCTAAACTTTCCATAACCGTTCCGATCGTCGGTACGTTTTTCTTGTCAATCTCCATCTCCAGCGGGTGCACATTACCAATGGTATCGATAAAAGCTCCAAAAGGATAAGCTTCACCTGTCTCAATGAGTAAATCACTTGCATATCCGATACAATGATCTAAGGTTTTTTGTACTTCTTCATTCATTATTCTAGGGATTTGAGTTTCTTAGTTAAAATATACATTTCGTCTCTATATCGCGCTGCTTGCACAAAATCTAGATCTTTGGCTGCCTTTTGCATCTCGGCTTTTAAATTCTTAATACTTTTTTCAAGCTGTTCTTTTGACATATAAGCAATCACCGGATCGGCAGCTAAAGCTGTCTCGACTTCTTCGTACGAGTAGGTTTCTTCTTTTTGTTTTGAACCGGCAACTTTTGTTTGTTGCATGATACTGTCTTTTGAACGCTTAATTTGGGTAGGCGTAATATTATGCTCTTTATTGTAATCTTCTTGAATTTTTCGTCTTCGATTGGTTTCGTCAATGGTTCGTTGCATACTTGCTGTAATATTATCAGCGTACATAATCACGTGACCATTTACATTTCGTGCTGCTCTTCCGACCGTCTGTGTTAATGCACGTTCAGAACGCAAGAACCCTTCCTTGTCAGCATCAATTATCGCAACTAGTGAAACTTCTGGTAAATCAAGTCCTTCTCTTAGAAGGTTTACGCCAATCAATACATCAAAATCACCTAAACGCAATTGACGTAATATCTCAACGCGCTCCAAGGTATCTACATCTGAATGGATATAACGACACGGTATCGAGAGGCGATCGAGGTATTTTTGCAATTCTTCCGCCATTCTTTTTGTCAAGGTAGTTACTAAAACACGCTCATCTCTTTCTTTGCGGACATGTATTTCCTCAATCAAATCATCAATTTGATTTTCGCTAGGGCGTACTTCTATTTCAGGGTCTAATAATCCGGTTGGTCGAATTACTTGTTCAACGACGACACCTTCTGATTTTTCTAATTCATAATCAGCCGGTGTAGCTGAAACATATAATGTTTGTCCACTGACCGCCTCAAATTCTTCAAACTTTAAAGGACGGTTATCCATAGCCGCCGGAAGGCGAAATCCGTAGTCAACGAGGTTAACTTTACGTGATCTGTCTCCTCCATACATGGCACGTATTTGAGGTATAGTTACATGACTTTCATCAATCATGAGTACAAAATCATCTGGAAAGTAATCTAATAAGCAGAATGGACGTGTTCCTGGTTCTCTTTTATCAAAATAACGAGAATAGTTCTCTATACCTGAACAGTAGCCCAATTCTCGGATCATTTCAAGGTCGTAATTCGCCCGTTCATCAATCCGTTGCGCTTCTAAAAGTTTGCCTTCTCGTTTAAAGTATTCAACATGCTCACCTATGTCTAATTCTATTTGACGAATCGCATCATTGATCGTTTGTTGACTTGACACGAATATATTCGCAGGGAAAATATTGATTTCTTGGTAAGCTTCTATTTTAGCATTCGTTTCAGGTTCGAATGTATAAATTTCTTCAATCTCATCACCCCAAAAAGTAACACGTAGGGCATAATCAGCATAAGCCAAAAAGATATCGATTGTATCACCTTTTACGCGAAAGTTTCCGCGCTGAGGATCATGATCGTTGCGCGAATACAGGTTTTGAACCAATTCAAGCAAGAATTTATTCCGTGATATCACTTGTCCGACCTTAATTGGAATGATACTCTTTTCAAATTCCTCAGGATTACCAACACCATAGATGCAGGATACTGAAGCCACAATAATAACATCCGTTCTTCCCGACAAAAGGGCAGAAGTAGCTGCTAATCTCAGCTTTTCAATCTCATCATTGATAGACATGTCTTTTTCAATGAACGTATTTGTTGTCGGCAAATAGGCTTCTGGCTGATAATAATCGTAATAAGAAACAAAGTATTCGACAGCATTATTGGGAAAGAACCGCTGAAATTCCCCATAAAGTTGCGCCGCTAGGGTTTTATTATGCGACAAAATAAGTGTAGGACGTTTGATCTCTTTGATCACATTAGCCATGGTGAATGTCTTACCACTTCCTGTTACACCAAGTAAAGTTTGAGCTTCAACACCCTGATTCAAACCTTCTACTAACTGACGAATAGCTTCAGGTTGATCGCCAGTAGGTTCAAAATCAGATATCAGTTCAAATTCCTTCATGCATTCTTTTTTCAAATGATGCGATGGTTTCTTCAATGTCTAATTCTTGATCCAATAGATCGGCAACACGTTGGATAACTCGGTCTACCGTTACATCAGGACAAGAAGCCCCGCTTGTAATAATAATATTGAGATTCTCCTTTTTTGGTATAAAAGATGCAGTATGCTTCATTTCCTTCTGATGCATGTCAAAATGATGTATACTACAATCTTCGTTTATTTCCGATTCATCTTTGATATAATAGGTATCGAATTTCTCTTCTAATAACTCCACTAAATGAGATGTGTTGGAGCTATTATAACCACCAATGACCAATGCCAAATCAGCAGGTTCATCCATTAAAGCTGCGGTCGCCGATTGATTGTCATTTGTTGCATAGCACAAGGTATCTCTGGTATTTGCAAAATGTGCTTTTTTATCTTCGCTGCCGAATTTCTCTTCCATGATCGTAGCAAGGTAATCGGATATAGCCTGCGTTTCAGACGCCAGCATTGTTGTTTGATTTACGACACCAATACGATCAAAATCCTTCTCTAAATCAAATCCTGCTGAAAAGCAACCTTTAAAACGCTCATAGAATTCTTCATTTGGACGCTTACCCAGAATAAAGTCAGCCAAAATCTGAGCCTCCTCCATATCACGGATAACAATAGATTTTGCATTCGACTGCGCGTGTGAAAATGTTGCTCTTGTTTCTTCATGTTGATGTTTACCATGAATCACAACGGTATAATCATCACTTCCTAACTTTGCTGAACGCTTCCATACTTTCTCAACAAAAGGACAGGTTGTATTATAAGCAGCAGTAGATACGCCAATATCTTCTAATTTCTTTTCTATTTCCAACGTGGTCCCAAAGGCTGGAATGATAACAACGTCATCGGGTGTAAGTACATCCCATTCAATGAGTTGATTACCATGGGTGTCCTGCAAAAACTGTAAACCGTGTTCTTCCAGATCACGATTAACACCCGGGTTATGGATCATTTGACTCAATAGAAAAATACGTTTACCCGGATTTTCAGCGATGGCGCGGTATGAAATCTCGATTGCGTTTTCAACACCATAACAAAAACCAAAATGTCTGGCTAACGTTATGGTCACGCCGTCAAATTTTAACACACTTGGACTAAAATCTTTTTTGAGCTTATCAAGTTTCTTGCGTACCGCTTTAACTTTCCCGATGATTGGGGAACGGTAATATGTTGGAATATCAAATGTTTTCAAATCTCACCAGTTTTGGTGCTTTCTCTGTCTAAGACAAGAACAGCACAACTATTCACAAAGATAACGAATATCTCGCCTTATTGTTTAAGGCCAGTCAGATAATCCATGGCCGTGTAATTAAGCTTATCACCAACCCAATGATAAACCGAGGTTGAAGACTCATCTACGTAATAAATTGAAGGGAATTCAAATCCTGCGAAATTGATGAAAGATTCATTGGATTTTAAATAATAGGGACTAAATTGATTATCACCATAAGTGGCCA
>JAURQI010000123.1 GCA_030836155.1 Crocinitomix sp.
ACGCTCGGCCTATCTCGCAATGATCAATAAAAATTTTGAAAGTTCGGTCAAGCGAAACAAGTTGAGCTGTGGAAATCTGGCCCATGGATTTGCTGGATGTGGTTCTACAGATAAAAAAATGTTGGCTGAAGGCGTACAACCCAATCTGGGAATTATCACGGCATACAACGACATGCTGTCTGCGCATAAACCATACGAAGATTATCCAAAGGAAATTCGTGAGTATGCCAATGAAATGAAGGCAACAGCCCAGGTTGCAGGAGGAACTCCGGCAATGTGTGATGGTGTTACTCAAGGTCAGGCAGGGATGGATTTATCTCTTTTGAGCAGAGATGTGATCGCACTGTCATCTGCCATAGGATTATCACATGACATGTTTGATGGAGTTATCAATCTTGGAATCTGCGACAAAATTGTTCCGGGACTATTAATTGGAAACCTCAATTTTGGCCATCTTCCAGGAATTTTTCTTCCTGGAGGCCCTATGGAAAGTGGCATCACTAATGATGAAAAAGCAAGGATAAGAAGAGAATTTGCCGAGGGTAAAATCGGAAGAGATGAATTGCTAAAAGGAGAATCAGATTCGTATCATTCTCCGGGAACCTGTACTTTTTACGGGACAGCAAATAGTAACCAAATGCTGGTGGAGATCATGGGGCTGCAACTACCTGGTTCCAGCTTTGTTAATCCGAACACAGAAATGAGAGCCGCCTTAAATCGCGAAGGTGTTAAGATTTTATTGAATAATATTCAGTCCAAAGATATCAACAGAACACTTGGAGCAATTTTAGACGAAAGAGCAATTGTGAATGGCATTGTGGGGTTACTAGCCACTGGAGGTTCTACAAACCATACACTTCACATAGTCGCTATTGCAAAGGCTGCGGGCATTCAGGTTACTTGGGATGATTTCTCGGATTTATCCGATATTGTTCCTTTAATCACACGTGTATATCCAAACGGACCAGCGGACATCAATCATTTTCACGCTTCCGGAGGTATGGCTTTCGTGGTCAAATCACTACTTAATGCGGGATTATTACATGAAGATGTACGCACAGTGGTAGGTGAAGGATTAGGACAATACACCATGGAACCTAAATTAATTGACGGAGAAATTACTTATGTTGAAGGTCCGACGGAATCTGGAAATAATGCTATAATCAGGACTACCGAAAACCCTTTTCAAACTACTGGTGGATTAAAAGTACTTAAAGGTAATTTAGGAACCGCCGTGGTTAAAACCTCAGCCGTGGAGGAAAAAAATCATGTACTGGAAGCAGAGGCCATAGTTTTTGATGACCAATATGATTTAATCAAAGCATTTAAGGCAGGTGAACTAAACAAAGATTTTATTGCTGTTTTACCTTTTCAAGGGCCAAAACATAAAGGAATGCCTGAACTTCACAACTTGACCCCTTCACTCACCGTATTACAAAAAAGAGGCTTTAATGTTGGGATTGTAACCGACGGACGAATGTCGGGCGCCTCAGGAAAAGTTCCGGCGGCAATCCACCTTAGCCCGGAAGCGACCAACGGTGGATTGATTGGAAAAATCAAAACAGGAGACCGCATCCGCCTAGACGCAAAAACTGGTGTTCTTGAATGCCTCGAAAATGATTTACCAAACAGACCTGAAAGACAAATCCCTTATCAGGATGACAGTCACGGAAGATCATTATTTGCTAACCTAAGAAACCTAATCTCCTCAAGTGATACAGGAGCAGGAATCTTATAACCGTTAAAGAAATGCAAAATAACATACTTCAAATTCTCGAAGAAAACCCACTCATTCCGGTGGTTACTATTAACGATTTAAACGATATTGATAAAATTTACATTCGCCTAAAATCAAAGAACGTCCGGTGTATAGAGATTACCTTAAGGACAGATGTATCGAGAGAATCCATCAAACTGTTTAAAGAAAAATATGGAGATGATTTTAAAGTCGGAGTAGGAACAATTGTGGGCGCAAAAGATGTTCAATTTTGTATTGATAACCGGGTTGATTTTATGGTAAGTCCGGGATTGGCTCCTGCCATGATCGAACCACTCGAAAAAAGCGGAATTCCATTTATTCCCGGCGTATCAACTCCAAGTGAAATCATCAAAGGGCTCGAGTGTGGCTGGAAGTTTTTCAAATTTTTTCCGGCTAATATTTTTGGCGGAATTGATGCCCTAAAAACCTATGCCAACATTTTCCCTTCTGTGAAATTTTGCCCTACTGGTGGGTTAAACGAACGAAATTATAAAGATTATTTGAAGCTAGATAATGTGGTTTCCATTGGAGGATCGTGGTTGAGTAAATAAAACAACAAAGTACGCAGGTTTGAAGCGTTGTTTCCTTCATGTCTAAGCGCGAATATGCGAACAGCTCTTTGTTTTTCATTCCACACTCCTGGCAAGGCATCATACTATCCAAGATTAGATATCATGGTTGTCAGGCAGTGCGGCATGATGATCATATTCATGTGGAGTTGTGAGCGGATGTCTTGAGAAAGAAATAGAAAACATTATAGGGAAATTTCAAGGGAATAACCTGGAATACGTGAATACTGTTTATGGCTCTAATGAAAAAGCAAAAACGAAATTATATGAGCTAATTTGGGAACCTATGGAACAACACTTAAAAGGTGTAAAAAACATCTATTATTCTCCCTCAGGATTATTACATAAAATCTCATTCTCGGCAATCGGAATTAAGAAAAACACCCTACTATGTGACCGCTACGATATTAATCAGGAAAGCAGCACAAGTTCAATTGCTCAATCCGAAAAAAAACAATACACCAGCAATGGGAATTTCTTGTTGGTTGGAGCTGTTGAATACAATTCAGACACCACCACAAATAAAACTTGGTCATTCCTTAATGGTTCAAAAACTGAGACTGAGCAAATCAAACAGTTATCGTCAAAAAACAATCAACATGTGAATTATTTAATTGGTGAAGAAGCGACAGAAGAAAAAATAAAAACATTGAGCAAAACTTCAAACGTCATTCACATTGCAAAACATGGATTTTTCTTTCCTAATCCAGATCTCGCAAGAAATGCTTTTGAGACTTATGAAACAGAAGGAAAAGACATTAAATTTCGAGGGACGACAAATTATGCCAATTGGAGCTTCGTTAACAATAAAAACCCTTTAATGCGCTCGGGGATCGTTCTTGCTAAAGCCAATGATGTTTGGCAACGAAGTGCTACTACGCCAGGAGAAGATGGGATATTGACGGCAGAAGAAGTGTCTAACTTAGACCTCAGAAAAACCGATTTCGTCGTACTTTCGGCATGCGAAACAGGATTGGGAGACATAAAAGGTTCCGATGAAGTTTATGGGTTGGAACGTGGATTTAAAATCGCTGGCGCAAGATACTTAATCATGAGTTTATGGCAAGTGGCAGATGATGAAACGGCTGAATTTATGACCATGTTTTATAAAAACTTATATGACCTTGAAAACATTCCAGCTGCGTTTAAGAAAACACAGAATGAAATGCGCTCAAAATATGATCCTTATTATTGGGCAGCTTTTGTCTTGATCAAACTGAAAACCTAAACGTATATTTTACAATTTAATAGGATATAAACTAGATCTGTATTCAATACAGAAGCTCTTATAGAGCGCATTAAACGATTAAAAATGTACATCAAGTTATTTTTCTCAA
>JAURQI010000124.1 GCA_030836155.1 Crocinitomix sp.
TCAGTCATTTCGATTAGGCCGTCCGCTTCCATTTCTTTGAGAAGTTGAATGCAGTCTGGTAATTCAGTGAATTGCAGGCGCTCTTCAGACCAGTCCGTTTCAAAATGACACATGATGTTTAGGATGTGCTCGCGAATGACCAAGTCTTCAGGTGTCAATAAATGACCTCTTAGCAGCGGAATCTCTCCCTGATTGACCAAGGTTTGATACTCTTCGACCGTTTTTACATTTTGAGCAAAGCTATACCATGAATCGCTAATCGAACTCATACCAAGTCCAATCATTAATTTAGATTTACCGGCGGTATACCTCATGAAATTTCGGTGTAAGGTCTTGTTCACCATTGCCTCATGCAAATTGTCCGTTTTAAGCGCAAAATGATCCATGCCAATCTCAACATATCCTATTTCACCAAGTAGACGTTTACCTTCTTCGTACACAACCCGCTTTTCCTGTGCTGAAGGCAAATCATTTTCATCATAACCACGTTGCCCCACTCCTTTAATCCAAGGTACATGAGCATAGCTATAAAATGCAATACGGTCTGGTTTTAATTGCCGGCTCTTTTCGATTGTATCCTTAATACTCTCTAAGGTCTGATGCGGTAATCCAAAAACCAAATCATGACTAACCGATCGGTATCCTACTTCGCGCGATAAACGCGTCACTTTTTCGACACTCTCAAATGGTTGAATACGATTTATCGTCTTCTGAACCTTTTTGTCATAGTCTTGAACACCGTAGCTGTTGCGATGGTAACCAAGATCATAAAGTGACTTTAAATGGGCTTCTGTCGTTTTGTTTGGATGTCCTTCATAACTAAATTCAAATGATTCACAACGGTCTGCTTTCGCAAAAATACCGTCCATCATTTTCTTTAGGTTTTCTGGACTGAAAAAGGTGGGTGTTCCTCCACCTAAATGCAATTCTTTTATTTGGGGGCGTTCTGGTAATAATGCGCAGTATAAGTCCCATTCTCTTAATAAAGTGTCGATGTATGGTTCCTCAACCTCATGACGTTTTGTGATGCGCTTATGGCATCCGCAAAATGTGCAAAGGTTTTCACAGAAAGGGAGGTGAATATAAATACTGATACCTTCCGCTTGATTACTTTCTTCAAATGCCTGAATGAAAGTTCTTTTCCAATCTTCCATGCGAATGCCTTACTTATCCCAATAAGGAACAGTGGGGTAACTCGTATATCTTGATCCAGGAATATTGTACTTCTGTATCAGTCGTTCAGACATCTAAGGTGTATTGTCAGATAAAAACCACTCGGCAAAACTATTGTCTGTTTCCTGTAAACGCGCATACTTTAATGAAATATCAGCAGGCAGTACCTTTAGAATGCGATCTACCATATCAACAAGCATATTCTCGCAAGTTGGTTGATAATCACAAAGCATAATCTTGGAAAAGCCAGATTCGACTTCTGCATATTTTGCATGTGGCGTTTTTCCGTTCACGAGCAAAGCGTGATCAAAATCTTCAACCACCGCAGATTTGATGATTTTTTTAAGATCGCCAAAATCGATAATCATTCCGTTTTTCACCTCGTTGACATCATCAATAATGTCACCCGTTATTGAAACAGTCAATTTGTACGAATGCCCATGAATATTACGGCATTTCCCATCATAACCCCAAAGAGCATGAGCTGTTTCAAAATCAAATATTTTCGTTACGCGTAAATTCAAATTGTGGTCGATTTTACTTTCTTTTGCAAATCTATCAAAAATTCGTCAATGATGTGCTTTTCGGCATGGGTCATTACGACGATTTTCCACCATTTTGGGTCATTAAAATTGTCTGCTACTAAATGATATTTTCGAGCAAGGTCATCATCCATGTCCTCCGCATTGATAGCAACGATATTCATTTTAGGATTTCGGAAGTAACGAATTCCCATTTGATCCAGTGTTTCACAGATATGATCAGTGCGGTCAACAAGCTTTTCCATGAGGTATTGCCAACCGGAATGGCCATGGGTCATTAAAATCATCCAAACCGCTATGGCATTGGCCCCGGATCGACTTCCACATAATGTGAAATCTGTGCCTTGCACATAAGAAGCTTCAGCTGTTTGTGCATATTCAATCAATCCTTTTTTACAAATAAATATACCGGTTCCATAGGGTGCTTGAAGCATTTTATGGCCATCGATAGTCACTGAATGTATATCTGGATTGCTCAAATTAAAGTCATTATTTTCAGAAGTGAATGGATAAATCAATCCACCAAATGCGCCGTCAATATGAGAGAAGAAATGGTTAAAATGCTTTTTGACAATTGGAAGAATTAGAATCGGATCATCTACACTACCATACATGGTTGTGCCCATGGTCATATGAACGACCAAATAACGAATTCCATTTTCTTTGGCATTAATCAAGGCTTTTTCCAATTCTGCCAAGTCCCATGCTCTGTTTTCATCTATTGCTACTGAAATAGGTGTAAGTCCCAATAAATTGCATCCTTTATGAGCAGAGTAGTGGGCATCACTTGAAAAAAGTAAACCAATCTCTTCTAGTTTGGCCTTATGCTCTTTCTGAAAATAATTGCGGTAGACCCATTGCGCTTGAATGTTGGCTTCAGTTCCTCCAGGAGCAACATTAAGTTGCTGGTAGACCTAAGATATTCGTTTCGCGATAGTTTAGGTTTTTGCCCAAGGCTTCAAAAACCGTTTTTTTAATTTCTTGGGTTGGCTTTTTCTTCCATTTCATGGTTGATTGGTTTAATCGATAATAAAACTAAGGATAAAAAAAAAGCATCCGTCAGATGCGGATGCTTTTCAAAATTATTTTTTTGGATTACATCCCTTCAACTGGTGCCCAGTCGATTAATTCGATTTCAAACATTAAGGTTGATCCACCTGGGATTTCTCCGTTGTCGCGATCACCGTATGCTAGTTCTGAAGGAATAATCAATTTTCCTTTTCCACCTTTTGCGAACAAAGGAATTCCAATTTGCCATCCTGAGATTAATTGGTATAGTCCGAAAGTTGCAGGCGCTTCACCTGTTCCGTCAAAACGGGTTCCGTCTAATAAATATCCTTGATAGAATATCGTTACTTCATCCATTAAACTTGGGTGCTCATCACCTTCACCTGGTTCGTCGATAACATAATATAAACCGCTAGCATGCTTTTCTGCTTCCCAACCTTTTTCTTCTAAATAAGCTTGAATTTCTTCTTCTTTTGTCAATTCTGGCTCAACCTCTTCAATCACTTCTTCAACAACGTCGGTAACTACCTCTTCGTTATTCGTGTCTTCTGTTTGCTCTCCACATCCAACGAACGCGAAGAAAGGAATTGCTAATGCTATACTAAATACTCTTTTCATAATTTCAAATTTTACACAAAGGTATAGATTTTACTCGACGGGATTCATATTGATCGCCGTAATTTCATACCCCTCTTTTTTTAATAGATCAATAATTCCTTGTTCACCAAATAGATGGCCAGCACCTACGGCTACAAAAGATTTATTTTTTTGCATTTCAGCAATCAGCTTTGGAATCCAACGTTTGTTTCGATCATATAAAAAGAGATCAGCAAACTCCATAAATTCGGGTGATTGTTTCTGTAATAACGGAATCAATTTATCAACTTTTTGTTTGGCATAGAGTTGCATTAATTTATCCATTTCCTTTTGCTCTTGTTCAAATGAATAGACGCTTTCCATTACCAAGTCAGCCATGGCTTTACGCGATATTTGATCAAAGAAACCCAGCTGCTCCTCAGTAGTCTCCAGTCCAACAATAGGAATTTTATTTTCGGCTGCCAAGGCCATGATCATCAAGTCGTAAGATTGTGCATCTGCCTCGAAATACTTCTGGGTAATGGTTTGCATGATGAGAAACGGTTTCATTTTACCATACGTCATATCAAAAACCTCAGGGGATAATCCCATTTTTTCATCCATAAATCGTAAGAGTTCAATATGTTGCTCTTTGGTAAAGTAAGAATGTACCGTTCCAGTATCTAAAGCAAGCATTTGAAAAGTGGTTAAGGGATTTGGTATGCCGTCTACCTCCATGATAATCGTTTCACTTGCTTTGATTTTTGATTGCAAAAAATCTGGAAAACTAAAATATTCCTTGTTGATCATGTGCATGGTGCCATAGATGTAGGAGGTTTTGATATCCGGTCCATCTACCCGCCACAACAAAGAATTACCATTTTTAACAATTTGGTCGAGGCTATCTTGTTCAAGCACATCAGAACTGGCATCACTCTTATTGGACGCGCAGGAAAAAACAAGCAGAAAAACAAGTGTTTGAATAAAAAGAATCGATCTCATCATCATTATTTTAATTGAGCCAAGTAATTATTACTTTCTCCCTCTAAGATACAAGAACAGTCTAAACCAACGGCTTTTGCATGTTTTTCTAACGTTTGATAATCCAAATACAACCAATCAAACCATGGTGTTGAAACATCCTTATAGCACATTTTAAATTGCATTTCGCCTGGATATGTGCTGTTCAAGTCAACCCATAAAGATCCATCCTCCTCTTCATAGAGATAGGAGATATCCGTTGAGTCAAAGAGAATTTGTCCACCGGGATTAAGTTTTGACTGAAGGTGTTTTAAGAAAGACTCTAGTCGATTAAGCTTACCGGCCAGACCAATTCCATTCATCAATAAGAGAATAGTGTCGTAAGTTTCATCAATCTCCCAAAGATCCTTTTTTTCAGCTTTGATCCCATTTGCTTGCATATAATCCACCGCACCTTGAGAAATGTCAATAGCTGTAACGTCAGCGTTTTTTTTCATTAACCACTTGGAATGACAACCTGTTCCAGCCCCAATATCGAGGACCTTTCCGGTTGCCTTTTTTAATGCCAGTTGCTCAAGCTCAGGCATTTCCTCAAAAGATCTAAATAAATATTCGACGGGCATGACATCATCCTCGCATAAATCCGCTTTTACAATAATTGAATCTGCGTTTCCATCTTTAGCAAAGTCATGGATGGCATAACCGATGGGATCGTTTTTAAACATGACTAAATATCGAAATCGTCAATATTTTCGAAGCTACCAAAACCTTCATCATCATCCGAATCAAAATCAGAGAAAATATCATCGATATCATCTCCTAAATCCGGCAAACCTGTCGGTCCGCCTAAATCAACCTCGCGGTCATCTTCATCGGGTGCCTCACCTACTGCGAAAAATAATTCAGGTTCTTCACTTTCCATTGGAAGGACCTCTACCATTTCAATCAAGAAGCACCACATCTTCAAGAAGTCATACACTAGAATTAGTTTTTGACCTTCTCCGCGAACGACAGTGGCAATTGGTGTGTCTTTCATTAAAAAAGGAGCATTCAAGTCATTGCCGAGTCCCATATCCATGAGGGCAATCTCGTGACCTTTATCCCAACTGTCATTACTGACATAGAAGGACCCCAATTGATCACCACGAAATCCAAACGATGCGATAATGGCATGATAGAGCACCTCAAAATCATTATGCGGCCCTATAACAATATCTCGAAAAATATCGCTATCACCTTCGTTATCCAATAAAACTCGAAATTTATAGGAAGACATGTCCTTCTTTTTTTTACGTAAAGATAATTATAGCTTCATATAAATTTGCACAAATCACACCTCAATTCATCAACCATGAAATGTTTGTTGAGGTGCATTCCTTATTTTTCTTTATCTTTAGTAATGACATGGACTAGTTCCGACTGATTTTACAAAAGTATTACATTTGTATGCTAAGGAGGTAAACGCCCTTATAGTCTAGAAGGCACATTACCTTTGAATTAGCACCTTACAACTTAAACCTGAACGTGAAAAAAGACCTGACAAAATTATATTATACCATCGGGGAAGTGGCTGATATGTTTGAAGTGAAGGCTTCATTGATTCGTTTTTGGGAGAAGGAGTTTAAGGGGATTCAGCCTAAAAAGAATAAAAAGGGGAATCGACTTTTTACGCAAGTGGATATCGCGAAATTCGAGGAAATTTATGAATTAGTGAAGGTGCAAGGATTTACACTTGACGGTGCACGACAGCAATTAAAATTGAAAAATAAGAAAGCCACGGCCGAGCCGCATGAGGAAATTATTGACCGCTTAAAAGCGGTGAAAAAGGAATTAAAACTTATTCAGGACAACTTATCATGAAAATGGTATAAAACTTGTTAATATGGAGTCGAGCAGTAAAAAGAATAAACAAATGAGCAAGCGGTTAATATTAGGTTTATGATTTGCATTTTTAGCAGGCGGGCTCTTTTCATATATGGATATGGATCGAGCGGAAAAATTAGCCAATAACGACAAGTATAAAGTGATTCGTCTTGATGGACATATTATCTTTCAGCGTACCAATTCGGACATGAAAAAAGGTGATATCTTTTTGCCAGGAACCGAGCTGTCGTTTAAAACACAGCAATCTCGTGCAGCAGTCATTAGCAGCTTAAAAGGACGCTTTGTACTTTCGGCTTCTGAAAAAGGACAAACAAAAATTTTACCGGCGGCGAATAATATTTCTTCCCGTTCTGGAGCGTTAATCAATTTATTAGACCTTCAAAAACACTTTGACGGAAATTATCTGATTATTGAGGAAATGGCATTAGAAATTGGGGATCAAAATTTTAAGATGGGCGATAAAAACTTTTTTTATGTGAGTTATGCGCATGACGAAGAGACCATCCTTAAAAAACTGGCTTATACCGAAGGAAATAAATTAGTCATCAGTAAGACCGATTTATTTAAAATTGATGGGGAGCCTATTCCTGTTGAGGAAAAAGAAATGACTTTGTATTATCGTAAAGGAGATGGTTCTGAAAAAATCAACACATTTACGCCCGTTTTTCCAGAATTAGAGGAGTTAAAAGATGAAGTTCAAATAATACTAGATGAATTTTCTGATAAGGATGATGCCCAGAAAATTAAGGAGATTACGGCTTATCTTTCTGAGTTCTACGGTAAGCCCAATAAAGAAAATCTTGGAAATTGGTTAGCTGAATCTTTTGATTTAAAACCATAAATCATCCAATCTCACCTGTTTTCTACCGAATACTGGATTCATTTCGGCGAATAATTATTTTCAGCTGAAAAATGAACTCAAAAACCATTCTTGTTTTATCTTTGCGGGATGCAAGAGACAATTTTAATTTTGGATTTCGGGTCGCAATACACGCAGTTGATTGCCCGAAGATTACGAGAACTGAATGTTTATTGTGAAATCGTTCCGTGGAATAAGCCAAAGGCACTCGAGTCACATATTAAAGGCGTTATCTATTCAGGTAGCCCATTTTCCGTTCGTGATGAAAATTCACCAAAACCAGAAGTAGAATTGTACAAAGGCAAAGTTCCTTTATTAGGTGTTTGCTTCGGAGCTCAGTTCATGGCTAGTCATTTTGGAGGTGAGGTATTGCCATCAAAAATTAGAGAATACGGACGTGCCAATCTTTCATACGTTGATAAATCTGCCCCTTTAATGGCTGGTGTTCGGGACAATTCACAAGTGTGGATGAGTCATGGTGATACAATTAAAGAAGTGCCAGCCAATTTCAAAACTATTTGCAGTACAGAGGATGTTGAATATGCTGGATATCATATTGAAGGAGAACACACTTATGGTATTCAGTTTCATCCAGAAGTATATCACTCGGAGGATGGAAAAGCATTATTAGAAAATTTTGTCGTTAAAATCTGTGGTTGTTCACAAAGTTGGACACCGGATTCATTCATTGATATTACCGTAGCGTCTTTAAAAGAGCAAATCGGAACGGATCGCGTTATTTTAGGATTGTCTGGAGGTGTTGATTCATCCGTTGCAGCAACGCTATTGCATAAGGCAATTGGAGATCAGTTGTATTGTATTTTTGTAGATAATGGACTGCTTCGTAAAAATGAATTTGAATCTGTTTTAGAATCGTATAAAGGATTAGGATTGAACGTCAAAGGCGTTGATGCTAAAGATCGTTTTTATGATGCCTTAAAAGGAGAAGCAGATCCAGAAAAGAAAAGAAAAATAATAGGAGGTGTTTTTATTGATGTATTCGACGAAGAGTCGCATCAAGTGGAAGACGCCAAGTGGTTGGGGCAAGGAACCATTTACCCAGATGTCATTGAGTCGGTATCTGCTACAGGCGGGCCATCGGCAACAATTAAATCGCATCACAATGTAGGTGGATTGCCCGATTATATGAAGTTAAAAGTCGTCGAGCCGTTGAAGTCACTTTTTAAAGATGAAGTCAGACGTGTTGGACGGGCATTGGAAATTCCAGAGACCATTATTGGTAGACATCCATTCCCTGGACCAGGATTAGGGATTCGTATCTTAGGGGATATTACACCTGAAAAGGTACGGATTTTGCAAGAGGTTGATCATGTCTTTGTTGAAGGTCTCAAGAAATGGGATTTATACGATGATGTATGGCAAGCTGGAGCGATGTTGTTACCCGTTCAAACGGTTGGCGTTATGGGCGATGAAAGAACCTATGAAAATGCTGTTGCATTGAGAGCGGTAACTTCAACTGATGGTATGACAGCCGATTGGTGTCATTTACCGTATGAGTTTTTGGCAAAAGTTTCGAATCAGATTATCAATGGGGTAAAAGGAATTAACCGAGTAACCTATGATATCAGTTCGAAACCACCAGCAACGATCGAGTGGGAGTAGGTTAACTTATTTCCTCGATATTGAATAGTTAAGATTATGATAAAGAAATTTCTGAATACATGTTTATTGTTTTTACTCTTTATAGGGTATAGTTGGGCACAGCCTGACAATGCACAAGTAGAAACAAAAGATGGGAAAAAGTACTATGTTCACATCGTTGAAAAGGGCAATACCTTATACGGAATTCATCGCCTATACAATGTGGAATTGGAAAAGATTTTAGCTTCCAATGAAGGCTTAGACAATAACCTCACATTAGGACAAAAAATCTATATTCCTGTTCCAGTTTCTAATGAAAAACACTACGGTAACTATACCGTCAAGCAAGGGGAAACCTTATATGGTATCTCTAAGAAGTTTAATTGTACCGTTGCTGATTTAAAAGAATTGAATGAAGGTTTGTCCGATGGATTGCAACCAGGACAACAATTGACCGTTCCAAAGGCAGCCGATTCATCAGAACCAGGTGAAGTAATACAAACCGATCCAGTTGTAAAACCACAGGAGACAGAACCGGTTTATAATCTTTCATTGCAGGATTCGATTATCAAACATACCGTTCTAAAGCATGAGACGATGTATTCAATTGCCAAACGTTATATGGTAAGTCAGGATACAATCGTAGCGTTGAATAATCTGAAGAGTATTAAGGTTAAAAAAGGAGATGTTTTATTGATTCCGATTAAAAAAGTGAATTATGATGTCGTTCAGAAAGACCTCACACAATTAGATAATCTGCCATCTGATAGTTTGCTTCAAATTGATGACACCTTGGTCATGAAGGACGTCTATAATGTCGCTCTGTTCTTGCCATTAATGCTCGATTTAAATGAACGCGAAATGAGCAAATCGCTCAAATTGGGTCAAGTCCGTGAATTGTATCCAACAACAAAAATTTCATTTGAATTTTACCAAGGATTCTTATTAGCCGCTGACTCATTGTCAAAAGCAGGTCTGAATGTTGAATTGTTTATCTACGATACCAAGCGCGATACCAACACGATTAAAAAGTACATGAATCAAGACGAGTTTAAGGACATGGATCTTGTTGTTGGGCCATTGTATCGTAATACGATTGATTATGCTGTAAATGCATGCAAAGAGCGTGGTATTCGCATCGTATTACCATTTAATTCAGATTCGGATGTGCTTTATCAAAATCCTTATGTCTACAAAGGTGTGGCTTCAAATATGACGCTTTTAGATGGCATCGTGGATTATGTGATTGAAAAACACAAACACCATAAAATCATTTTGATCAAGCCAACTTCCGCGGCAGATTTAACTTTGTTTGAGCGTGTCCGTGATCGATACAATGAGCGTATACAATCAGTTAGCGGTGCTTATAGCATGAAGATCGTAGAGGCTTCTTTAGGAAGTTCAAGCGGACGTGATTTGAATGGTGTGATTAATAAGGATACAACGAATATCTTTATCATTCCATCTACCAATTTAAAGTTTGTTGCGCGTGCCATGTCAACGTTAAATCAGGTATTGAATATGAATCCTTATTCTAAAAACTTAAAGATCGTTTCATTTGGTTTGGAGGATTGGAATAAATATGATGATTTAGATGTGAAATACCGTAATCGAACTAATCAGCATTATGCATCTTATCGTTTTGTAGATTATAACTCACCTAAGGCTGTAAAATTGATAAAGTCATACCGCGCTGCATATGGGACTGATCCATCTATTTATGCCATTCAAGGATTTGATTTTGGTATGTATTTTATGAGTGCTTTGCATTTATACGGAACCAATTTTGATTTAGCCATTGCCAGCCATCGCATGGATTTGGTTCAGAATGACTTTAAATTCAGATTAATCCAACAAGGTTCTGGGCGTGAAAATCAACGGGTCGTCATTGTAAGCTACAATGATTTCAAATTGATTCAAATGAATTAAGGATATGGCAAAGTGGATTGGTGACAGAATTAGTCATGCGGATGAAAAAGGGATAACGACGATTGTCATACGCCCTATCAAAAACAACTGGAAAGAGTGGCTTTTAACCTTTTGGGTATTCAGTTTCACCTTTATTGGTTTGGTCATGATTTATTTACTTTTTACAGACTTCGAGGCATTAAATTATGCCGAAACACCGGATGTCGAAACCAAAGAAAATCAAACCATTTATGCGATTGTGTTTATCGCCTTTTGGGCTTATTTTGAATATAAAACCGTCAAGTCTTTATTGTGGTATAAATACGGGAAAGAATTGATCATGATTGATCACGAAGCCTTATCGATCAAAAAATCAATTATGTCTTACGGCAAAGCCAACCGGTATTTTTTCGAGAATATTAAAGAGTTCTATCAAGTAAAGGAAGAGCCTCTGTCGTTTAATAACTTCTTTGAAAATGCCTATTGGTCTTTAGGGACAGATTCCTTAGCCTTTAAATATTTCAATAAAAACAAATCCTTTGGCCGACGTTTACCAGAGCAAGAGGGGCGTTTGCTATTGCGCTTGATTGATGATCGTGTTAAAAAGCGGTTGAAGAAGAAGTAGTTATTGATCTTCCTCTGCAGCTAAATTGAATTCTAATACTCCCCAAACCACAAGGGAAATCCAAAATCCAAACTTAAAATAATAGGAGAAGGGAAGATGATTAATACTCAAGATTCCTTGAATACACCAAAAACTGATCAAAACAAGTTTGATAAAATCGATAGGAGTTCTGTCCGTTTTTTGAATGACTTTAATCGCATAGAAAATGAGGATCAGCCCAAATGCAAGTGACATGATCATATTTCCCCCAGCCCAATGCATTATTTTGAAGGTGACACCAATTAGAAGAATCCCTATAGCGAATCTGACGGGTCTGCTGAAGCGATTTAATAGATTCATAATGGCTTAGAATGGTTTGTTTTTAGAGTATTAATGCGCGCAATATATGATTATTACCCGTTCTTAAAGCGATTCTTCCAGTGTCTTTTCAATTTTAGTTTTGGAAGATTCATTAAGATTTAACTCGACTTTTTGAGATTCGGCAATTTCAATCGTTTGAAAATCAAAATAGGTTTTACCACCTTTACTTGCAGTTACGATTATTGTTGCTTTTTCACCAACTGGCAATCTCGGTTTTTCATAGTCTCCGTGTGTAAATGAATACGTATTGTCTGCTTTTTGATAGCCCGGCAGGTACATGTTTTTTGTAATCATTGTTGCATATACAAAATTGAATTCCTCATGGTTTTTGACATTCACGAATAAATCAACATTTGTCGTTCGTGGATCATCTAACAAGCGGTCTATATTTGCCCAACCGAGTTTTTTCATTTGAAAGACGTAAGATAAATTTTGATCCGTTATGAATGTATTTGTTCCTTGATTCACATTGAATTCTTGTCTCCAGAATGTCAATGTATCCTGTTTGAAGAATTTCACTTCGAAAGTATCGATCATCAATGAAGAGTCGGCATTGATTTTTAAGCCAGCCCCTTCCCATGCAATTCTGCTCACTTCATCACGTACTTCAATTGGTTGATCCTCCTGTTTTTCGAAACCTTCTACGAGGTATTTGATATTATGTGATTTTTCAAATTCAAATTGAATATCATCTGCCAATGTATCCTCCAAGTCAACTCCGCTGGGGTCATCAATTGGGACAGGATTAAACCAATTAAAACTACCGATGGTATCTCTTGCTCCTTCAAATATAGACATGCCAGGTAATAGGGTGTCTGATGGAACAGCGACCAACAAATTCTTATTCGCTGCTAATTCCAAATTTTCACCATTAAAAGTGGCGATGACCTGAATCATACCTCCTGACTCCAATGGTTGGCCTTCATAAGTTGTGGTCAAATTACCCATCACCATGCTCAATGGATCTAGCGCTTCAATTAAGCTTATGGTAACCGTATCCTTTATGACGTTTCCTTTTGTATCAACAAAAGATTCTTTCTTAATCTTAATTTTAGTACCGTTGTCACCCTCAATAATATTATCTACCCGTGTATCGATCGTATATTTTTGATGCTCCAAATTCTCTTCATTATAAACGAAATTTAATAGTTCTGTTTTGCTGCCTTTGTCCTCAGGATTAACAGTACATGAGGCCAGTATTAAAGTTAAAGTGATTATTGCAATACTATATTTCATATTCATTATTTATTACAGATGTACACAACCCTAAAAGGTAACCGCCTTGAAATTTGTGCTTGCTGTTGATGGGGTTTCAACCCCCCACGCCTTAATGTATTCCGCAGGGTTACAAACCCAGCGGGGCGGGGGGAACTATAGTTGCTGTGTTATGTTTCGTTTTTTTTGGTAACAACTTTATTCATTTTTTATTAATGAACTGATCTGATTTATAGCAACTTTCGATTCCTGCATACTTGCAAGTACCCAACCATGAAACATTTTAGGATATTCAAAATAATTCATTGAAATATTTGAAGTTTTGGCTAAGCTTTTAAGCTTTCGGCAGTCTGCAACAAACAAATCATGAGTTCCGATAAAAACAGAGATCTTTCCTAATCCTGAAAAGTCACCATATATCGGACTTACCCGATAGTCTTTCAAATCAAGTTCGCCTGCAAATGCCTTTCCTGCTATCTGCAGCGGTTCAATACCAAGGATTTTATCCTTTTTGTCAATTTCTAATATGTCTTTATTGCTCATTGTCACATCCAACCATGGAAAGAGCAAGATGATTTGATGGGGTTGAGGTTTGTTTTCTTTGCTCAATTGCATGGCAAACCCTAGTGCTAGGCCTCCTCCGGATGAGTCACCCATCAAGTCAATGTTTTCAGAGGAGTATTTTTTAAGTAATTCTTGATACAACTGAACAACAAAATCTATAGCATTTTCACAATTTGAACTTGGGGCTAATGGATAATCTGGTATGACTATCGTTGCATTTGTTTTTAGAATAAGTTCTTCGACAAACTTCCAGTGGTACTTTTTTATCGTAGACACATAAGCTCCACCATGCAAATAGAGAACAACCTTGTCAGATCCGTTTTCCTTGGGTTTTATTGTCCAAACTTTTCTATTGTTTATAATGGATTCCTGAATATCATACTTTTTGCACATGGATGTTGGAACGGGAGTCGGAACTTCAGTCGATTTACTTTGATTCGACTTTTTGATCATATCACCACCCTTTTTTACCCCAAAGAGGGAAGACATACTTTGGATCATCTTTGAAGTAAAACTTGCTTTCTCTGAGTGAATATAGGTTATTGATGAATCCATTTTTGTTTGCCCATTTGTTACGTGTGAAGAGAATATGAATAGGATCGTAATCAGTACTGTTGTATGATGATTTTTCATAGCCTTGATTCGGGAAAGTTCATATATGATGTTCTCAGGTTTGAATTGTTGCGGTTAACCTGCCAAACAAAAGCACTCCAATAAACGTAAACGACTTAGGTTAATGTCCTCTGAAGATAAAAATAATTTTAACAGCTCCAAGAAAAGCTATCAACAAACCAACCACTAAACTCCACCTACCGCTCAATCCGAAAAACAGTAGACGCCACGCGCTTGGTATTTAACCCTTCACGTTCTTCTTCGAGCACCAAATTTTGCGCAGCAGGTGTTTCAAAAACGGCCTTTAAATCCTTAATCTCAGCGACGGGAACAAAAAGTGCATGCAGTGTTTCCAAAAGGTTTTTCTTTTCAAACTTGATCACCAGGCCTTCCAGTATTTCTTTCAAAGCAGCGCGGTTGGTGACACGGTTCGCATTCGATCTGAACCGCGGGTCTTCCGCTATGGACGGGGACTCCAGCGTTTTGCAAAGGTTTTTGAACTGTCGATTACTGCCAATGGCAAAGGTGATGGTTTTGCCATCTTTTGTTTGAAATAGTTCACCGTAAGGTGCAATATTCGGGTGTTGACTGCCCATACGAACGGGAATGTGCCGGGCCATTAACCAATTGGTGGCTTGATTGGCTAAAGCTCCAACGGCTGCGTCATATAAGGAGACTTGCACATGGGCACCGCCTTTTTTCATGGCGTCTCTTTCGTATAAAGCCATCATAATACCGGCTCGCAATTGGTGCCCGGCTAATTCGTCAATGAGTGCTACGGGCATTTTCACAGGCCCCGATTCGGGGGTTCCATTCATAGACATAAAACCGGATTCGGCTTGTAAAATTAAATCATAAGCGACTCGGTCGCTATCGGGACCAAAGCCTGTGATTTCGCCATAGATTAAATTGGGATTCACTGCTCTCATTTTGGGGTAATCCAATCCAAATTTTTCGGCATCCCCTTTTTTGAAATTGGCGATCAGAATATCGGCTTCTTTTATTTTCTGGATGAGTCCTTCAAACTCATCCGGATCCGTAAAATCTATCAAAATAGCCTCCTTATTCCAATTAACTGAGCAATAATAGGCCGAAATAGGAGCATCAACATCCTCACTCGGCAATTTCCATGACCGTGTAACATCACCTCCCGTTTTTTTATTTTCCACCTTAAGAACAGAAGCTCCGAGTTCAGCGAAAAACATTCCAACTGAAGGGCCTGCCAAAACGCTGGCGATTTCAACAACCTTTAAATGACTTAAATTGGATCTCATGGGCAAATAACTTAAGGATTTGATCAAGCCTTAAAGTTAAGCTTTTTTAGGAGAGGAAGCCCTCCATATTCCACCTGAATTTCGCTACATTCGTAGCCTAGAAATTGCAAATATGAATAGAGAAAAATATATCCAAACCCAAACCACGATTCAACCTAAATCAGTGGCGGCTGTTTTGTCTTTATTGGATGAAGGTGGAACCATTCCTTTCATCGCTCGGTACCGAAAAGAGCAGACAGGGAATATGGATGAATTACAAATTCAGCAAATTCAGGATACCGATCAGCAATTTCAGGAGATTGAAAAACGCAAGAACTATATCCTCTCCATCATAGAAGAAAAAGGGCAACTCACTCCTACTTTAAAGGATAAGTTGACAAGCACCTTTGATTTGAATCGGTTGGAAGACCTCTATTTACCTTATAAAACCAAACGAAAAACCAAAGCAGAAAAAGCACGTCAAGCCGGATTAGAAGGATTAGCTAAGATCTTGATGAAGCAAGATAATGGCGATCCTTATCGAGCAGCAGGTCGATTTACTTCAAAAGAATATGCCAGTGAAGAAGATGCGCTTGAAGGAGCCTGTCATATTATTGCTGATTGGATTAACGAAAACGATATTGTTCGGGATCGGTTAAGGGGGAGTTTTATTGAATATGGCGTTTTAACCTCCAAATTGGTCAAGTCAAAAGAGGCCGATGCTCAAAAATACCGCGATTATTTTGAGTATGCACAGCGCCTGAATAATTGCCCCGCTTATCGTTTACTAGCTATTCTGAGAGGAGTAGAGGAAGGATTATTACGGATGAAAATTGAGCCGAATCCGACCTATACCATGAATTGGTTAGAGTGCTTTTATGTAAAGGGAAATAACGAAGCGAGTGAATGGGTAAAAAAAGCCATTAATGATGCTTATAAACGCCTTCTTCAACCTGCACTAGAGAATGAAACAAAGAAACATTATAAAGATTTAGCAGATGAGCAATCCATTCGGACCTTTGCTAAAAATTTAGATAAGTTATTATTGGCACCTCCTGTCGGTAATAAACGCGTCCTAGCCATTGATCCGGGCTTTAAATCAGGTTGTAAAGTTGTCTGTTTAGATGAAAGAGGTGTTTTATTGCATAATGAAACCATTTATCCACACCCTCCTCAAAAAGACCGTTCGAAAGCCGCTGTCAAACTCAGTCAATTGGTACAAGCCTATAAAGTTGAAGTGATGGCGATTGGAGACGGAACAGCAGGGCGAGAGACCGAGTCATTTGTCAAACAATTGCGATTAGATCGGGATGTTGAAGTCTACGTCGTGAGAGAGGATGGGGCTTCCATTTATTCAGCCTCTTCCATTGCGCGTGAAGAATTTCCAAGTTATGACGTTACTGTGCGTGGAGCGGTTTCTATTGGACGACGTTTAATGGATCCATTGGCTGAATTGGTCAAGATTGATCCCAAATCACTCGGGGTAGGACAGTACCAACATGATGTCAATCAAACCAAATTACAGCATGAATTAGACCGTGTTGTTTTATCAGCAGTGAATCGAGTAGGCGTGCAGCTGAATACCGCCTCTAAATATTTGTTAGCGTATGTTGCTGGTTTGGGCGGTAAATTGGCAGAAAATGTAATGGCTTATCGCGAAGAAAACGGCGGTTTTTCATCAAGAGCTGAGCTAAAAAAAGTGCCGCGATTAGGATCGGCTGCCTATCAGCAATGTGCCGGGTTTTTGCGGATTAAGGAAGGTGAAAATCCATTGGACGACAGTGCCATTCACCCTGAGAATTATGCCATCGTAAAACGTGTTGTGACCAAAGCCGGAAAATCATTAACGGACCTGATTGGACAACCAGAAGAAGTCAAGCAAATCAGCGAAAGCATTGAAAAAGATTTGATTCAGGAAGTAGGTGCATATACAGCCAAGGACATTCTGGCAGAATTAGCTAAGCCGGGTATTGATCCGCGGCAGAAAGCAAAGATTCTCAACTTCTCGGAGTCTATCCGAAAGATTGAAGACCTTCAAATTGGAATGGAAATTAATGGCATTGTTACCAACGTAACCGATTTTGGCGCTTTCGTTAATATTGGTATCAAAGAGAACGGCCTAATCCACAAGACTAAACTCGCTAAACACTTCGTTCAACACCCGACCGATGTCATTTCATTGCATGATCATGTGAAGGTGACGGTTGTGCAAGTTGATATTGATCGGAAACGAATTGGATTATCGTTAATAGAAAACTGATTGAGATCATGCAGAAAATCTGCGTTTTTTCTATGAATAATGATTACATTTATCCTTTATTAGACAAAGAATGAATGCCCTGGAAGCAGGGATAATAGCATAAAATAAGATGCCTGAAAATAGGAGATTAACGACCGAGGAAAAAGCACTTAAAATTAATTTAAGAGAGGACATTTATGGTTCTTTTGCAGAAATTGGTGCGGGACAAGAAGTAGCGGCTAACTTTTTTAAAGCAGGCGGATCGTCTGGTACGATTGCCTATACACACTCAGCTTACGACATGAAAGTGAGTGATAGTTTGTATGGCAAATGTGCACGTTATGTTTGTGAAGATCGGCTTTTGCAAATGTTAGAGAAGGAATATTCAACTTTAGAAGAAACCCTTCATGAACGTGCTAAAAAGTCCCGATTTTTTGCATTTGCCAATACGGTAGAATCTTTGAATTATCACAAAACCAATCAAGGTCAAGGCTGGATCGGGTTAAAATTTCAGGATGAGATCGGGAATGTGCCCAATGAGATTGTGATGCACATTAAAATGCATGACACCAGTCATAAGCGCCAACAAGAAGCACTGGGGATTCTGGGTGTAAATTTGATTCACGCCGCTTATTTTGAGCACAGCAGTATCGAAAATTTCCTTGAAGCTTTAACGTATCGTTTGCCACACTCGCGTGTGGAGATCGATATGTTGCGTGTATCCGGTGCAGATTTGCAGCGTTTGGATAACCGTATCATTGCCTTAAAGTTGGTGAAAATGGGCTTGACAGATGCCACGATGTTTGATCAGAGTGGTGCTGTATTGCAGCCGCGAACAGCTTTGTACAAAAAGAATGTCCTACTGATGCGTGGACGTTTTAGACCCATGACAAAGGTCCATGTGGACATGATTGAATCGGGTACAGAGCAGTATCTAAAGGAGCAAGATGTCGACCTGGACAAGACGGTATTGTTGCTGGAATTAACCCTTAAGGATTTAACGGCAGATGGTGAAATTTCAGACACCGATTTTATCGACCGTGCAGAATTACTTTGTTCGATGGGTTATACGGTAATGATTAGTAATTACCTCAAGCATTATAAGATGATTGAGTACTTGTCTTCCATCACCAAAAAGAAGAAGATCGGGGTATTGTTGGGGATTTATAACCTACAAACCATCTTTGATGAGAAATATTATAATACACTAAACGGCGGTTTGTTAGAAGCTTTCGGTCGCGGATTTGGACACAATATTAAAATGTATGTCTATCCAGCACTAAACGTCGAGACTGGTGAGATTTATGATGTGGATTCTTTTGATATTCCAGAACACTTGAGAGGATTATTGGATTATATGTTAAAAACCAATAAGCTAGCGCAGATCAAGAAATTTGACCGCAAATTATTGCATATCCTTTCAGATGATGTACTTTCTAAAATCCATTCTGGAGTTTCCAGTTGGGAAGATGATGTGCCGGAAAGTGTCATGAAAGCGATTAAGTTTTATCAATTATTCGGATACCGCGAAGAGAAGTTCAACAAAGCACGGGTTGAGACGAGCTCTTAAATGATTGGATTACCTTCTATTTATTGGCTGCATTGATGGTTTTGACTAAGACACCATCTTCGTATTTTTCCATAAACATGGAGTTGCCTGTGGCATCAAAATAGGTGGCAAATCCATTTCTTAATCCATTATCGTAATGAATTTCGATATAAGTTTGATCAGAATTGGGGTATTTCTCGTTGCACATACCCGTAAATGGCATACCGTCCAACAAGAAAACAGGTTGCGTTTCTCCAACAATCATTTTCTGTTCTAATTCTGAACAATCACAATTATGCGGAGCGCCTTCACCACTCCGTTTTTTTTCTCCGTTGACATAAATCTCTTCAACCAACACTTTGCCTGATCGGTCAAAATACGTCACCTCACCATGTAAAAGACCATTCATATAATCTTTGGTGATATACTTAATATCGGAATCTGGATAATTGAGTTGACAAACTCCTGTATAAACCGACGTGTCTAAAACCGTGATGCCACTTTCATCTTCCATTAAATCATCGCATGAGCAGGTGTCTTGAATATCAACCGAGGACATTTCTCCTTGCTCGATAAACTCTGAACCATCTTGTTTTTCCCCTGAACAGGCAAAAGCCAATGAAAGTAAAAACAAGAGAAAAAGAGGTGATAATTGACGCATAGTTTATGATTTTAGGATATTGATGACTTTGAGAAAACGTCTCACATAACCACTTTCATTAAAACGTGTGACAGTGACTCCATAATGTTTTTTAGAGGAGCTGCTATGGATAAAGTCAATGGTTCCATTATCATTCTGCAAAACAATACCAACATGACCGATCGTACGCTGTGCCGCATTTGTCCCGGTAAATAAAATGATGTCTCCAGGGCAAGAACGCCTAAGATCTACTTCGACCCCTTTATTCTTAAAACCACGACTGGTACGTGAAACCGGAATGCCAAAATGCGTATATACATGATAAACAAACCCAGAGCAATCAAACCCTTTTTCAGACTGTCCTCCCCAAAGGTAAGGTGTTCCGATATATTGCTTTGCAAAATGGACCACACTATCCCGTTCAACCACATGGTCGGTTGTTTTTTCATTCGCCAAAGCAGCTGAAGAAAACAAAAAGGTTAAAAGAATAATAACAGGTCTCATACACTACAAAATTAATATGTTTTATATTTTTATGATAAGAATGTTCATTCGAACTTTCAAAAGTACAATGAATAACCCAAACCCCGTTACAATTCGGGTGATTATTGATAAGAGAGCAAGATTATGTCGAGAATAAAAAATGCACAAATTAGATATCGCGTTATTGATCGTTCGATAGGGAATAAATATAAACCGTTTCCAACGAAAGAGGATTTACGAAGAGCTTGTGAAGAAGCATTGTACGGCAGTGATAACGGTACCGATATTTGTGACTCGACCATCGAAAAAGATCTCAAAGCGATGCGCCTGGATTTTGATGCGCCTATCAAATATAGCAAACGTGATAAAGGTTATTATTACGAAGACGAGAACTATTCGATTGATCAGATTCCACTTTCTGAAGATGATATTGACTCGATCCGATTTGCAGCCCAGACTTTGATGCAGTTTAGAGATGTTAGTTTATTTAAGCAGTTTGGTTTTGCGATTGACAAAATTTTTGATCGGGTGCATATTTCGAATAATCCGACTGAAGAATCGGTTGAAAGCTATGTTCAATTTGAGACGGTCCACGATAGTGGTTCAAACAACGAATACCTGCCTGAATTTCTAAAAGCGATAAAAGAAAAACAAGTGGTCACCTTTGACTATACTTCTTACATCAGTGAAAAAACAAAATCACGAAAAGTCTTGCCGCTTTTATTAAAAGAATACCGAAATCGCTGGTACTTGATCTGTTTTTCAATAGAAAAATCAAAAATCATGACCTTCGGATTAGACCGGATTTCAAATTTGGTTTTAACTGAAGATTATCAAACGGCCCCAGTTGATTTTAATCCGGATCATTTTTTCGAAAACTCAATTGGTATTACGGCCAATGATAGCGAACCTGTCAAAGTTATTTTTAAGATTGATAAGGTCGGTTCAAAGTATATCGAATCACAGCCTTTGCATCATTCACAAAAACTACAGAAAAAGGGTAGGAAACGGAATACCTTTTCACTGAAAGTCATCGTGTCAGAGGAGCTCAAACGTACCTTCTTATCCTACGGTGCCCAGATTGAAGTGTTAAAGCCAGAAGCCCTCCGTAACGAATTGCGCAATATCGTTTTGGAGATGAGCGAGATTTATCATGATTAGGGTTGGGGGGAGAAGTAATATCCTCATTATTCCTCGAACATCCCAAATCAGTTGACCCAGAACCTAAATTATTTCCTCCGAAATCATTAGCTTTAGAACCTATGTTCCCACGGTAAACAAAGTTTATAGTGATCACCTTATTGGCTATGCTGATTTTCGCATGCAATAAGCATGAGTCAGAGATTGATCCGATTAAACCCGAGTCAAAGATCTTAAAGGATACATTTTATCTAGTGAGCCGAAGCGGGGATACAATTCTAACAGGTCGGCCGGTTGAGGTTATAAAGCCTTTTAAATCATTACATTCGTCTTTTAAAAGATATCAGCAACCAAATAACCTTCTTTTTCAATACCACGAAAAATCTCGAAACGTTTTAAATCCCATTTGGAGTAAAACCGATACTCAATAATCACCTTTTTTCTCATCAAAATCGATCAAAAAGTTTCTGAATTATAATTCGGAACCTCATGGTGTTGATTCCGAACGTTTCTAGTACATACCTGCCTTAGATTTGTCTTCAAATAACAAAAACGAATATTATGAAGGCAATTATTATAAACGCATACGGAGGACCAGAGGTATTAAAAATACAACAGGTAGAAAAGCCTACTCCAAAATCAAATGAAATATTAATTAGAATTGAGGCCAGTTCAGTTACAATAGCAAGCACCATGATGCGAACAGGAACACCATAGTTTGGTAGACTGTTTACGGGTGTCACAAAACCAAAGGTAAAAACACCAGGAACCGATCTTGCTGGAATAGTTGAAGCAATTGGTTCAGAAACAACCCAATTTAAAGTAGGTGACAAGGTGATTGCTACTACCGATTTAAATTGTGGAGCCTATGCTGAATATATTTCGTTGCCTGAGGATGGTGTTATCGTTAAGCAACCTGAAAACACAAGTCCTGAAGAAGCAACAGGAATAGTTTTCGATTTTACTATTAAACCCATTATTCCGACTGGTTAGTTGAGCAATAATCAATCTGGGTGGAATCAGCGTATTTGAATTCTGAACAAACCACATCATTCGCTGTTGCATGGTTAGAAACATTAACTTTATAAAAACAAAAACTGAAATATGAATTTTAAACTCATTTTGATCGCCGTTTCTTTACTGACGTTGAATTCGACTTTTGGACAGAATGAGACCGAACTGCCACTTAAAAATGTCAAGCTGAGAGCAGTGGCCGAGATTGGATTTTTAGGTGTTTTTGACCATAAAGTACAATTCGGAAACGATGGCACTTATTTCGATTATCGTAACGATGGTGGACAGGATGTGCTTTTTCCAATTATTCGTCCTTCCTTGGAATTGGATATCAAACAACGCAATGCGTTTATCTTGTTGTATCAGCCGCTCAGATTAGAAACGCAGGTATACCTCAATGAAGATTTAATTGTAGACGGTGCATTATTCGCCGCAACAACGAGCGTTAGAACCCTTTATAATTTCCCGTTTTACAGATTCAGTTACTTACGAGAACTGGCTCCGAATAGTGAACGATGGAGTTTTGGTATTGGCGGAACAATTCAAATCAGAAATGCAACCATATCCTTTGAGTCTGGAGACGGTAATTTATATCGAGCGAACAGAGATGTTGGAATTGTACCTGCATTAAAAATTAGAAGTCGCTATCACTTTAGTAAGCAAGTTTATACGGAATTAGAAGCAGACGGAATCTATGCGCCTGTGAGTTATTTGAATGGCAGTGATAATGAAGTCGTTGGTGCTATTTTGGATGCCAGTTTAAGAACAGGAATTAAAGTACATCAAAATGTAGACGCTTTCCTTAATCTCAGGTATTTAGGAGGAGGAGCAGTTGGAACTTCTGATAATACAGATGGACCAAGTGATGGTTATGTTAAGAATTGGCTGCATTTTGGCACTGTATCGGCAGGTTTCACGTATTCATTTTAAGCGATCATTTTCTATTCAATAATCACGATTATATTTGTGACACACGTCTAAATCATACAGGTGGAACTCATACGCATAAACAAATTCCTCACCGAGGCAGGGTATTGTTCAAGAAGAGAGGCTGATCGACTGATTGAAGCCAATCGAGTTACAGTCAATAAGAAAGTCCCTGAACTCGGAACAAAAATTCCTAGAACAGCGGAGGTCCATGTGGATGGAGAACGTATTCGCCTGCAAAGCAAAGATAAATTTGTTTATATCGCTTTTAATAAACCGGTGGGCATCGTTTGCACGACCGACACACGAAAAGAGCGAGATAATATTATTGACTTTATAGGACATAAAGAAAGGATCTTTCCGATCGGCCGATTAGATAAACCAAGTGAAGGACTTATTTTCTTAACCAGCGATGGAGATATTGTCAATAAAATTTTGCGAGCAGATAATAATCACGAAAAAGAATATATCGTTACCGTCAATCGTCCTTTTGATGATCGTTTCATTCATCGCATGTCAAATGGTATTCCCATTTTAGGAACAAAAACAAAGAAGTGTAAGGTCGAAAGGATCAGCAAGAATAAATTTCGAATTGTTTTGACGCAAGGTTTAAACCGACAAATAAGACGGATGTGCGAATATTTGGGATATGATGTCGTCAAATTGAAACGCATTCGCATTATGAATGTGAGCTTAGATGTGCCTGTAGGAAGTTGGCGTGATTTGACACCTGCTGAGATGAAAACAATTAATACACTCGTTAAAAGTTCCTCTAAAACTAAATAAATAAAGACTTTAAGGAGTTGAATTAAAATGCATAAAATAATTTTATACGTAACATTCAAAATATAAATAAAAATATATGGATTGAATGTTGCAAATTTGTAGCGCAAAACACAAAAAAAAGCTATGAAAACTGTAACAATGGCTAAAGGGGACGGAATCGGTCCTGAAATTATGGAAGCGACTGTTCGCATTATTGAAGCATCAGGCGCAGACGTTCAATTCGATGAAATCAAAGTCGGAAAAAAAGTATATGAGTCTGGAAACACTTCGGGTATATCGTCAGAAGCTTGGGAAAGTATCCGTAAGCACAAAGTATTCTTAAAAGCACCGATTACAACACCTCAAGGTGGAGGTTACAAGAGTTTGAATGTAACCATGCGTAAGACCTTAGGTTTATACGCAAACTTGAGACCATGTTCTAGCTTGCATCCTTATGTCAGAACAAAGCACTCGGAAATGGATGTGGTAATTGTTCGTGAAAACGAAGAGGATTTATACGCAGGTATCGAGCATCAACAAACAGAAGATGTGGTTCAATGTTTGAAATTGATAACACGTCCTGGGAGTGAAAAAATCATTCGCTATGCTTTTGAATATGCTAAGCATAATGGTCGCAAAAAAGTGACTTGTTTTTCAAAAGACAATATCATGAAACAAACAGATGGTTTGTTCCACAAGATCTTTGATGAAGTTGCAGCTGAATATCCTGAAATCGAAAACGAACATTGGATTGTAGACATAGGGGCGGCAAAATTAGCTGATACACCAGAAGCATTTGATGTAATCGTCATGCAAAACCTATACGGCGATATCCTTTCAGATGTAGCTGCACAAATTACTGGATCAGTAGGAATGGCAGGATCTTCAAATGTTGGGGAGTCTGTTGCTATGTTTGAAGCGATTCACGGAAGTGCTCCAGATATTTCTGGAAAAAACATCGCAAACCCTTCAGGTTTATTAAGAGGTGCAATTTTAATGTTGAACCATATTGGTGAAAACAAAGCAGCTGAAAAAATTCATAACGCTTGGCTTAGAACGATTGAAGAAGGAACACATACACCAGATATTTATAAAGAAGGTGTAAGTACGAAGAAAGTCGGAACAAAAGAATTTGCAGATGCAGTTATCGCAAATCTTGGAAAAAGTCCTGAGCAATTAACAGCAGTTGTTTACAATGCAGATAAACCATTCGATCTTCCAAAAGTGAAAGAACGTCCTGCATCGAAAAAAGAATTATTGGGAGTTGATGTTTTTGTTGACGATAAGGACAAAAACCCTAACAACGTGGCCGAACGTTTGAAGTCAATCGAATCAGAAGGCTTAAAACTTCAAATGATCACGAACCGTGGGGTTAAAGTTTGGCCAAATGGATTTGACGAAACATACTGTACGAACCACTGGAGATGTCGTTTTCTAATGCCTTCAGAAGAAGTCGTTGATAAAAAAGAAATCGTGAATGTATTAAGCAATGCGCTTGCGAATAATGTAGATGTAATTAAAACTGAAAACCTCTACACCTTTGATGGGAAAAAAGGATTCTCATTAGGGCAGGGGCAGTAAGATATAGATACTTTACCTAAAACAATCAGGAGCTGTGCACCAACGCTACAAAAATCTTGAACTCGTGATTGCCACGAAACACAAGAAAGAAGCGGTGCTGGCTCCTGTTTTTGTTTCTAAACTTGGTGTCAACTGTCGTACGATTGAAAACTTTGATACGGACCAATTTGGTACTTTCTCTGGAGAGGTAGAGCGTTTAGATTCGCCCCTCGAGGCTGCCCGTAAAAAAAATCGTTTCGCACATGAAATGACAGGTTGTGCTTTAGCCGTAGCAAGCGAGGGCTCTTTTGGTCAACACCCCCATCTGTTTTTTGTACCTGGTAATGAAGAATTATTGCTCTTTTCTGATTTTGAAAATGGATTAGAAATTGTAGAAAAAAGTATCGTCACCGAAACTAATTTTGCAGGTCAGTGCATTCATTCATGGAAGGAAGCAGTGGCATTTGCTGAAAAAATAGGTTTTCCGGAGTCTGCAATTATTCTTCGCAAATCAGAAAGTAGCCATGAAGATATTGTTAAGGGAATAACCGATCCCAAGCAATTTCAAGAGGCCGTTAAAAATCAGTTGAAGAATCACCAAGAACTTTGGTTAGAAACCGATATGCGTGCGCATCTTAATCCGCAAAGAATGGCGCATATAGGAGCTTTGGGTAAAAAACTTTCCGAACGTATTTTATCAGCCTGTCCTTCCTGTCAATCTCCCGGTTTTGGACCCGTAAAAAACATTGCTGGTTTACCATGTCAATGGTGTAGTCGTCCAACAAGATCAATTAAAACTCAAGTCTGGGGATGCGTTAAATGTGACCATCAGGAAGAAAAAAAGCATCCGAACAAGAAGGAATTTGAAGACCCTATGTATTGTGATTTTTGCAATCCATAAAAGCCTTCGTGCATATCCTGTTAATAACTAATTCGAATTCATAAAAGACAAGCCTTATCTTTGTGGCTAGCGAACTGAAAAACTAAAAGAAATTATGAAGTTTTTTATCGATACGGCAAATTTGGAAGAAATCAAAGAGGCCAATGACCTAGGTATTTTAGATGGTGTAACCACTAACCCATCATTGATGGCTAAAGAAGGCATCACAGGGGAAGAAAATATTTTAAAACATTATGTAGACATCTGCAATATCGTAGATGGAGACGTAAGTGCAGAAGTTATCTCAACTGATTTTGAAGGAATGGTAAGGGAAGGTGAACGCCTTGTAGCTTTGCATCCAAATATTGTTGTCAAAATTCCTATGATCAAGGATGGGATTAAAGCGATCAAATATTTCTCGGATAAAGGAATCAAAACGAACTGTACATTGGTCTTTTCTCCAGGACAAGCCATTTTGGCAGCAAAGGCAGGAGCAACTTACCTTTCTCCATTTGTTGGTCGTTTAGATGATATTTCTTCAAACGGACTAGATTTAATCGCTCAGATTAGAGCGATTTATGATAATTACATGTTTGAAACAGAAATTTTAGCAGCTTCTGTTCGCCACACGATGCACGTAATCAACTGCGCTGAGATTGGTGCAGACGTGATGACTGGTCCGCTGAGTTCTATCTTAGGATTATTAAAACACCCATTGACAGATATTGGATTAGAAAAGTTCTTAGCGGATTATGCTAAAGGCAATAGCTAAAACCAAATAACACGATATAAAAAACGCCTTTCGATTTTTCGAAAGGCGTTTTCTTTTTACATGCTTTTTTATAATAGTCCGAGACAGATTTTTAAGCGAATTATTTTCCGCACAGATGCATAGACTTGTCGCTGAAATCCCTGATCGTTGGACATTTCACTGATAATATCCTTTAAGGCTTTTTCCTCATCAATAGGCATCAGAATCAAATCGCATCCAGCTTTTGCCGCTTTTAATTCACAGTTTGGGATAGATGCTACACCACCCATGTTCATGGCGTCTGTAACAACTAAGCCTTTGAAGTTCATTTTGTTTTTCAGCAAATCCGTCACAATATTCCGTGAAACAGAAGAAGGTAAATCATTCGTATTGTATGTCTCATTGTTTTTAATAGCAATATGTGCTACCATAATTGAGAGAACACCAGCATTAATCAACGGTCGATAGTTTTCAACCTCTAGCATTTCACCATCTATATAGACCAGTTTCTTATGTGTATCCCCAACCACATAACCGTGTCCAGGAAAATGTTTTGCCGTAGCTACTATACCGCGTTTTTGAGTTTCTTCAATGAAGACACGCGACCAAATTTGAGCGGTATCGGCATTATCGCCAAAAGCACGATAAGAGATGGCTTCATTTGGGGACATGTCCACAACTGGGGCATAATTATAGTTGATGCCAATATCTTTTAAATCTTTACAAATAGAGGCGGCAAATTTTCTAACTTCTGCACGGCTAACCATTAAATTAGCCTTCTTAACAGGCGTACAGTTTTTAATTTTATAGCCAATTAAACTCGGTTCAGCATCTGCAGAATAGAGCAGTGGTAAACCTCCATGATTGGCATTGATCTGATTAAAGTCATTGACCATTTCAGTAAAACCAGACTTTGTTCCGTTCAACAATAGAATACCGCCAATGTGATTTTTGCTTAGCAAATTATTTAGATGATCCTGTGATTTACCCAAACGACCAGCTGCTGGAACGATCATTTGACCTGCTCGACTGGTATCATTGAGACTTTCAAAAACCTCGTCTACCTTCTGCTCGAGCATCGCATCATAAACAAAGAAATCACTTAAGTCCCAATCTTGCGCATAAGAAATGGGAGATATTATCAGTAGGAAAAAGAGGATGAGCCGATTGGTCATAATTATTAATTTTTTCACGAAATTAATAAATCCCCTTATTTTATTGGCTTTACCTGATAAAAAAGGAATTCGGATATAAAAGAATCGTTATTTTTAAGGCATGGCAAAGAAAAAATCAATTTTAAGTAAACAAGCACTTAATTTCTTAGAAAGATACCTCAATAATCCATCTCCAACAGGTTTTGAGAGCGAAGGGCAGAAGTTGTGGTTAGAATATATTAGACCTTATGTCGACGATTATTGGGTCGATAATTATGGTTCTGTGGTTGGAATTGTAAATCCAGAGGCAAAATATAAAGTAGTCATTGAAGCGCATGCGGATGAAATTTCTTGGTTTGTACATTACATCACCGATGACGGATTTCTTTATTTGCGAAGAAATGGTGGCTCCGATCATCAGATTGCTCCATCAAAAAGAGTGAATATTCACACGCCAAAAGGAATTGTAAAAGCAGTTTTTGGTTGGCCTGCAATTCATACACGCAAGGCCAAAGAGAATCCACCAGAACTGACCAATATTTTCCTAGATTGTGGATGCGAATCGAAAGAGGAAGTTGAAAAATTAGGAATCCATGTGGGATGCGTTGTGACTTATGAGGATGAGTTTATGGTGTTGAATAAGAATAAGTTTCTAGGCAGAGCGTTGGATAATAGAATCGGAGGTTTTATGATTGCTGAAGTGGCCAAAATGTTAAAAGAAAACAAAGTCAAACTTCCATTTGGTCTATACATAACGAATTCAGTTCAAGAGGAAATTGGTTTACGTGGGGCGCAAATGATTGCAGAAAAGATTAAACCGGACGTCGCGATTGTTACGGATGTTTGCCATGATACTTCAACGCCGATGATTGATAAAATTCAACAAGGTGATCTAAAATTTGGTAAAGGTCCGGTTCTAACATACGGTCCGGCTGTTCAAAATAACTTATTAAGCCTAGTGCTCAGTGCGGCAGAAGAGAAAAAGATTCCTTTTCAGCGAGCCGCTGCTTCAAGAGCAACGGGCACAGATACAGATGCGTTTGCCTACTCAAATTCAGGTGTTCCATCTGTATTAATTTCTACACCATTGCGCTATATGCATACGACGGTTGAAATGGCGCATAGGGAAGATGTCGAGAATGGTATCCTCTTAATTTATGAAGCATTATTGAATATAGAAGACGGGCATGATTTTAGATACTTCACTTAACTAAAGTATGATCATCATGATGCGTAACTTATTAACCTTGTTCTTTCTCCTTTCGGGGTTCTTGCTTATGGCGCAAGATAGTCCGGATGTTATTTTAACAACAGGACATAATGATCAGGTCAACGCAATGCGCGTGACAAAAGATGGTCGTTTTTTAGCAAGCGCATCAAATGACAAACAAGTTAAAATCTGGGAGTTGGCAACCGGAATGGAATATAGGACCATTTCGGGCACAGCAGGTAGGGCAGAGCAGTTGGCTTTCTCTCCTGATAATATCCATTTAGCAGCAACAACTTTTAACAATGAATTATTAGTCTGGAATGTGATTTCAGGTGAAACGGTTTATACCTCTACATCTCAAAATACATGAGGTTTATCTTTTTCAAGTGCTGGAGATGAATTGTATTTTACAAATGACGATTCAAAGCTAACGGCTGTAAATACAAATAGTTAGTCTGAAAAGGTCATGTCTGATTCGTATTCAACCGAATTCATTGTAGATACGAGCAAAGCCGTTGGGTATATTCTCGATCATTTGGGTAATATTCATCATGTAAATTTGAAGGATGGAACGGCCATTAGCACGGTCAAACTTTTTGAGTCGTTTTTGTATCCTTTTAGCAATAGTGATATCTCTCAAGAAGGACGTTATATTGCCACTGGTTTTACTGATGATCGCTTGAGGATTTATGAGATGGAGAAAGGCAGTTTTTCCTATGTTTCGAAACCACAAAAAGGTAAGATAATAAGCTTGGCTCTTGATCGAAAAGACCCGATCTTATACCTCTCTTTACACTCCGGCGGTGTTGCCATTTTTGATGTCGAAAAACAAAAATTAATTGATCATCCCAATGGCAGCGGTAGTCCATTTGTAACACAAAGTTTAACAACCCACCCTAACGGAGAAATTGTCCTGTTTGCTAATCACGACGCCATAACACTTTATAATTTTAAAACCCGTCAAGTCTTTAAAAAGTTGACCAGAAAGGTCAATCGTATTTTTAATATGGCGCACGACCCAAATGGTAGATATTTGGCAGTAGCAACCGATAAGGTTCAATTAAAAATATGGGATTTGCGTCTCAATAAAGTAGTCGATAGTATCCGTGCTTTTTTTCCTTGTGTATTCACGTCTGATGGACAATCAATTATTGCGATGAGTTCAGCTATAGGGTTGGCACAATACGATATTGAAACAGGTAAGCAAACGGCAACGTTTAATACCGACTATGAATTAATTCAATCGGTTGCAGTGTCTGAAGATGGTCGCTATCTGGCAGGAGCTGGTTATCATAATGTTTTAAAAGTGTGGGATATCGAAACCAGAAAAAGAGTAGCGGATTTGACAGGCCATACAGGAGGAATTCTGTCTATTGACTTTCATCCGACAAAACCCTGGCTGGTAAGCGGTTCTCTCGACGGTACTTCACGTATATGGGACTATCAAAAGAAAAAAGAAATCCAACAATTTACCGATCAGACAATATCAATAAAAGATGTTGCTTTTAGTCCAGACGGAAATCAGTTAGCTACCGCCGCTTGGGATCGGACTATTTTGTTACGCAATACAAGTGATTGGCAGATTCAACATAAATTAGAAGGACACGTCAGTGTGATTAACTCCATTGCTTATGGTAAAGACGGTAAAAAATTAATTTCAGGTGGTGGAAATAATTCTGTAAGTGATGCTGATAATGCTATCATTGTTTGGGATACGTCAACAGGAGCAAAATTATATCAGTTAAATGATCATCGCTCGGAAATTGTCAAGATTGTTGGTGATCAAACCGCATCATGCGTTTATTCGGCATCAGTAGACGGAGCGGTGAAGTATACGAATTATGAATCCTGCGAATTATTGGCCACTTATCATGCTATTGGCTCGCGTGAATTCTTAATCTATACACCAGATAATTTCTACATGGCATCCCGAAAAGCGCTAGAAGGAATTGCTTTTCGATTAAATGGGCGATTGGTACCATTTGAGCAATTTGATTTGCACCTCAATCGTCCA
Source organism: Crocinitomix sp. (assembly GCA_030836155.1). GTDB lineage: Bacteria > Bacteroidota > Bacteroidia > Flavobacteriales_D > Crocinitomicaceae > Crocinitomix. Next base: position 31,489 of record JAURQI010000124.1, read on the forward strand.
GATATTGTTGCTGAACGAATTGGTAAAAGTTCGGCTCAACTCATCCGCGCATATTATTACCTCTATAAAAAACGATTGAAGAAATTAAACTTAGAAGAAGGTGATTTAAGGTTGGATTATAAATTACCAAACCTCAAACTTGAGTCGAAGCCAGATATCGAATGACGAGAACGACGATCAGAAAGTTTACCTTTCTGAAATCCGCGAATATGTCAACCAAGGAGTGCAAGCATTATCCAAAGGAAAACAAATTGCAACCGCTCGAGAGGAGAATATTAGTCGCGATTATATTATATTCGGAAAATAAATGGAGCCATATCCTATCATAACGCCAGCCATTCCCTCTGGACAGGTATATCAATTTACGACTGATCATGAGGTTGAATATGAGGTTCGCTTTGGTCGCAAGAAGAATGATATCTTCCATGCGGTTGTGGTTTTTGGCGTTTTGAATGAGGAGTATGAGGGAGAAGAATATGTGGTAACGAATAAGGGAGATGCTTTCCGTGTAATGACGACTATATCAGAAGTCATTAGGATCTATTTAAAAGAGCATCCTAATATGCAAATCATAGAGTTTACTGGAATTATGCGAGAGGATGAAAAAGAAGAGGTTTCTAAACGGACAAAACTTTATTTGCGTTTCCTTCCGCGTGTTTTTCCGCCGTCAAAATGGAAGGCTAATATTACAGGAAATAGAATCTTAGCCAAGAGGATCTAGAAGATCAATTTACAGCCTTCAGGAACAACGGATCGTATCCACTTTTCTTGCTCGAAACTAATGACATTCCCTTCCAAGGATAGGTACTGCAAATTCTTTAGTTGAGCAATTGTTTCGGGTAATTTTTTAATCACGTTATTCTCTAAACTTAAGTAAGATTCTCTAATAAACCAATGGAATCTGGAATCTTTTTGATTTGATTACCGTTCAAACTCAGATACTTTAATGAAGTCAAACCGCTGAGATCTTTCGGTAATTTCCGTATATTATTGCCGTCTAGTTCAAGGTTCTCTAATTCGTGATAATCCGATAAATTCTTCGGTAGTTTTTTAATAAAGTTCCCATCCAGTTTTAATGATTTCAATTTCGTCAGTCCCATAATTTCGTTCGGCCAAACTTCCATGAGATTCTCGCCCAAATCAATTTGTTCTAGGGCAGACAGATGGATAACGGAAGTGGGTAAATGATCGATTTGATTTTCTCTGAGCATCAAAGTTTTTAATTTGGTTAAATCACCAATCGTTGACGGTAATCTTTTTAACTGATTCCGAGATAAGTTTAGATATTCCAGTTCTTTCCACTCATTTATTTGATCCGGCAAAGCATCGATATAGTTTCCGACAATAGATAATTGTTGCAACATCTTCAGTTTTGCAAGTGCCGCCGGAAAAGATTTGATTTCATTATCGTCCAGGTTGATGAGACGCAATGCTTGTAAACTTCCGATGTTCTCGTTTATCTCAGATATGATATTCTGATTGAGTTTTAACGCTTCTAATTGTTTGAAATTACCAATTGAAGCAGGTATAACACTCAAACGATTAGAACTCAGATAAAGTGCTTTTAATGATTCGAAGCCAGTAATGGATTCTGGTAGTTTTTCGATTTCATTAAGCGTTAAATAAAGCTCTTCGAGACGCTTTAATTGTCCTAATTCGTTCGGGAAATTAGTTAAGAGGTTTCCTTGAAGATAGATAGACTCAATTGGTGCCGAAGGAAGGTTAATCAAACTCAACCCTTCTATATTTAGATTATTCTCACTTAAATCGAGGATATGTAAATTTTCCATTGTCCACACCTCACTTGAGACGAGTTTTATTTGCTTCATCGCAAAGTTCAGGTAACGCAGTTTTTTTAAATCCCCCATCCAATCAGAAATGGCGTCGAGTCCGTTTAAATGAACATCCAATGAGTCTAATGAAGACAATTCGCTAATGCCATCGGGTAAATGGGTGAGCGCATTGCGTCCTAATTTCAAAACCTCTAAAGATTTTGTATTTTTTATAGCATTTGGAATTTTGGTTAATTTATTTCCAGTAACATCAAGGTACCTCAGGTTTGAAGCATTGGCTATATCCTGATGGACTCGAACCAAACGGTTAGCTTTCAAATACAGCTAAAAATAGTGATTTTACCTATAAAACACGCTGATTTTCTATGATTTGTGATATCCTAGTTTTTTTTCAATGGCTTTAATCATAAGCCCAGCAATATCTGTACCAGTAGCACCTTCTATACCTTCTAGTCCAGGAGAAGAATTAACTTCTAATACCATAGGCCCTTTATTCGAACGAATAATGTCTACGCCTGCAACAGGTAGATTCAATACTTTTGCCGCTTTAACAGCAAGTTTCCGCTCTTCTGGAGTGATTTTAATAACACTCGCTTTGCCTCCCATATGAATATTCGATCGGAATTCTCCTTTTTGTGCTTCTCGCTGTATAGAGGCTACCACTTTATAGTCAATAACAAAGCAACGTATATCCTTACCTCCAGCTTCACGGATAAATTCTTGTACCAATATATTCGCATGTAAACTTTTAAATGCATTGATAACAGATTCAGCGGCCTTACTAGTTTCAGCAAGAACAACTCCTTTACCTTGCGTGCTTTCTAGCAGTTTTACAATTAGAGGTGCACCACCGACCATCTCGATTAAACCTTTGGTATCTAAAGGAGATTTAGCAAATCCGGTTATAGGCGTGTTTATGCCGTGTTTGGAAAAGATTTGAGACGAATATAATTTATCCCTTGATTTTAGAATAGCGTCTGCATTGTTCAAAGCATAAGCGTTTAAACTTTCAAATTGGCGAACCAATGCGCAACCATAATGTGTCATAGAAGGTCTTAGTCTCGGAATAACGGCATCCAATTTATTCAAAATCGTTCCGTCGCGATAGCGAACTTCAGGATCCGAACTATCCATCTTCATGTAACACAATTCTGCATTTAAGAACTTCAGATCATGCCCGCGTTCTTCAGCGGCTTCCATGATACGTCTGTTACTATATAAATCACGGTTTGTTGCTAATAGTCCTAGTTTTAATCCTGCTAATTCACGCTTTTCATTGATGTAAAATTTCTTAATGTCTTCCTCGTCATAGTCTTTTAATAAATACTGACCTGACGGATCAACGATAAATCGACCTTTCATCGCTTCTCTTCCGAGTAGCATGCGAAAGCCCATCGCGTCGCGATTAGCGAGCGTCATTTCAATCTCAAAAGACTCTCCATTCATTTCAAGGGTCGTGCGAATAACGTAACGACTTTCACTAGACCCCCCCGTATTCTTTACTTTCCGCACAGCAACAATAGGTGCCTCATTTCGAATCGCAATGTGTCGCGACTCAGGTAAAGGATGGATTTCAAACCTCACCCAATCTTCACCATTCTTCGTAAATCGTCGAATATCTGAAGCATGTATAGATGAGGTTTGAGCACCGGAGTCAATTCGCGCTCGTATAGCGGGTGTGTTCAATTCGGGAAAAGAACACCATTCTTGACTTCCGATAATTGTTAAGTTTTGATCTGTCATGCTATGTTAAATGTGTTATGCGTTCAACGAAATTATACTTTTTTTTACTTTTCCTATCCTATTTCAGATTATTCTCCTGTTATCCTGCTAGTCAGTTGCTCAATATGATAATCATAAAGGAAGATAATTTGTTCGGTCATTTTTTGATTACCTTTTCTAAATCTCCAATAGCTTAGAAAAAACATCCTTGATTTGAAAGAGCTAAGGCGGTTTTTAGCTCATTTTTAATATCTTTACGAGTCAATTTCCAAAAGGTAGAAACTATGCCAAAAATTTTAATCATTGATGATGAAAGAAGCATCAGACGAACGTTAAAAGAAATTCTTGAATTTGAAGATCATACGGTAGATGCTGTAGAGGATGGGATTTCTGGAATTCGTGAGGCCAAAGAGAACAATTATGATGTCATTTTTTGCGATATTAAAATGCCGCAAATGGATGGAATGGAGGTGCTAACCAAATTGAAAAATGATGGTTTAGAAACACCGATCATCATGATTTCTGGTCATGGTAATATCGAAACAGCAGTTGAATCAATCAAAAATGGGGCTTACGATTTTATTGAAAAGCCATTGGATTTGAACCGTATATTGGTAACGATAAAAAATGCATTGGACAGAACTGACCTTGTGGAGGAGACAAAAGTGCTTAAAAAGCAAATCAAAAGACATTCAAAGAATTATAATATTATTGGAGAGTCTGCACTATTACAAGAGATACGCGACATGATCGGAAAGGTCGGTCCCAGTGATGCTCGAGTTTTAATTACTGGTCCAAATGGTGCGGGAAAGGAATTGGTTGCACGTCAATTGCATGAGCAAAGTGCGAGAAATAAGGAACCGTTTATAGAGGTGAACTGTGCTGCCATTCCCTCTGAGTTGATCGAATCCGAATTGTTCGGACATGAAAAAGGAGCATTTACATCTGCTGTAAAACAGAAGAAAGGCAAATTCGAATTAGCAACTAAAGGAACACTTTTCTTAGATGAAATTGGAGATATGAGTGCTTCGGCTCAAGCCAAAGTATTGCGAGCCTTGCAGGAAAATAATATCACCCGAGTTGGTGGTGAAAAGGATATCAAAGTGAATCCAAGAGTCGTTGCGGCAACGAATAAGGATTTACGAAAAATGATTGAAAATGGTGAATTCAGAGAAGATCTTTACCATCGTTTAAGTGTAATTGTGATTAAAGTTCCTTCTTTAAATGAAAGAGTAGATGACATTCCAATCTTAACTGAATTTTTCCTTGAGAAAGTATGCGGCGAATATGGGATGGCGACCAAATCAATTTCTGATATTGCTGTCAAAGCGTTACAAGGTATTGATTGGACTGGAAATATCCGTGAATTAAGAAATGTTGTTGAGCGCCTCGTTATTTTAGGAGGTGAAGAAATTTCTGAAGCGGATGTGAACGCTTTCGTTGCAATCAAGTAAAACTTAGAATGGATTATTTAAATAGAGAATCGATTCAAGAGATTGTTGAAAGAGCGTTAATTGAAGATCTTGGAGACGGTGATCATACGAGTTTAGCTACCGTTCCTGAACAAGGTCACGGCAAAGCACGTTTATTAGTAAAAGATGATGGTGTCTTGGCTGGTGTAGAATTAGCTGAGATTATTTTTAAAAGAGTAGATCCCAAATTACAAATGGAAGTGCTGATTAAGGATGGTGCTCGCATTAACAAAGGGGATATTGCCTTTTATGTAGAAGGCCCATCACGGTCAATTTTGAGTGCAGAACGTTTGGTGCTGAATTTTATGCAGCGCATGAGTGGTATTGCGACCAAAACAGATGAGCTAGCGAGCATCATTGCGCATCTTCCCACTAAATTGTTAGACACAAGAAAAACAACTCCTGGAATTCGTCTCATGGAAAAATGGGCAGTAAAAATTGGAGGCGGACATAACCACCGGTTTGCACTCTATGATATGGTCATGATTAAAGATAATCATATCGATTATGCAGGAGGAATTCAACAAGCTATCGAACGAACCCATCAATACCTTAAATCAAAAAATAAGTCGCTCAAAATTGAAATTGAAACGCGCAATTTAGCTGAGGTAAAACAGGTCCTTGCAGACGGTCGGGTAGATCGAATCATGTTGGATAATTTTACACCAGATCAAATTCGAGAGGCCTTATCAATTATTGATTCCGATAAATTTGAAACCGAAGCTTCTGGTGGTATCAATGCGAATTCGATTTTGGCTTATGCCGAAACCGGTGTAGATTATATCTCCTCAGGTGCCTTGACTCACTCTTTTAAAAGTCTTGACCTGAGTTTAAAGGCCGAGTTTAGCTGATTGGTTATTGTTTGAGAACGCGATAATGAACCCCGCTAACAGTAATGAGGTAGATGCCATTTTCGTAATTCGACAGATCAATTGTTGATGATTCTTTCATGAAATGTTTGAACAGAATTTTACCATGCTTATCCATTAATACAATTTCCTTTTGTTGGTTGTCACTAGTTTGAATTGTCAAATTGGAAACTGTTGGATTGGGATATAATTCAACACGAGCTAATGAATGTTTTTCATTCGACAAGTCAGACGTAACAGCAATGGACGCTGTCATCTCTTGCACATCACCGTTACAAACATAAACAGTCAAAATCACTTCATAAATTCCCGATGATGGGAAAGTGTGGCTGGGATTTTCTTCTATATAGATTGTTCCATCGATATTCCATTCCCAACTTGTGGCATGTTCACTTAAGTTTTCAAAATTGACGGTTAAATCGTCTATATAATAATCGAAATTGGCGATGGCGTCTACTTCATCATAAGTATCAATACGCCAAACATCAAACTCCTCTCCTAAGACGACTGTGGCAGCAACGGTCTGAAAATATTCGGCGAGGTCTGCGTCTAATGATGCCGTATAAGTTGTTCCTAATGGACTTTCTCGGTATATCGTAGCATACATAACACATGCAGCTAGGTAAGAACCATTGATGTTTGGATGACTTTCATCTCCCGTATAGAGTTCAATCTCAGGCGAATCGTTAATCACATAGCGCCAAGCCTCACCCACGGGAGACACAGACGCGTCATTCTCGATAGCAAAATTGACATATGCATTTCTTAACTCCGTTTGCATGCCGTCATAGGTACATACAGGAGGATGGAAGTCACAATAATAATCATCACCATTTTTACGTCCCCAAGTCATGAAAAAGATAATGTCAGTGCAATCAAAATTGCTGCGTATAGTATCGCAAATAGCGGTCGCATGAGGATTGCTATGATCTTCTCCCGTAATTTCTTCAGGTAAAGATGGGATTTGACTTTGTTGCTGAAGGACGACAAGGTCCCAGTTTTCACTATCTATTTTTCCGATCGTTGTTGCATTGTCTTTATGCAGCCGCCAATGGTAACCGCCCGGCGTATACGAATCGTATGTAATTTCTTCACCTTTTCCTGCAGCAATTTCAGAGACAAGCAACGGAAGGTTATTCGCTCCGGTATAGCTATTGCCAATGAAAAGGACTTTGGTTTGCGCATATGACAAATGACATACAAATATCACAAAGCTAAAGGTGAATAGAATTAAATTTAACTCTCTTTTCATTTTTGGATTAAAAGGATTAAGCTATTCTGTTTCCCCTCAATAACGGCTGGAATCCGAAGCGGTTGCTCTGTCTAATAAATTGCAGAAAAAAAAGACCCACAATAAATGCAGGTCTTTTTTCTATTCTTCAGACGGTTTAGCTATAAATCTTATCGTATAAATCTTTGTGTCTTTCCAATAAAACACGACGTTTTGGTTTAAGTGTAGGTGTTAAATCGCCCGATTCAGGTGTCCATAAATGATCCACCAATTCAAAACGTTTGATTTGCTCCCATTTTCCAAATCCAGCATTATATCGATCTACTTCTTTTTGTACCCGCTCGATTACGATTTCGCTGCTGGCAATATCAGTTTCGGAAGAACCAATATTATGTCCCTTATGTTTGGCCCATTCTTGGATGAATTCAAAAGCAGGAACAATGAAAGCAGCTGGCATTTTTTGATTTTCGCCAATGACCATGATCTGCTCGATAAAACGTGATTCTTTAAACTTGTTTTCCATCACCTGTGGAGCAATGTATTTCCCTCCAGATGTTTTGAAAATCTCTTTCTTTCGATCAGTGATTTTTAAGAATTTACCTTCGACGAATTCTCCTATGTCACCTGTATGGAACCAACCGTCCTTATCAATAGCTTCAGCCGTTTTTTCAGGTTGATTATAATATCCCATCATCACATTCGGTCCTTTCGCCAAAATCTCACCATCTTCGGCAATCTTAACTTCGACGTTGTCTAAAACCGGTCCGGTTGTTCCAATACGTACATTATTACCTTCCTCAAAGTTTACACTAATAACAGGAGAAGTTTCCGTCAAACCATAACCTTCCATCACTGGAATGCCAGCCGCTAAAAAAACCCGCGCTAGACGTGGTTGTAAAGCCGCACTTCCAGAAGCGACTGCCAATGTTTGTCCGCCAAGTGCTTCTTGCCATTTGCTAAAAATGAGTTTTCTAGCAACTTTTAATTTAAAATTATACCATCCAGAGCGTCCGACAACATCATATTGCTCACCTATGTCAACGGCCCAGAAAAATAGTTTTCTTTTAATACCTGTTAATGCTTCTCCTTTTGCGATAATCTTATCGTATACTTTCTCTAATAGTCGAGGCACTGCAGTAAATACTTGTGGTTTAACTTCTTTTAAATTATCGCCAATGGTGTCCATTGACTCTGCAAAATAAATAGAAACACCTGTATATTGATAAAGGTATAATAACATGCGTTCATAGACATGGCAAACGGGCAAAAAACTTAATGATTTCGCCGATGAATCAACCGGTAGGCGTGGCTCACAGGCGATTACATTGCTTAGTAAATTCTGGTGAGAAAGCATAACACCTTTTGGATTTCCAGTTGTACCAGAGGTATAAATCAGAGTAACCAAATCTTCATATTTAATCGCTGCTTTACGTTTCTCAATTTCTGCATCCAATTCAGCATCGGGATCCTCCAATAATTCAGTCCATGATTTTGTGTCGTTCACGGCTTCAAAAACGTAAACCTCATTTAGGGTACTTACATTATCGATAATGGAATTAACCTTGTGGTATAATTCCTCATCGGAAACAATGCACAATTTTACACCGGCATCATTAAATATATAATCATAATCCTCAGCGCTGATCGTGGGATAAACCGGAACGCCAATGGCGCCGACTTGCTGAATACCAATATCGCAGATATTCCACTCCGATCTATTATTCGAAATCATGGCAATTTTATCACCTGGTTCAATACCCTTTTTAATTAAACCGCGACTTATAGCATTCGCCTTTTCAATATACTCGGCAGTGGAGGTTTTTCGCCACTCTCCGTCTACTTTGTCACAGAATGCTTCATCCTGTGGGAATTTTTCCATCTGATAATACGGAAGGTCAAATAATCTTTTTACGTCCATTTATTTTGATATTAAGGAAATGTTTTAATGTTTTTTTCGTTCTTGAAATATACTAAAAATACCCATAGAATCAGCGAACTGATAATAATTTCGTAACTTGTACATTCTAAGAAATAAAAAAAAAATAACGTACCTGTAACTTTTGGGACCGTTAGATTGTTTTAGCTTTTTGTTAAGGGATGTTATAACATTCAAGAAAACGCGATTTTGACAAGGAAAGAATACAATAGCACAGTGAAAGACTACTCCGGACGTTTGTACGGATTTGCGCTGAAATACCTCAAGAATAAAGAGGATGCTGATGATATTGTGCAAGATGCTTTTGAGAAATTGTGGAAGAACAGAAAAAAGGTAGAATTTCAAAAAGCCAAATCATGGCTATTCACCTGTGCACACAATGCCTTGATTAATATGATCAAGAAAAATAGTCGAATGACGTATCAAGAAACAACAGTATCTAATCATACGGTTGAGTCGCATGCACATGAATTTGAAATGAAAGAAGTTGTCGCGAATTGTATGGCAATTTTACCACCTGTTCAAAAGTCGATCATTTTATTGAGAGACCTTGAAGGATATAACTATAAAGAAATTGGAGAAATACTTTCCTTGTCCGAATCACAAGTGAAAGTTTATCTATTTCGTGCCCGCAAGAAATTAAAGAAACATCTAAAGGATCTAACAGTACTCGTATGAATATTCACGAAAATTTTGACAGATGGATGTTCGATTACATGGAAGGGAATCTCTCTTCCGGTGAGGTAGAAGTCTTTGAGCAATTTTTAGCTCAGAACCCTAGCTTTGAGCCAGACGTAGACGCATGGCAAAACACCGTAATTCCAACAGAAAATGTCATATACCCCAATCAACACAAGCTTGAGCGCAAAAGGAAAGTGGCCGGATGGTACGGCTGGGCTGCCGCAGCGGTCTTGATCACTGGATTATTGTTCGGTGGGATTAACTTGATTAACTCAGGCGATTCAAATGATACGCTCGCCTCAGAGCGCGCAACCACTTCTATCGATTATCATACGAACCATAGTTTCTTTATGCCCACTGAAACCGGTTCAACCGTTACGGACGTTCAATCGAATGATGTAACCGATAATCAATTGAACGATTATACAACTAGTTTGACGGCCAATCAGAACGAACGAAATAATGCACAATACGATAGCCGTTCAAACAATACCAATAGTCGACCTGATGCAGATGTAAATGGAGAAAGCAATGCTTTAACCACAACACAAAATCATACCAGCTTATTCGATGAGGTACATACTGTTGAAGAAGCAATGATTGTAAAAGGAGGAAAAGCGATTGATCAGGCACTGGATAATCTAGAGGGTTCTGGTAACGTTGCTTATTATGCAAATAATCCTGGATTGACAGATGTTGAATTAGATTTAAAACCAAGTTCGAATCTCAAGTTGAATGCCTTCTCTTATAAAGCTAAACGATTCTATAGAAAAGTTGAACGCATGTTAGGTTATCCTGTTGGTTTAACGAATCTAAGAGATCCTAGATTAATACTACCAGAAAATGACTTGACTAATTTTAACCCAGCTTTTACAGGCGGACTTTTAAAACCACGTTTTGAAATGAATACCAGAGCGCAGTGGTTGGGATCTGAAATCGCTATGCAACGCAGCAGAATTGCTTTTGATAATTACAGAAGTGGTATCCGCGGTGGTGTTGGAATAAGCATTGATGCCGCAACGGCGCATTCAGGTGCTTTTGGTCAATACAGTATTAACTTAACCTATTCACCAAAAATCAATTTAGGAGATAATCTGGTGTTAGAGCCAGGGATCAAATTAACATTAGGTATGATCGATGGACGCAATGAAAACTTCGGTTCAGTTAATGCATTTGAACTAGAAAGAGGATTGGTATTAAATAAGCCTGAAGCTTACACGGCCGGAGCCAATCAGATCTGGTACAAAGACTGGGGCGCAGGTTTTGTATTAAATGCTGAAAGAATGTATGTCGGCTTCAGTGCAGATAACCTTGGCGGACATTATGCCAGTGTGTATCCAGTTGAAGGAAGCTTTGAGCCTGAAGCTGCACCGGTTCGCTATACAGGAATCATAGGGTTAGATTTCTTGAAAAACAATCGAGATCGATCTTTTAGTCCGTTTATTACAGGTCGTCATTTTGGAGCAAACACAGAGGGATGGGCAGGATTTAACGCGAGAGTTGGAGCTTTCACCATGGGTGGTGCTTATTCTACAAAACAAGATTTTGCAGCCTCTATAGGTCTTCAGCTTAAACACGTTAGCCTAACTTATCAATACGATCAATCAACTTCCTATGCGTTGAATCAACGGATGGGTTCACATAGCCTCGGATTAAGAATTGTCGGAGGAAAAAGAAAAGTAAGACTCAACAATTAATATTATGAAAAAAATAATCAGCATATGTGCACTGGTGTTTTCACTCACAGGTTTTTCACAAGACCCTGAGTTTACCCAGTTTTATGCCAATCCGATTTATTTGAATCCAGCAATGGCCGGAACACATGGTTGCCCTAGGTTAAACATGAATTACAGGAATCAATGGGCTAATATCTCGGGAGCATTTGTAACAAACAGTGTCTCTTACGACCAGTTTGTAAATGTTTTGCAAGGTGGTGTAGCTTTGATGGTAACAAACGACATGGCTGGTAAGAATACGCTCAATTGGACAACAATTAATTTAGCGTATTCTTATCACCTACAAGTATCTCGTAAATTTACCATGCTATTCGGTGCTCAAGCAACTTGGAATCAGAAGTTTTTGGACTGGACAAAGTTGACCTTTGGAGATCAAATTGATCCACGAAGAGGATTTATTTATCAAACAGGTGATTTACCAAGAGGTAACTTTTGGAATGATAACGATAGCTGGGGAACAAAAGGTTTCTTTGATGTTTCAGCTGGTCTTGTGGGCTATTCGGAAAACTTTTATTTCGGATTCGCGGCAAAACACTTGAACACCCCTGAAGAAAGTTTGATTTTGAATCCTGACGGCGAAAGTAGAATGCCGATGCGTTTTACTGGTCATATGGGTGCAAATATTGAATTTGGTAAAGGATCACAGTATCAGAATGTGACGGCTATTTCACCGAATGTGATCTATACTTATCAAGACGGCTTTATGCAGCTAAATGTTGGTACCTACATTAAGTACGGCGCTTTTACGGCGGGTGCTTGGTGGCGTCCAAGAGATGCATTTATCCTCTCTGTGGGTATTGATGCCGGGTCATTCCGATTTGGTTATAGTTATGATATTACTATTTCTCCTTTGACGAACGCGTCAGGAGGTTCACATGAATTGTCATTAGGATTCAATTTTAGTTGTAAGGAAAAGCCGAAGCGTTTTAGAACGATTTCGTGTCCTTCATTCTAATGTCTTGAAAAAACAATTCTTTGGGTTTGATCTATTTGTTTGGTTATATTTGAGTCAAACCCAAAGAATTTCAACCTGATATTACTTTGCAAAAATCAGGTTGAGACAGGGGTGGTTCCCTGTTTTAAAAGTGCGTCATTTTTGTTTGGTACGCACGATTTCTGATCAATTTGATTGATCAGATGATTTCTTTGTTTTGCAAGAAGGGTAAATGGTCTAATGCTGTTTACCCTTCTTTTGTTAAGTGCTGTTTTTCAGTGTTTTGAAGTTAAAAAAAACTCAAAAAAAAGTTTTGTTATGTAACTTTTAAGTCTACTTAATTGCTTTACTTATAAACAAAAATCAAAATAGAAAAGGCCTTTTGTATTGCGATTTCCTTCTTGATTTATTGAATATGATTATCCTGTAAATGCTTTTGCGTTTAGCATAGTTATGCTCAATATGATTCTGAGGGAATAACCAAAAACTCAATAATATGCGATACATTTTTCCCTTTATGATCATTCTATTAAATACGCCTGCAATTGCTCAAGATCCCGAGTTTTCACAATTTTACAGCAATCCGATATATTTAAATCCCGCGATGGCTGGAGCAAATGGATGTCCAGAAATTCATCTGAATAACCGAGACCAATGGATGAATATTTCAGGAGCCTATGTTACAAATAGCGTCACTTATGATGCTTATGCCCCATCTTTGCGCGGTGGTCTGGCTTTTATGATTACCAATGACATGGCTGGTCAAAACACACTAAATTGGACAACGGTTAATTTGGCTTACGCTTATCACCTGCAACTATCAGCGAACTGGAAACTGCAAATAGGCGGGCAGACGAGTTGGAATCAGAAGTTTCTGGACTGGAATAAATTGTCATTTGGCGATCAAATACATCCAAAAGATGGCTTTGTCTATCGAACAAATGACTTGCCATCAAACCTCATAAAGAACAGCTCTTGGTCAACACGCGGTTTTTTTGATGTGTCTGCAGGTTTTTTTATTCATAATCCTAAATTTTATGCAGGATTTGCGGCAAAGCATCTCAATGAACCTAATCAAAGTATGACATTACGAAATAGCGAACTTTCTGCGCGTTATACTTTTCATGCAGGTTTTAATTATGAAATTGGCGGCCAATCTCCAGGTATACAAACCGCCACTGTTTATCCTAATTTTTTGTATACCTATCACTCCGGAGCTAAGCAATGGAATCTTGGATGTTATGTCCATTATCGTTCGGTCACTTTTGGTGCTTGGGTAAGAGAAGGAGATGCTTTCATTCTTTCGATGGGAGTTGAAACCGGTGTTTATAAGATAGGATATAGTTATGACGCTACCATATCTGCTTTAACAAATGCCTCTGGAGGTTCGCATGAAATTTCATTGAGTTTTTCATTGCCATGCAAAGAGATGCCCAAACTCTTTAGGACAGTAAATTGCCCCTCGTTTTAAATAATTATCTACCATCAAAAACACATTCGCCATCAACAAATGTCTGCTCTACAAACGTGGTCAAAATTTCTGAAGGCGCTATTTTCATGATGTCCTTTGTCAGGATAACAAAATCGGCTGCTTTTCCTTTTTCAAGTGTTCCTTTTTCTTGATCTTCAAAATTAGAAAAGGCAGGCCAAATGGTCATACCTAGAAGGGCTTCTTCTCGACTTAGGCTTTCATCTGGGTAGAAGCCGCCTTCGGGCGACCCTTCTCGATCTTGACGTGTGATGGCAGCATAAAATGTCTCTAAAGGATAAATCCGTTCTACTGGAAAATCTGTACCAAGCACAATCATACCCGTTTTGGAAAGCAAGGTTTGGTATGCGTAAGCGTGCTTCAACCTGTGTTTCCCTAATCTTTGCTCTGCCCATCGCATGTCAGAAGTGCAATGCGTTGGTTGGACAGATGGAATGATATGGTGATTTTGGAAATAGGCAAAATCTTCTGGTTGAATGACTTGTGCATGTTCAATCTTCCATCGATGATCCGGTTTACCTTGATTAAGATCAGCATATATTTTTAGCATGACCCGATTAGCTGAATCTCCGATACAGTGTGTATTCACTTGATAACCAATTTCTGATGCGAAGTAAGCAATGTCATATAAAGCAGCAGAATCACGTAATAAAAACCCATAATGGTCTGTCAAATCAGAATAAGGTGAAATAAGACAAGCGCCTCTGGAGCCTAAAGCACCATCAGCCAATAGTTTAAATGATCCGATATGGAGGTTGCCAATATTTTTTATTCCTTCTGTTTTTGCAAAATCGAGGTTTTCATCATCCGCAAATAACATGGCATAAGACTTAATGGTAAGGTCATTATTGCCATACCATTGCTCGAAAAGTTCGCGATCTTCATGATTGATTCCCGCGTCATTAAGAGAGGTCAAACCAACTTCAAAAAGACTGTTTTCTGCTCTTTTTAAATAGGCTAGTTTTGTGTCAGGATCCATTTCTGGTATTACACCCGCAACCAGATCATAGGCATTATCAAGCAATATTCCGGTCAAATTGCCGTCTATAACTTCAATCCATCCGCCTTCAATAACCGTAGCAGATGTAATTCCAGCAAGATCTAATGCGGCTTGATTGGCTAACGCCGCATGTCCATCTACTCTCCGTATCAAAATAGGTCGGTCTGGAAATAATTCATTTAAACGAGCATTGTTTGGGAATGCAGCAGGATCCCAAAGGGTCTGATCCCAACCGCGTCCCTCAATCCATTCCGTCTCACATGTTTCAGCAAAGGATTGAATCCGATCAATACATTCGTCAAAGGAAGCGGACCCAGTCAAATCTGCTTGGGCTAGTGTTTTTGCATATCCCCAAAAATGGGCATGACCGTCATGAAATCCGGGGAAAACGGGTCTTAATTGCGCATCTATTAGATGATCACATTTGTAGCCATTTAGAATTTCTCTTTCGGGTCCGAGTTGTATGATTTTTCCATCTCTAATCGCCATAGCTTCATAGATGGTAAATGATTCATCACAACTGTAAATTTGAGCGTTGTGTATGATTAAATCGGCACTGTCGCCTTGATAGCATCCAGTAAATAAGAGCAAGGAAAATAAGCCCGCAATAAAACGATTAGTTTTCATGAATTTCTGTTTGGAATGGGCGTTTTGCTGCTATAAGTGCATAGAGCAAAAGAAGTATTTCGGCACCAACTTTATAACGTACAATGGCACCTAAAATCGGTATAGTCCAACCGATCAATAAGAGGATGCACAAAGCTGCTAGTAAAATGAAAAAACCAATTGCGCCCATAATCGTTTTTGCTAAGATACTGATTTTACATCAAAAACATTGTTGATAAAAAAAGGTAACAATTCAAAAGAAAGTAAAGTTCAAACCAAAGAGATTAACTAATTTTGTGGACGAAAATTTATCGGTTGTAAAAATGGAAAACAATACACAACAACTATCAACGCTGGAAGACGCTGTAGAACTCGGTTTGCTTCCTGAAGAGTTTGATAAAATCAAAGAGATATTAGGAAGAACGCCCAACTTTACGGAATTATCAATTTATTCTGTAATGTGGTCAGAGCATTGTTCATACAAAAACTCTATCAAGTGGTTAAAAACCCTACCTAAAGAAGGTCCACATATGTTGGTAGAAGCAGGTGAAGAAAATGCCGGTTTGGTAGATATTGGAGACGGATTGGGCTGTGTGTTTAAGATTGAATCTCACAACCATCCGAGTGCTTTAGAGCCATATCAGGGCGCAGCAACAGGTGTTGGTGGTATCAACCGAGATATTTTTACCATGGGCGCTCGACCAATTGCTCAATTGAACTCTTTGCGTTTTGGAGAAATCGAAAAAGAAAGAACCAAATGGCTTGTTAAAGGTGTTGTAAAAGGAATTGGTGATTATGGAAACTCTTTTGGAGTGCCAATTATCGGTGGCGAAACCATGTTCGATAAATGTTACAATACCAATCCATTGGTGAATGCTTTTTCAGCTGGAATTCTTGAAGGGAAAATGATTTCGGCTACTTCAGCTGGACCGGGTAACCCTGTTTACATTGTAGGTTCAGCTACGGGAAAAGACGGAATTGCAGGTGCGGCTTTTGCAAGTAAAGATATTACGGAGGAATCCTCAGAAGATTTACCTTCTGTTCAGGTAGGTGATCCTTTTCAAGAGAAGTTACTCTTAGAAGCAACTTTAGAATTAGCGAAGACTGATGCTGTAGTGGGAATGCAAGATATGGGAGCGGCAGGAATTACTTGTTCATCTTGCGAGATGAGTGCAGCTGGAGAAAATGTAGGGATGGATATTGACCTTTCAAAGGTGCCAACCCGTCAAGACAATATGAAAGGCTGGGAAATCTTACTTTCAGAATCTCAAGAACGTATGTTATGCGTTATAGAAAAGGGAAAAGAAAATGTCGTTGAGGCAATTTTTGATAAGTGGGATTTACATGCCGTGCAAATTGGTGTTGTAACAGAAGGCGGAACAATAAACTATCATAAAGATGGAGAATTGATCGCTTCTGTGCCTGCTGAGTCGCTTGTTTTAGGCGGAGGAGCACCAGTTTATGAACGAGAGTATACTGAGCCTGCATATTATCAAGAGTTTAAGAAGTTTAATATTGATAATGTAGAAGAGCCTGAAGATTTAACTGAGGTAGCGAAAAAGTTATTACAGCATCCTAATATAGCTTCGAAAAGATGGATTTATGAGCAGTATGACTCAATGGTTGGAACGAAAACAATGACAACCAATAGACCTTCAGATGCAGGTATTACGAATATTAAAGGTTCAAATAGGGCTTTAGCCATGACGGTAGATTGTAATTCACGTTACGTGAATGCTGATCCTGAAATCGGAACGCAGATTGCGGTATCTGAAGCGGCAAGAAATATTGTTGTTTCAGGTGGTATTCCCAGCGCTGTGACAAATTGTTTGAATTTTGGTAATCCATATAATCCAGAATGCTATTGGCAGTTTGTTGGAGCAATTAATGGAATGGGAGCGGCCTGTAGAAAATTTGAAACACCCGTAACAGGTGGAAACGTATCTTTCTATAATCAAACAGTTATGGATGGTAAGGAAGAACCTGTTTTTCCAACGCCGACAATTGGTATGATTGGTATTGTTCCGGATAAAAGTAAAATCATGTCTCTAGATTTTAAACAAAAAGGAGATCTGATTTTTATTATTGGAGAATCAAAGAATGATATCAGTTCTTCAGAATATTTGGTTTCTTATCACGGAATCGAACAATCACCAGCTCCTTTCTTTGATTTGGATGCAGAGTACGCATTGCAAGAAACAATGAAAAGCTTAATTGATCAACAATTAATTAATGCAGCGCATGATTGTGCAGATGGAGGTTTGTTTGTCGCATTAACAGAAATGTCTATGCCGAATGGACTTGGATTCGATATCGTTACAGATGCTGAAATTCGCGAAGATGCTTTCCTTTTTGGAGAGGCACAGAGTAGAGTTGTTGTGACAATTAATGAGGATCAAGAGGATGCTTTTATCGAACATATGATGAATCAAAAAGTACCATATACTTTATTAGGCCACGTTACAAAAGGTAAAATGTGTGTAGATGATGAGCATTATGGTTTTGTTGATGAGATTAAAGAATTATACGATACAGCTTTGGAAAAAGCCTTGAGTTAATCGTAACCGATATAGGCATAAAAAAAGCCTCAATCGAATAGAATGAGGCTTTTTTTATGTCTGAATAATTCGTTTTAGAGGTAAATAATCTCGTAAGTAACTTTTGAGAAAGCCTTGAACATCTCAATAACTCCGCAATATTTATTAAAAGAAAGATCAACTGCTTTTTCAATTTTCTTCTCGTCAAAATCCTTACCAGAGAATATGTATTTAATATGTGTCTCTTTATAATATTTAGGATGCTCTTCTGTAAGACTAGCTTCAACTTGAACTTCAAATTGATCAAGAGTTACGCGCATTTTCTTAAGTAAAGAAACGATGTCCATCCCCGTACAACCAGTTAACGAAGACAACATGAGAGGTTTTGATCTGAGTCCCTGACCAGAGCCACCAGCTTCTTTTGCTGCATCTAAATGAATTTCTCCAAGATCACTCTTACTAATAAAATGCATGTCCTCTGTCCATACGGTGGTGATGCTATGCTTCATTTTCTATTTTTTTGATGACAAAGATAAGAAGTTATACTGCTTTTTATAAGCATTATTATGCGTAAACAAGGGTAGGCCATTTTTCTTTCTATTAAATTTGCGAGATGAAGTTTCGAAACTACAAGCCAACGGACCATAAAGCATGTTTAAAACTATTTGATTCGAATTGTCCCCCTTTTTTTGATGAGAGTGAAAGGCTTTTATTTGATAATTGGCTTTTAGCGTTTGATACTAATGAAGTAGCTCATGCTAACATTAATCAATCCTTATATTATGTAGGTGAGTTGAATGACGTGATTATCTGTTGCGGAGGGATCTATTCTTTAAAAGAAAAAAATGAGGTTCGTTTGTCTTGGGGGATGGTTTTGCGCGAATATCATCAGAAAGGATACGGAAAGACGTTATTGAAGTATAGGCTAGAAGAATTTAATAAACACTTTTCAGGTTTTAATTTGAAGCTAGATACTTCACAATTAACCGTCGGTTTTTACAAACAAATGAATTTTAGAGTGACAAAGATCGAAAAGGATGGATACGGTGTAGGATTAGATCGATATGATATGGATTATCAAAACATGAAAATAGACAATGAACCTCGCGAATAACATTAAAAAACATTCATTTATAATCCCTTTAATAATAAGGGTTTAAAAAAAAGATTAAAAAAAGGTTAAGAAAGATACCATCAGAATAAAAAAGACTACTTACCTTTGCGGCCTCCTTAAGCGAAGGGGATATACAAAAGCTTGAAATCGGAAGTAATAAGTTTTTTTTGAAAAAAAATACAAAAGTGTATTGGA
>JAURQI010000011.1 GCA_030836155.1 Crocinitomix sp.
AACAAAGGATGCGTTATTATCTTCGGACAACAATTTACGACTCGCCAATCAAAAAGCTGAAGACTTAACGATAAAGAGATTAACTCACGGAAACCCAACAATGAAATCTAAATTTGATGAATTAAATAATGGAAAATAAGAAGGGTTAAATGTGCGTCTTCAAATGAAATTGGTGAAGAAACAAAGAGATATTATCGAGGAGCAAAAACAAAAAGTAGATCAAGCTTTTGAAGGACTCGAGCAAGCGCACAAAGAAATTCACGACAGCATTAATTATGATGCCAGTCTTAAAAAGACAATTCGATATGGATGATCCGCATGGATTAGCAGTAGAAGGAGACTTACTTTTTATTTGTGATGGAGATTCAGGGTTAAAGGTTTTTGATAATTCCGACCCGCTCGATTGTGGAGACCGTTTATTATACAATTTTCCCGCAATTCAAACTTCTGATTTAATACTAAACGACGGAACCGCCATTATGATTGCAAAAGATGGCGTATATCAATACGATTATTCGAACCCAAGCGACTTGCAATTCACGAGTATCGTTTATTTTTAACGAAAGGGGTTTGATTTGATTAAGGGTAAAAAGCGATAGGATGATTTGAATTTTCTTATGTCAAAAGGGGATTCAAGATAGCGCAAAAAAAACATGCTGTGAAAAAGCTAAAAAGCTCAACATTGGAAATGTTGGGCTTTTTTTGTTGACATAGCGATCAACGGATCGGGAGAGTAAACCGAAAAAAATCATCAACCCAACTCCCCCAATTTTGCTAACTTTATCCCTAACTACTATAAAGCACAGCAAAAAGCAGTAAAAACACTCCAATAACGTATTTGAAACCAAACAATGTCATTTTTTACAAGTCTTTGGGAGAATATCGTAGCGACATCTTTGATTGAATACCTGGCAGTATTCTCCAGCATTATATACGTGGTTTTGGCGGCGAAGCGGATGATCTTATGTTGGTTGTTTGCCTTTATTGGATCGGCGTTATTTGTTTACCTCTGTTATGTTGGCGAATTGTATATTGAGTCGATGCTGCAACTCTTTTATGTGGCCATGGCGATTGTGGGTTGGTTAAACTGGAAAAAATCAGAAAACGACCAATTAGAGATAAAAAAATGGAAGGTTAACGAGCACCTATTGAATATTGTCATCAGTGGCATAGTAGCAGCTGTACTCGGATATTTATTTGATAAGTTCACTAATCAGGCCAACCCTTATGTGGATGCTTTTACCACCTGTTATAGTTTGTCCGCCACGTTTATGGTGACTAAAAAAGTGCTAGGCAACTGGATTTATTGGATCGTTATCGATATCGTATCGATTTATTTGTATGCGCAACGAGATTATCATTTAACAGCCGTGCAATACGGGATCTTTACTATAATTGCTGTGTTTGGATTTATAGCTTGGTGGAATCAATATAAAATGCAAACCGTATGATCAGAATTGCGATTACCGGACCGGAATCTTCTGGAAAAACGACTTTGTGTAAGGCACTTGCCGCATATTATGGGCTCGGTTATATTCCAGAATACGCACGTACTTATTTAGAAAAAACCAAGGGCAAATACGAACAATCCGATTTAGATCATATCGCCCGAGGCCAGTATGACAACTTGATAAATACTCCAGGAGATCTTCTTATTTGTGATACCGACTTTCATGTGATTGAAGTTTGGTCAGCATACAAATATGAAAGTGTCTCGTCTTATATTTCGTCATTGCTGCAGGAAGACCTTTTTGATTTGCACATTCTCTGTAAACCAGATATACCTTGGGATCCAGATCCGCTTCGTGAAAACCCAGAGGATAGAGATTTCTTATTTGAGCGCTATATAGCTGCGCTTGAAAAACATCATAAAAATTATATCATAGTCGAAGGTTCCTCAGACAAAAGAATCGAAAAATCGATCAAAAGTATCCACCGCATTCAGAATAAATAATGTAAATTTGCCCCATCTCTAGGGGGTGCTGCTTTGGCGGCTGAGATTATACCCATTTAACCTGCTCAGGATAATGCCTGCGAAGGGAAGTGATAATAAACGATATGTTAAACGCATAGAGAATTTGCCCCTTGTTCTTTATATTTTTTATAAAATATGAAAGCAAGATTTTTATCTACAGTGATTGGCCTTATGTTATGGTTTCCCATAACAACGCTCGCACAATATGGCCTAAAAGGTACCGTCACCGGAAATGACGGAAATCCCATACCGGGAGTCAAGGTTTTAGTTCAGGAAACCTATTTCAAAATGTTAACCGATATCAATGGGGAATTTAATTTTCCCAAGCTAAAATCAGGAGATTATAGCGTATCTTTTTCCTATATCGGTTATACAACCATAACGGAAGAAGTCAAGGTTGGTGAAAAGGGAGAAGTACTCAACATTACATTAATAGAAGACAACCGATTGATGGATGAGATTACGGTGCAATCTACACGTGCTGATTCCAAAACACCAACGACCTATACCGATATGTCGGCAGAGGAAATTGAAGAAACCAATTTTGGTCAGGACATTCCGTATATCATCAATACAATGCCGTCCACGGTTGCGACCTCAGATGCCGGAGCAGGAATTGGTTATAGTGGGATTCGTATTCGTGGGGTAGATCCAACACGAACGAATGTCACCGTTAATGGTATTCCAATCAACGATTCGGAATCACATGGGGTTTATTGGGTGAATATGCCAGATTTGGCTTCCTCCATAGAAAGTATCCAGGTGCAAAGAGGGGTGGGTACTTCTGCAAACGGCGCAGCTGCGTTCGGAGCAAGTATTAATATCGAAACCAATCAAATCAAAAGAGATGCTTATGGTATTTTGGACAATTCTTTTGGTTCATTCAATACCTTAAAGAATACGCTTAGTGCGGGTACTGGACTCATCAATAACAAATTTACCTTTGACACGCGACTGTCTAGAATTAGCTCAGACGGATATATTGATCGGGCATCAGCCAACCTCAGATCTTATTATGTTTCCGGTACTTGGATTGGAAAGAAATCAGTCTTAAGAGCAACAGTATTCAGCGGTAAAGAAAAAACATACCAAGCTTGGTATGGAACGCCAGAATCCGTTATAAATGGAGATCAGGAAGCGATTGAGGCCTATGCCGATCGGAATTATATCTTTGGAAGTGATCGTGACAACCTCTTGACTTCAGGCAGAACCTATAATTATTACACCTATGAAAACGAAGTAGATAATTATCAGCAAGATCATTATCAATTGCATTTTAACCACCGCTTTGGAGATCATCTGAGCCTGTCAAGCGCCTTGCATTACACCAGAGGACTGGGTTATTTTGAGCAATACAAGGCAGGTGAAGATTTTAGTGATTATGGACTCGATCCGTTAAACTTTACAGCGGATACCGTAAATACCACAGATTTAATTCGCAGACGATGGTTGGATAATCATTTTTATGGCGGACTCTTTTCATTGGCTTATGAAAAAGGACCATTAAATCTGATCTTTGGGGGAGGGGCTAACAATTATAACGGTGGTCATTATGGCGAAATCATTTGGGCAGAGTTTGCTTCCAATAGCGATATTCGCGATCGTTATTATGACAATGATGCTGATAAATTTGAAGCACATACCTATTTAAAAGGGACTTATAAAATCAAGAAATTGACCCTTTTTGGAGATATCCAGTACCGTCACATCGACTATTCATTTGTTGGAGTAGATGATGTTAGTGGCGTGATAACAGCAGTTGACCAAAACCTTACTTTTGACTTTATCAACCCAAAAGCTGGATTGATGTATGACTTTAATACAAGTAATAATGTCTATGCATCCGTTGCTGTGGCCAATCGTGAGCCCGTACGTCGAGATTTTAGAGAAAGCACTCCAGAAAATCGACCGGGGAGTGAAAACCTAGTAAATGTGGAGGCAGGATACCGTTATAAAGGACAAAAATTCATGGCCAATGTGAATGGTTATTATATGCATTATAACGACCAGTTAGTATTAACGGGTAAAATCAATGACGTGGGAGATTATACACGTACCAATGTCGATCAAAGTTATCGTGCAGGGATTGAGTTGGAAGGAGGGTATCGTATCCTAAAAAATCTGAGTGTGACGGGGAACTTAACACTCAGCAGTAATAAAATCGTAGCTTTTAATGAATACGTGGACAACTACGATATTGGAGGACAAGACACAATTGCACATACCAATACTGATTTGGCATTTTCACCTAATATTATTGGTTCAGCGGGTATCTTATACGAGCCGATTAAAAACCTAAACTTTCAATTGATCGGTAAACACGTTGGCGATCAATTCTTGGATAATACATCATCAGAGACCCGCAAGTTGGATGCTTATACCGTCTTTAATTTTCAAGTAAATTATACCATCGAAGATGTCTTGTTCAAAGAAATCACAATTGGAGCGAGAATCAATAATGTGTTTAACGAATTGTATGAGAATAATGGATACACCTGGGGGTATGTCTATGGAGGCGAAAGAACCCAAGAGAATTTTTACTACCCGCAAGCAGGGAGAAATTTCCTCGTTCGCTTGTTGCTTAAAATGTAATACTGATCCGAGGCATAGGATGAATTGAAATCATGCCACCACCTAACGCGCCTTTAGATCAATCATTGAGCAAAATTGACCAATGTCTGATCTAAAGGTTTTTTTTTGGAGAATTACTATTGGCCAGGCGCTAGGCATATTATGCAGTTAATCTTAAGCTCCGCTAAATACGCGCGCAATTTTCCTTTCGATTGCTGTGTAAAACAAGCTGTCCGTCTCTGAACGAGTTTCAGCTGTAGCAAACCGCAATAGTTCATTAGAATTACACTTTTGTTGACGATTCGCACGCATTGCAAATACGCAAGAGTGTTTAATCAAAACTATACCTAGAACAATTTGGATTAAAACTTAGCAGAATTTGTAGTTAATTAGATGAGTTA
>JAURQI010000125.1 GCA_030836155.1 Crocinitomix sp.
CCTCCTCCTAAAATATTAAGAGATTAAATTCTAACGCAAGAAGATAAAGCGCTTTTAAAGCACAACAAGCAGTATGCTAACTGCCATCAAAATAAATCCAAAAATTTTGCGCGAATTCAACTTTTCACCAAGAAACAACTTTGAAACAAGCGCAATACAAAACACACCTGTGCACAAATTCATGGCTGCCATTTCACTCGGTGCATAAACATTACTCTCTGCGCCCCAACGAATCGCTGAGACATTAAGCAGATACTCTGGAAGCACTAATAACCAACTAAAGACAAGTGCTGTAAAAAAGCTTTTATGTCTAAATTTCACATGACCAAGCCAAGCAAATGCCATAAGGACACTTGAAGCAAAAAGCATTATAGGAACGAGATAAAGTGCCATACCTATAAGTCTTTTTGATTTTTAGTTTCTGTTTTTTTAGATCCTGAAATTAATGCCATGGATATAATCATTAATCCGAAACCCATATACTTTTGGGTACTGATTTCTTCACCCAAAAAGAAGTGCGAAACTAAGGCTATAAAAACAATACCTGAAGAAAGGTTCATTGCAGCCATTTCGCTAGGTTGGTAAACTCCTACACCCCAGCGAATCGCTGAAACGTTGAGCAGATATTCCGGAAGGACAAGCACCCAAGCAAGCATTGCTGCCGCCAAAAAACTTAGATCTTCTTTGTATTTTAGGTGTCCAATCCAAGCCATCGCCATGATTGCACTGGAGGTGATTAGCATGATGGGGACCATGTAATTTCTAAGCTTACTTTTTTTCTGCATGGTTGATTAGTCTATTTTATTTATGGTGATCAAATATAAGTATTAACCATCCCGAGTTTCCTTTCAGAAAGAACTTTTTTGGAATAAAAATGGGAATAACAGCACCCATAGCCTCGTTTTTTGTGATAATCGAACATTATAATCAATTTGTCGAGAAGTAAAGGCCTAAAGCCTCTGAAAACTTAGTTTGTCGTATCTTCGTTTTAGTCAACATTAATCCAAATGAGCTTACAACAGCAATCTAAAATATCAGTGATTAAAGAAAAAGTATCTCCCCATGGTTTGATTCAGTTGAGAGAAGACAATATTCTGGTGTTTAGACCTGATGTGCATACGTTTAAGGATTATAGCGTTGAGGTTCTGAAAGATTTACGAATGGATTTTATTGAAATTACTGATGGCATTCCCAGACCTTATATGGCTGATAACAGCCACATTACTGGTATCATTTCAAAGGAATAAAAAGCATTCATTAATGAGCATGCTGGCGACTTCGCAACACAAATGGCTATTATTTCACACTCGCCCATTATGAATGTATTGGTAAATTCTTACAACTCCGTTTTTAAACCAAAGATTGGTGTGAAACTGTTCCGTTCTGAGGGTGACGCCGTTTTTTGGTTATGCGACGGCCTTTGATTGAGAGGATTTAGGACACTTACTCGTAGCCCATTGAAAGATTCGTATCCCCTACGGCTCTAATTTTTATTCCCGCCTCATTTTTATTACTCTTGTTCTTGAATTGGATGGTGCAATTTTCAGGCACATTGTACTTAACTTTTTCATTCATCGCAAGTTCGCCAAGGGTCGTTTCTGCGCCATTTTCTGTTAATAAATAAACCTCAATAATTTGGCTACCTACATTCTTTATTTTAGCCGTATATCCCTTGTGCTTATTATCTCCGAGCACAAATGATTCGCCTGATTTTATGAACGTTTTAGAACTCAACGTCCAACATGAGGTGTGTATGAGTATACAAAAGGCAATAAAGAGTGTTTTCCTTTTCATGTCGCGTTGTTTCAACCATCAGAGCAAGACAGACAGATTATGGTTCACTTTATGTTATTCATAATGGTGTTGAAAATTAAGTCTAAAGCTTATGTCTTTTTAGCATAATGATAGCCATAGGACTGACTGCAACACACTTACAAGATTTATCGGAATAGCAATTGTCAAAAATCCGAGTTTTATAAACCCGAGCGATCTATCTTTCGAGCAGTAAAAGAAAAAACGGCGCATCACCCTATTTAATAGGTGAATGCACCGTTGAATACTATTGAGATTAGGCTATTTAGACGTTAGAATTCCTCGTCTATCATGGCTTGGAAAGTATCTTCCAATGTCTCTTTCATAGGTCGGAAATTAATCCCTAAATCCTTTTTTATCTTCGAATTATCGGCATCCCACGGAATGTTCACATTGTTCCGAATCATGCGACGCGAAAAGAGTTTATTCACCAATGGTCCAACCAACACTAATAGCCATTTTGGCAAAGCTCTTTTTGGTAAAGGGTATTTATCTCCGAACTTAGGTATTAAAGTTTGAGCAATTTCTAAAAAATCCGTACTGTGTGCAGAAGTGATGTATCTGCCTTTAGCCTCGGGAATATAACCTGCATTAAAATGGGCATCAGCCACATCTCGCACATCGACTACTCCAATTCCCATTTTGGGTGCGCCCATTTTCATATCTCCTCCACCCAACATTTTCATTAAACTCATACTCTCCGAAGCATTTTTACTATTTAATGGTGGACCCAATACCAAACTCATATTTACAGTAACCAAATCCCATTGATCTTGCGATTCGGTAATTTCCCATGCCTTCTTTTCAGCTAAGCTTTTTGAATAAGAATAGGGCTGATAATCAACAGAGGCTGTTGTATTCCACATATCCTCTGTCAGCTTCCCGCCAGGTGCATTAACAGTATCAATCGCATCCGTATAAATAGCCGCACAACTGCTTGTAACAACTACACGTTTCACTGAATCGACTTCTTTTGCTGTATTCAACACATTTTCTGTTCCGTTAACAGCAGGCTCGATTAATTCTTTAACTGGGTCTTTTACAGTTGTTGTGAAAGGGCTGGCTGTATGGTACACCAATTCACACCCTTGCATGGCCTCTTTATATGATCCTGGCTTCAAGAGGTCTGCGGCAAAAAACTTTAAATTACCTTTACTGCTTTCTGCCAAGTCACTTAAGTGCCCTACTTTTTTCTTATTCTCTGGATCTCTCACAGCAGCATGCACTGTAACTCCTTCCTCTAATAATTTTTTAACTAACCAGCTAGCTACATATCCATTGGCTCCTGTTACTAATACCGGCTTACTTTTATCTATTGTTTTCATGCTTTTTCTATTTTTCATTATTCGTACGATACAAAGTAACAACATTCAACGCTACAATTTGAACACAGTTGATCGAAATGCTAACACATATTCAAGGATTCATTAAAACCCAAAAAAATCTATGTTTACCTCATGGCTTTGACGAATCCTATATCCTGTAATTTCAAAACTGACCGGCTCGTAGTTCAGCTGTTGGGAAATGATGTTGATTTAAACCTTATGGCAAATCAAACCATAGATATTCTCTCGCCAGAAGTTACAAAATCGCTTCCACCCGGTTGGCAAGATATTACTAATCAGAATAAAGCTTTTGATTGGCTCAACGACCGAATAAACGAAAGCGTCTGTCTACTAATACGACTGAAGTCTGAACAAAACTTGATCGGTTTTATTTTTCTGTATGCAGATGACAAAAGCGAACCTCCTTTAGATATCCGTTTTGGATACCTGATCGGCAAAACTTATTGGGGAAAAGGATTTGGAACAGAGGTCTTAAAAGGATTTGTTGAATGGTCAAAAAAGAGTGGAGTGGTTAATCGGATCGAAGGCGGAGTGGAAAAAGTGAATAAGGGGTCCATAACAGTATTAGAGCGCGTCGGTTTTTCTAGAATGAATGGAAG
The DNA here is from genome assembly GCA_030836155.1 of Crocinitomix sp. GTDB lineage: Bacteria > Bacteroidota > Bacteroidia > Flavobacteriales_D > Crocinitomicaceae > Crocinitomix. The sequence continues at coordinate 3,758 of JAURQI010000125.1, forward strand.
CCATGCGGACAATTATTTTTACGAAAAACAGATTTTTTAACCCTTTAAAAATATAGCGTATATCCAAAAACTGGAATGACGCCATAATCGGTAAACTCTTTGATGCTGTTGGTTTCAATGTCATATTCTTGACGTATTACCTGTCGACTGGTATAGAGGTTTTTTATGCTCAAGGACCATTTGCTCGTTACCTTTTTGCGTAAAACTTGAAAGTTCATACTCACATCTAAACCGACTTGATTACCTTGTCTATCGGAATATGGATTGGACATATCAAATTGTGTCCATCCAGTGGTCTGTGATGCTTCTAAGTCAATCGGATTAATCCAAACACCTCCTGCATGACGGTAGCTTACATTGAGAGCAAACAAACGTTTGCGATCGGCTTTTTCTTTTAAGACAAATTCTTTACCCGCAAGCAGGTTAAAGGCAAATTGCTGATTGAACTCTGTATTTCTCCAAATGCCATCTCCCGCTTTATACTGTGCGTTAAAAACCGTTCCTGAAACCAGGAAATAAAGCCCTTTGCGTGTAAATTGTTGCAATGCAAGTTCTAATCCGTAGTTTTTACCTTCTCCAATATTCTCTAAATTACCGACAGGTAAACGATAGAATAAATTTTGAACAGAATAAGTTCCATTGGGATCAGCAGGAACATTGTAGAGGTATTGAAAATAAACTTCCGCCGTTAAACGCAAGGATTTGGTTAACATCTGTGAATAATTCAAAGCGGCTTGATGCGATTTCGACAACTGTGCATCTTGATTTACATAAGTCGGCTGACCCTCAGCATTATCCTGTTCTATAAAATAGAAGGTTAAGTCCTCTAATCGACTTTGATGTCCATAACCTAAAGTAAACTTTGCACGTGGATTCAATTCATACGTTAACCCCATACGCGGGTCTATGCCAACATTATCATTCAACAAGAAATGTAAATAATGTAAACCAACGTTTAAGATTAATCGATCGGACAGAAAAAACTTGGATTGCGTATACAACTGAAAATATTGAGCGCTACCATTGGTTTGCGACAAGGTGTCTAAACCTGGAATTGTGATGTCGTAAACCATGTTCATATAGTCATGATTCACATGTGTAAAAATAGCTCCTGTCTTATTGGAGTGACGACGATTAAATTTATGATTATAGTCGACAGTTGCCGTTAAGCGTTGATCCATATACTCGCCTTTTTCTCGCTGGTCATAACTCAAATCATCAGCGATGTAATCGGTTTCATCAAAATAGCGTCCTCCTGATGCAGCTATACCCGAATGCCAATACCCTTTTTCTGATGATTTAATGATATGCGATACACCGACAGCTGCAGAGTTGGATCCAAATACGCGCTCAAAACGATTTGATTCTTCTGTCCAATTGGCCGAATCTTTATCTGCACCCAATAAAAAACTACTTACTCCTCCAATCCCAAACACTTTAAAAGTTCCCCATTTCTTAGTCGGGAGATTCAGGTTGAAGGAAATGTCTTGATAAACAGGAAGTAAGCCCCCTATATTAATCATTTGCGCCAGTAGCCCTAAAGTGGAGTACCTATAGTTGACTAAATAAGATGCATCTGAATTCTTTGAAAGCGGGCCTTCTGTCGCGAAATCTAACCCAAAAAAGCTGGCCTTAAAAGCATGTTCTCGCTCTTTATTGTTTCCATTTCGAAATCTAAAGTCAAATGCTGCCGTCGTTGCATTTCCGAACTCGGCTGGAAAAACACCTGAATAAAAATCGCTATTTCCTAAAACAGATGAGGAGAATTGCGTGACAAAACCACCCGAGCTCCCAATTGAAGCAAAATGATTTGGGTTATGTATAGGAATCCCTTCCAAACGATATAAAACACCCAGTGGCGAATTTCCTCTAACAGAAAAATCATTAAAACCAGATGATTGCTGAGAAACACCTGGATAGGCTAATGCCACGCGCAGCGGGTCATCCCATGACGCAGCGTATTTACTCGTCTGCTCGGGTGTAATCGTAATGGCTGATGTGATCGCCATGCGGTTTAAAGGTTCTCCGCGCATATTTGTACCAAAAACCTCAATGGCTTCTAAAGATTTTGTTCCCGGAATTAATTCAACATCTAAGACCATTTCTTTGGCGGATGACAATAAAACATCTTCCATGATCACGGCTTCATAGCTTAATGCACTGACTAAGACTCTATAACGCCCAACGGCGATGGATTCAATTAAGAATTCTCCTTTTTGGTCGGTAATTACCGACACGATCGCACTATCCGACTGAATATCGGAAACTAAAACCTTAGCGCCAGGTATGATGGTTTTATTCTCGGCATCTTTCACTACTCCACGAATAGTTTGTTGGAAATCTTGAGCCGACAGACTAAAACTTGCTAGTGCTATTATAAGCGTTGCGAAATAGGTTTTCATTGCTTTTTATAAACCGCTAACAAAGCAGTTTGTTTTATAGTTGCCTGCAAATATACTCACTTCTATTGCGATCAACAATACCTTAAATTTGTGATTATAAATTCAAGGCTTGAAAAGAAGTTAAGGTAAAGGCTTCGTAGGTACCTTTCTTTTTAACGGCTCAAATATTTTCACACCCAATTTTAATTCCAACTGCAACGTTAAAATATCCCCCATTTTGATCATACCTTCGAAGGCATCTGTACCATAAAATTCTCCAAGCTCTTTTGCTAAATTTTCGCAATGAGAGATAGATGCGATACGATCCTTCTTCATGCGGCGCAGGATACTTTTAGTCCGCTGTTTACTTGCCATAAATCGTTTTCGCATGGCTCCTCGCTCCTCACGCATGTATTGCTGGGCCACCTGAATATCGAGTACTTCTTGAGCCAATTCAACCAAGGCAATATTATCGCGATAATACTGAGGTAAATAAATACGCTTACGACCTTCGTAACATTGCTGATCAAAGTCGATCGGACGCAGTCGGTATTGAATGTTGTCAAAATCCTGAATGATTTCTACTACAAAATTATAGGCGCGCATGTCACCCAATAATCGCGTAAAACAACGCTCATTAAATTTCACAAATTCCTTTGCAAATCGGAGGCGGTTTTCAATTTTGAAGTTTTCATGTTTTTTTATAAAATCGTCACACGGAATACCCACAATATGCTCTTCTACCAAGGTAGTTCCGTCCACTAAAAAAGAGACTTTGTCTGGTGAGAAGATCTCCTCTATTTCTAGGCCATAAACGCGAGAAGCATCCGCCCTTTTGATATAAAAATAATCGTGGTTGTCATTGATTTCATTCACCACTTTAATTCGGAATGGTTTGGAGTTTCCAAAAGAACAAAATTCAATACTAGCAATCTTTAAATATGGAATCTTGTCTCCGTCAGCAACCAATAGCTCATAGACCCTACCGAGTTCTTGCTGAAAAAACTCCAAGTCAGAAGTGTTGTATAAAACACTATACCATAATGTTGGATTGTCATCTTCATCCGTCATCGGGATGAGATCGGCATAACGTGTCAAATCTTCATAATTGATTGGCAAAGTCATTTGACGGCTATATTGACGCAAATGATCGCGCAATGGAGCCTTTATTTTGTAAAACGGTTTTTTAAATTGTATGATGTTGAAGTCCATTAATTGGAATATTTAGATCTGAAGGATGTAGTATAATGATTCTAGATGAAAAAGAAGAATCATTTGATGATTAATTACCAAGTTTTATTCAGACGCTCTTTTGAAAATTCACTATCCGATTCAACCCAATTCGATTTACGTTTCTTTTTTTGAAATTTCAGTTGAAAGAGCCATCCAATTGGGGTCACTAATAAAAAATAAAACAGAAACAAGATGATCCAGCCGCCTATTTGTTCGGTGATTTGATTGACCGTCAACCAAAATTTATGGTTCCACTTGCGTATATGAAAAAATAAGAATCCCATTAAAACAAAACTTAGACTCAGGTAAATTACGATCACCTCATCCATTAACCAATAAATCAGTATACCCAGCACTGCTGTGACACCAAGATCTCGGTATGTTAAATCGGGCTTATACATTAAACAATAGGGTAAATTAAAGAGCCAAGACCAGTTGCTGCGCCAAACGCCCATAATAATCCTAATATCAGAAAGAAGATCAATAATGGAATTAGCCAAACTTTCTTACGCTCCTTTAGATAAGCCCATATTTCACTTAAAAAACTCAATTATTTCTTTTTAATGACTGTGTTTTCGATTACTAATGTATCTAAAGCTGTTTGCTCAAAACAATCAAAGATATCTTTTATTGATGAGACCATCGGTTCTCCAGCCATATTAAAACTGGTGTTTAAGACAACACCATAACCCGTTTTTTCCTTTAAAGCAATAAGCAATTCGAAGAAAGGATGGCCTTTATCCTCGACCACTTGAAGTCTTGATGAATAATCAACATGCGTTACGGCTTCCAATTGGGCAACGGGAATTTTAACGCGTTCAATTATTGGTTTTTCATGAAAATCAGCGGGCAATGGATACCTGAATTCGGGTTTAATTTTAGTGACAAATTGCATGTAAGGTACTGCATAAGGAAAATCATATAAGCGCAACGCCTCTTCTTTGAGCATGGCTGGCGCAAACGGAC
>JAURQI010000012.1 GCA_030836155.1 Crocinitomix sp.
ATCCCGTTGATGGAGAGCAGTGGCGAATTAACTTTTCGAGAGTCAATTGGGACTTTGAATTAAAAGATGGGCAATATCAGAAAAAACGCGATCCAGTAACCCAACAATTATTACCTGAATACAATTGGGTTTGGAGCAATCAAACTATGATTAATATGCACGCTCCTGAAAAATGGGGCTACCTTCAATTTTCAGAAAAAGAGACCGTTAGTCATGCTAATTTTGTATATCCAAAAGACTGGGATATTAAACAGGTTGCTTATGCCTTGTTCCTCAAAGCACGTTATCAAAAAATTGAATCCCTTAAAGGATTAGAAGCGAATATACAGCGTCCTTTGTCGATTACCTATGAGGAAAACCAAACTTGCCAAGGCCATTTTACCAAAACCCAAATGGGTTTTGAAATAAACGTAAAAAGTCCATTCACTGGGAAAACCTATCTGATCAACGAAGACGGTTTTTTGCGTGAAATTGAGCCAAGCAAAATCAAAACTGAGTTCATCAAATCCACATGGGTACATGGAGGCAAAGTATATGTGGACAGTATTTGGCAAAAGAAATTGACAAAGTACCAATCAATGGGGATAAGCGAAATTTTAGTCGGCGGAAGTCCTGATTTTCTTCGTGCCTTGATTCCAGTTGCTCAAACATTTAACATAAAAGTGCATGCCTGGATGTGGACGCTAAACCGACCTAATGACAGCAAGGCCATGTTACATCCTGAATGGTATGCTGTTAATCGAGCAGGTAAAAACTCCTTAGAATATAGAGCCTATGTAGACTATTATCAATGGTTAAGCCCTTTTCATCCTGGCGCAAGAGAATACATCAAAAGTAATGTTCGTGAATTAGCAGAATTAGATGGCTTGGCCTCCATTCATTTGGATTATGTGCGTTACGTAGACGTGATATTGGGTGCTGATTTACAACCTAAATATAATCTTGTACAAGATCATGAAATGCCTGAATATGACTATGGCTATCATCCCATTGCACGTAAAGAATTTAAAGCCTTATTCGGTTATGACCCCATTGATTTAGAACACCCAGAATTAAGCATAGAGTGGCGCCAATTTCGACTAAATGCGATTACCAGTTTAGTTAATGAATTATCGGATATTGCCCATCAAAAAGGACATCGCATTACGGCAGCTGTTTTTCCTTTTCCAGAAATGTCACGTCAAATGGTGCGTCAAGCTTGGAATGATTGGAATCTCGATGCAGCCTATCCAATGCTCTACCACAATTTCTATCGTGAGTCAGTTAATTGGATTGGTTTTGCTGCCCAACAAGGTGTCCGTGATGTTGATTTTCCTGTTTTTGGTGGCTTGTACATTCCAGCATTTGAAAACGAAAAAGACTTGGAAAAAGCACTGAATCTCTTAAAGGAAGCAGGTGCTTCAGGAGTTTCAATCTTTACCGCGGATGGTTTGAGTAAGGAGCAGCGGAAAGTGTTGAGGGAGTTTTAGATAAAAAAACAAACTTATAGATCAGTTAAATAATCAATGTGCGACATTATAACAGTCCTAAAATACTATTAATCACTGACACAAGTCATTTTACGGCCCAATCTATATGCCTAACTTTAGAGTTGATTTAATAACCAACCAACTTTAAATTCCTTGAAATCTATTGCCCTTTTTTAATGTTAATTGGTGTTTCCATTTTTGCGGAAGCGCAGGTTCAGGTCGAAGCTTATGGCGATATTGGGGAGAATAACGTCTCAGAGGGGGCATTCATCAAAAGTGTATTTCGTGCAGGTTATGAGTATGACCAATACCGATTTATGGGAGGTGTTCAATTAGATCTTTACAGTTCTAATCCTAACCTATTATCCGGTTTTGATATAACAACATCGCGTAATTTTTTAATCAAGGATTACCCAGTAAATCTCAAAGGTTATTACATGCTCAATCGCTTTTCAGATTTGATGTATGAAACCAATTGGGGTCTGCGCTTAGCTTCCAAAAAATATGACCGTTTTGCTTTAGAAATTGGCAGTAATTTCAAAACATATACGATAAACGCGAATGGCCGAGCAGAACACGGAATTGCGAAAGAAGATTGCAAGCTGCGGGAGTTTTTTAACCTAACCTATTTGATTTCAGGTTATGTAATGCCACATAATCACAACTGGAATTTAGGCTTGACCATTACCAATATTGACTATTATACGATTAACCAATCAACCAATCCCATTTTTAATTTACAAATGAAATATGACCTTAAACCAAACCTGTCCGTCCATATCGATTCATGGTATAAATAGGTAGGAATTTTTAATATTTACGCCAATTATTTTGGCTACTTTTTTAGAGGAGGAGTAAAATGGGAAATTGGCAAATAATACTAGTCTTTCTTGTTGCGCTATTGGGTGCTTCAAGCTGTAATAAAATGGAAATGCGCGGATTCGTGACTTCTTACGAAAACGCAAATGTCCGTTTTGAACAATCACTGATTTGGAATAACGAACAGGGTTATTCAACAATAGAACTCTCTAAAAACGCCTATGAAATCAACGTAATGGGAGATTCGCATGTAGGTGGCGTTGAGAACCTGGACGCCTTTTTTGAAGCTTCTCAAAATGATAATGTCGCCGCTGTCGCCATGATAGGTGACATTACTACGGGTCACGAAACCGATTATAATGTATTGGCAGAACACCTACCCAACATCGATTCGTTACCTTATTTTGCCGTTGTTGGAAACCATGATCTTTACTTTGATGGTTGGGAGCATTTTTATTCCATTTTTGGATCATCTTCCTATTATTTCTTGGTTAAAACACCAAATCATACAGACATCTTCTTTTGTTTAGATACGGGCGGCGGAACCTTGGGTGAATTGCAGTTTGACTGGTTTAAAAATTTACTTGAAACTGAACGTCAGCAATACCGGTATTGCGCTGTATTGACTCATGATAATTTATTTCGTCTAAGGCCAACGGCCAGCACAAACCCTATGCCGGAAGAGAACCGTGTTTTGTCAGAATTATTTCTAAAACACAATGTAAATATGGTAATGGCAGCTCATGATCACAAACGAAATACGACTGTTACTGGCAATACGACGCATATCATGTTAGATGCTTTGCAAGATGATAATAAAAATGCCAGTTATGTAACTCTCACTTTTGATGAAGCTGGAATTGACTTTGGATTTATTGATTTGTGAAATAATCAAATTATTGATTGCACACCGTTGGCTGCGCAGCAGCAAAGCTACTCTGCAGAGGTCCGAATAAGAACGCAACGGCAGTATTACTTTAAAAGGCGAGAAAATATACTAAGCACCTTCCTCGACATCAACAATATAAGGTGTGACTGGCATAGAATCTATTCTCGCTCTGATTGGCTGAATATACTGCATATAATCTGGCAATAATGAATCTTCCATGGGTACTGAAGAAGGGAATTTCTCAGCACGATGGTTGATTTGTTTGCCATTTTTCCAAAAACGATAACAAACATGTGGACCAGTGGCCAATCCTGTACTTCCAACATATCCAATTACCTGCCCTTGCTCAACAAAAACACCTTTTTTAATGCCACTAGCAAAACCGCTCATATGCAGGTATTGTGTGGTATACGTTTCATCGTGTTTGATTTTAACATAGTTTCCGTTTCCACTAGTATAAGATGCAGCAATGACCGTTCCATTAGCTGTTGCCCAAATCGGTGTGCCGTGTGGTGCTGCATAGTCTGTTCCGAGGTGCGCTTTCCATCGTTTTTGAACCGGATGGAATCTTCTTCCGGAAAAACCAGAACTAATGCGCGAGAATTGCACCGGAGCCATTAAGAAAGGCCGACGCATTTCTTTTCCTTCTTCATTAAAGAAGCCAATCTTCGTTCCAGTTGAATCGAGCGAATACTTAAAGGCGTAAAATTCATGCCCTTGATGCTTAAACCAAGCCGAACTAATACCTCCGATTGCGTAGGGTTCTCCATCAACAGACTTTTCAGTGTATACGACCTTAAATTCATCTCCAGGATACAGGCGAAAAAAGTCGATTGTCCAAGCAAAAACACCAGCAACATACTCTGCCATCTCCCCCGTCATATTGATATCCTTCAATTGCTGATCCAGCGCAAAAGTCAAGTTTGAGTTTTGCACGATTTCTCCCGAAATCATGCGTTCAGTTTCTTCGTGTGGTTTGGCCTTCTTTTCAACAAATACAGAATCAGTAAAGTCAAAAATCACATATTCGACTCTGTTTTTTGGATAAACACAGTACTGCACATTTTTAGCCGTATCTCCAATTTCAGCCAATATTAAAAAAGGATCTCCTTCTTTTACATAACGCAATCCTATAAGGGAATCAGCTGCTTTTTCGGCAGCTATATTTATGTGCCATTGCGAAACCCCGTATGGTGCAAACATATGACTCATGGTCCAGTTATCTTCAATTGTATCACGAATGACTTGAAATGAATCTAAGGTAAAACCATATTCAACCACCGGAGGGGGTGGAAGAACTGTGTCTTGAATAATAACTTGTTCTTCAGATGTTTGATTATCCCCACAACTAAAAGCCAAGAATACAATTATTCCGCTCAAGACGATCCATTTTTGCATGCGCATTCCTTTTTTGATATTAATGATAGTGTCCATACAAAACTAGGACTAATCCATTGTGTTTCATTCGGACATCGGAGTCTTTATTAAACAAGAAATGTTAGTTTTAAATAACGAGATCTGGGTTGTGATTTTAATTCAGAATGCAACCGAATAATTATTTATTAAACAAAAAATGAAGATAATTAGCGCAAAAAGGTCAAAAACTGGTAAAATATATGAACGACAATTTTGTTCATCATTTTAGAAAAGCTAATTGGTCAGGCAGATCTCTGGATTCGTCGATTTAATTTTGAATTACAATATATAACTGCTAGATTGCTGACAGATAACCAATTAAAAAATTGCATACACGACTAACCAACTTATATACCCCCTAAGCGTGTAAAAACAAAAAAGAGATCATTCAAAACGCCTATGCCCTTTGCCCCAACCAACACTATTGAAGTGAATGATCCCAAAATTTTTTGAATACGTTTAATTTCTTTGTTTGGTTAAAAAGCCTACTTAAGTAAACTCTTAAGTAGGCTTTTTTATTGCTTTGTATTTGAAATTTTATTTCTATAAAAGGGCACTAATAAATCTTACCTTTTTTAATTGAGGTTGACAAGACAGCATCTACCCACGATTTACCCCATTCATCACGTTCTTGATCTGACCATAATTCAGGATAGAAAATTCTGCGTTGAAAGTGCGGCGGTAAATATTTTTGCCAGTTCGTTCCTCCAGTTCCTTTCGACTCTCCTTTTTGCACGAGATAATGTGCTGCTGTCCTAAAGTGAACCAACGGCCAGTTGATATTAACATTGACATCCAACTCACGCAATTCCTTGATTAAATCCTGATTATTACGATCAGTTTCTGCCAAGTTCAGATACTTTTGCCAAAGGTTTATCGGTTGATATTGATCAGCGAATTCATGAAAATCATCCATGTATTTAGCTTCGAAATCACGAAGTGTCAAGGTTTTTTCTCCCGTATCTTCTACTATCGCACCGCGTCGCCAATAAATATTGTCCAATTGCTGGTGATGATTGGCATCAAATAGTTCTTCCCGTCGTGAATCGTGAACCAGGTATTTCAAATCGGTACAAGCGATTTCGATATAACGATAACTGGCTGTTTGAAAACCACTAGCTGAAAGCAAGGACATACGGAACTTTCGAAATTGCTCTTTTTCCATCCCAAATCGCATGATGTCAAACGAATTGGTCAACGCTTCAAAGTATTTATTAACCCGTCTTAAGCGTTCAATAAAGAAATTAACATCCAAGTCCTTTTTCCATCCCAAATCTTCACCAATTGGTGAAATGTCTTTCCCGTTTTTACAGATTTGCTCGATTTCATGTGAAATCAATGAAAAATACAACTCGGTGATTTGATGATAAACAATGAATATCTTTTCATCTGGGAAATCTGTTTTTGGTTTTTGCAAACTCAATAGTGCATCCACTTCAATATAATCCCAATAGGTCAATGGATTAGCGTAGATAAGCCCGTCTAAATACGCATCTAAGTCTTGGCCTATAGAGGCATACTTTTCTTTTAATATCTTGATGCGCTCAAGTGTTGCTTCAGAAATTTCCATAGTTGTTACTTTTAAACTTAGCTAAAGTAAGGAATATGTACGGTCAAATTAATGACGAGTATCATGATTGGATAAATACGTGTGATTTGATAGAAGATCGGAAATCGTGGGTCAACGCTTAAATAGTTTTCTATTGAGCCATATCAAGATAATAGCCCCGATCGTTGCGGTAATGATCGATCCGATCCAAGAAGAAGAGCCGGTTTCGAATCCTAAAAGACCAAATAACCATCCACCAAAAAATCCACCGACAATACCTAACAGGATATTCCATACCACCCCCTCAGATTTTGATTTCATGATTCTGCCGGCCAACCATCCCGCAGCGGCGCCAATTATAAGTGAAACGATAAGCTTGATCATAGTCCTTTTTTTATCCAATTTAGGCATTTTTATTCACTCCCCAAGAACGATAGACTTTATTGAATAATAACTTTTCTTAAATAGTTGTTATTAACCGTGTTGACCTGTACCGAATACAACCCTGATTTTAATTCATCAATATCAATCAAAAAATTTTGTCCATTATTTACCACGTAAGCCTTTACGATTCTACCATTGATGTCAATAATGTCGATTGATTCAATTACATCTACACAGTTGATCTTTAAAAAATCATCGGTCGGGTTTGGAAAGAGTTTTATTGAAGCATCTTCTACACTATATTCAATTGAAAGTACCAAATCATTCGATTGAAATATTCCCTGCCCATAGGTTGCTGCCAACAGATTTCCGGCTGCGTCAATGGCCAGTCCCGTATTGCCAAAAATATTATTATTAGTTAGTCCATCACTGATGTCGATCCAAGAGGCTCCCTTATCAATGGATTGCCAAATACCGCCATTCAAATTATGTAATGTGTCTTGCTCTGCTCCGCTCAATCCAGCAATAATCGAATTTCCTGCATATATCAGGTTGTGAACAGGTGTTGGCCGATCATCGTTCCAAGGGCCAGTAATCTCCTCTGCCAAACCTGATGGGTCAATTTTATAGAGTTCCCCTTCTTCCGTCCCGGCATAAAGGAAAGGTGCTTCATACGCCAAAGACAAAACAACCTCTCCACCCAAATAAGAAGGCACAATTGGGACCGTTTCTCCATTATCCTCACTCATAAAAATACCGATTTCATGCGAGAAATACACCGTATCATTATTGGTATAAACGATATCATTCGCAACGAACTCGCCCGTTTTATACCAGGAGTCTCCAGCATCGATAGATTTATAAATACCAAAACTTCCTACACTGATGTCAAATTCAGAGATTAAGATTTCATTTACCGCTATTGGATTAATGGCTAATCCCATGACCAATTTATTTCCAGATCGAATATTCTCCCATGTTTCAAAACCATCTGTGGTTTTAAAAAGTCCCTGAGCAAAGGTTCCCAAATAAATCGTGCTGGTTTCTTCCGGGTTCATGGCTATGTCCAAACCATGTGCAATGGGCCCAGTATAAGTCCATGCTCCAAATTCATCTCGAATGGCTAGCGATTCTCAAAATCACCCGAAACTGGGTTTTCAAGTGTTTGCCCCGTATAATTATTATAAGCAATGCCTTGTTTTAACTTTAAAACCAATACATGCGGAATTTTATCTGGAAACAGTGCAAATTTTTCCTCTAATGCAAACGTTGAATAAATAATCGACGAAGCCCAATCTACCCCCTGACGGTTTTCATTGAGATCTCCTCCAATACCCAAGGTCACGATTGGACTAATACCGTATCGAAAGGTTATTCCGCCTCCATACGAATCATCTAAAAATGCCAGAGAAGCACCAC
>JAURQI010000126.1 GCA_030836155.1 Crocinitomix sp.
TACCGCTTTAACTTTCCCGATGATTGGGGAACGGTAATATGTTGGAATATCAAATGTTTTCAAATCTCACCAGTTTTGGTGCTTTCTCTGTCTAAGACAGAACAGCACAACTATTCACAAAGATAACGAATATCTCGCCTTATTGTTTAAGGCCAGTCAGATAATCCATGGCCGTGTAATTAAGCTCATCACCAACCCAATGATAAATCGAGGTTGAAGACTCATCTACGTAATAAATTGAAGGGAATTCAAATCCTGCGAAATTGATGAAAGATTCATTGGATTTTAAATAATAGGGACTAAATTGATTATCACCATAAGTGGCCACAAAGTCCTCAACATAAACCGTATCATTATAGAAGAATAAATAAAACGGCAAATCCGGGTTCTGTTCTTTGATCAAGGTGAATTTATAGCAAGCCTCGCGGCAATGTCCGCAGCCAATGTCAAGGAAAGCAAGAACTTTCTTTTCATCTACATGCTGATAACTGTCGTAAGAATCAGCTTCTAATTGTTCAAAATTTGAAATTTGCAAATCATCGTTCAGCATCCCATAATCGGTATTATAGATCGGAAATAGTGCAAATGATAGAAGAAATCCAGGTCCGATACCGATTAGAATCGCCCAATAGTCTTTTAAACGTTTTTCTTTCGGAAGTAACAATAAGAACTGGAGCACTCCTAGAATAAAGAAAATCATCACGAATAAACGAATGAATATTGTTCCGAAAACCCAACCAAAAGATAGTTGAAGCACTAGAAATTCTAAAACGGCTATAAATTGCAGTGAGATAAGGGTTGCAATTGCAAAGAAGATTAGAATTAGGGTAGCGTTTAAAATCGTTTTTTTCATCGAATGAATACTTGACTTAATAAGGTAAGAATACCTGTTTTCATTGCGTTTTCGTCAATATTAAAATGACTATTGTGTACGCCATGGATGATACCAGCCGCTTCGTTGCGCACGCCTACACGAATAAAAGTAGCTGGCATTTCTTGAGAGAAATAAGCAAAATCTTCTCCCGTCATTCTAAGTGGCAAATCAACGATATGGTTTTCTCCTAATATTTGAGCAGCTCTCTCTTTTGCCGTTTGTGTTAATTCAATATTGTTCTCGAGATAGGGGTAGCCAACTTCTATTTCTACCTCTGTTTTACCACCCATACTTTCAGCTAGCTGCGAGGCATGTGAAGTAATTAATTGATGTGCTTTTTTACGCCAATCTTCATTCATGGTTCTGAATGTACCCTCTAAACGAACTTCATTCGGAATGACATTCGTGGCTCCTAATCCTTCGATTCGACCGAACGAAAGTGCGCAAGGTATTTCAGGTGGGCAATTGCGACTGACGATTTGCTGTAATGAAACAATGGTATGAGCGCTAATCAAAACGGGATCAATATTTTTATGTGGCATTGCTCCGTGTCCGCCCTTACCTTTGATCGTCATCCGCACTTCATCACATGACGCCATATACATACCCGGACGCATGCCAATTTTTCCCGCTTCTAAATCACTAAAGACATGTAAAGCAAATATTTCGCTAATCGGTGTATCACCTAAGGCGCCTTCATCAATCATTAAACGAGCACCACCTGGCAATTTCTCTTCACCGGGTTGGAATATTAAACGAACGCCTACATTGAGATCATTTCGATTTTCTTGAATGATTTTTGCCGCTCCTAATAACATTGCCGTATGCACATCATGCCCACAAGCATGCATTACGCCAGGGTTATTCGATTTGTATGGAACTTCATTTTCCTCTTGTATAGGAAGAGCATCCATATCTGCTCGAAGGGCTATCCATTTATCAACGGAATGATCAGGTTGGATGGTCGCAACAATGCCCGTTTTAACCCAGCCTGTTGTGCAGGTTATACCAAATTCTTTTAATTTCCCTTGGACAAAGGCAGATGTTTCAAACTCTTCAAATGAGAGTTCGGGATTTTGATGGATGTGACGGCGAATGGCCACCACTTCATTAAAAACTCCTTGAGCGGCTTTTTTTAATATTTCAATTTGGTTCTCCATTTTGCTTGAAACTAAAAATCATCATCTGTATGAATAACTTCTTCAACGTCACTGGCTCGGCTATCTTCACGCACGCCTTTATAACCTCCAATAATCATTTTACCAGCAATATAGAGCATCAACACTCCAAATATTAGCTTGACGATATTGGGATTGAGTTTAAGCGAGAGTTTTGAGCCATAATAACCACCAATAATAAAAGCAATTGCGATGATGAGACCATACGTGATATGCGTATTGCTTAATTGTCCAGCTTTGTAGTAATTCATCACAGCCAGAATACCAATAGGAGGGAGCATTAGTATTAAACTTGTTCCTTGTGCTTCATGCTGGGTCAAGTGCATGATATAAACTAAGGCTGGAACCATAATAACTCCGCCGCCAATGCCAATAAATCCACTCATAGCTCCCGCTACCAGTCCAATCATGACCAATAAAAAAATAACGTTGAATGTCATTAAATATCTTTTATCAATGAAATATAAGGTCTAGGTTTCTGAATTTCTATATTCTCAATTCCCCAAGCAACGTCCAATCGCACAAAATAACCCCATATTTTAGATCTAAAACCAAAGCCCATTCCGCCAATAATAGGTTCTCTCAGGTTCTTGACTTTAATCGTTACAGGAGGATAGTTAATTTCCTGTGTGTTAAAGTAATTATCTGGATGAAAGGGGTGTGGCCCAGTCCAAGCAGTACCCACATCACCAAAGGCAACGATCTGAAAGTGGCGAATAAAATCGCTCTTGATTGGATAGCTTGAAAAGAAGGAGAAGACAGGTAACCTAAATTCTGTATTGAATAAAGCGAAGCTATTACCGTTTCGAGCATTCTGAATAAATCCGCGCATTGGTGTCGCTATGGTTTGAAAACCGAAGTTTTGAACAGGATCAACATCAACATCAGGATCAAAATCCACATCTGGTCGAAACACCCAACTATCAACTGCGCCCATATAGTAGAGTAGTTTTCGAGAACCTAGAGATGTCGCTCCGGCTAGACGGTTAACCCAAACAAAATTTCGCATGATACGGATGGAATGACGTAAATCCATACCAAGGTTAAAGGTAGGATCAAAATTGCCGCCTATTTCTTGAAGGTATTCTGCAAATAATTTAAATTGTGTTCCACGACGAATATTCAATTCCATTGGAATCGTATTATCCAATACAAGCTCAAGATTTACACCTGAATTATACCGTGGTTCGTTAGGAGAGGTGAGCGTAAAATCATTGGTTGGAATGAGAATGGTATTATCTTTTCTGAAGTTGAAGGTGGTGCGAAAGCTCCATGTTTCAGAAAAAGGATAACTCATGCGGTAACGAATGTCATGGGTGATTGTTTTATTCGGTAACCCCGTTAATGCAACGGTTTTTTGTCTGTAGAGTAGCAAGCGATGATCAATTCTATTCTTTAAATGCTGAATCATCAATAAATATTCACCACCAGATTGAAAGCTGGTTGGCACGCGCACACCTCCCATGAGTTTATAATCATCAAATAAATCACTAGCGCCTATTTTAAATAAGGCACACGCGCCTGGGTTAAAATAAACAGATCCTGGTCCTGAATAAGGCTGATAGTTTGGAAATAAAAAGTTGTTGTCAAACTGGGATAAGACATAATCTTTTGCAAAGTTGATCTTGTAGATTTGGTATGGAGGTGGTTCAAATGGTTTTTGCACAACCGTCCCCGCAGAATCAATATTTTCTCGATTTAAATTGTCCTGAATGTCTCCTCCAATAAAAACGATTTCCTTTTGGTAAAGGTGGTTTTCTGCTTGAATCGTGTCATTGTCAAGGCTCTGGTGCTTTTGTTGTTTCTCCGCTTTCTTTCTGCGTTTTTCAATATAAGTTGTGTTCCAAATATTCTCCAAACGTTGATCATTTGCGGTACTCTCCAAAAATTTGTATTTACTGTTTTGATAGACAACAGAGAGCATTTGTCCATTCGCCAATAAATCCTGTTCAATAATGCTCGTTACATAATTGGTTTGTGGTGCAACCGTTACCGTTTTTCGATAATGAATAACCGTATCGATAAAGCTAATTACACTGTCTTTTAATGCGATATATCGATTATACAATCCATTCTTATCACTCAAATAGACGTATTCGTCTCCTTTTAATTGAAAAGGTTGAATTTCATTTTCATCAGGAGTATCAGTAATTCGTTCTAAAAATTTATAGGTACGATCCTTTTCCTTTAGGTTATAAATGAAGATGTCATTCTTTCGATCAAAATAATCAATATTGGGTTTCTTGAAAATGGTATCACTCAATCGGTTTGAGGCAAATATAACCTTGCGTCCTGCATCCGTGAACTGAGGATAAAGATCATCATAAATGTCGTTCGTGATTTGTTCTTTAGAATTTCCTAATACATCATAGAGGTAGAGATCAGACTGACCTTTAACCACTCCAGATAAAATCATTTTTTTTCCGTCAGGTGAAAAGCTAAAGTCAAGAACTTTGTCAAGATTTTTAATTGTTTTTTCAGTCGTCTTTTTAGTTGTCAGGTCATAAATACAGAGGATGAGTTCTCCTTTGCGCTCAGTAAAAAAAGCTAAGCCATTACTGCTAGGGTGCCATCCAATAGTCGGGTAGGAGTGATCTTGAATCCTCTCCATCTTCGGCTCGGCCGCATAAATCTTTTTTGTTTTCCCCGAAATTTTATCGTAGATCTTCACCCGATATCGTCCCAATTGATTTTCAACATAAGCGATGTGTTGCTCATCTGGACTGAGTTTCACATTATAATAATGCGACTCTTTCTTGATCTTATAATCAACAACTTCACCAGTTGGCTCTGACTGATTTTCATATTCTTTAACATATCGTGCGCGATAGAATGAGATATAGTTACGAGAGAGTTTATTAAAATCCATACCCAATAAAGAGAAGAATCCCCGCTCTACATTCTTAGAAACTCTGGTCACATATAAGATATTGGGAATGATGCTCGGACCATGGGTTTCTGCAATATAGTTCCAGACTGCATGTCCAGCGTAGCGCTTTTCTTCTGCTGTAAGGTTGTTAAAACGATCAATTCTTCTCGTTAGAATTAAATCTTTGACCTGACTTTCGGTTTCCGCATCCCAATCAAGTACAAAATAGCGGATCAAGCCTTCCTCTAACCATAAAGGCATACCAGAATTTACAGATGATTTTAATTGATCTTTCCAATCGCCACCATAGAAAAGGTGCTTCAGTAATACTTCGTATACTGCTGCTTTGATATTATTATTAAATGATTGATGGTCACCTTCATAATACACGAAGATTTTTGACCCCTCTATTCGCGTCGTACCACCGACATTGGATTGTTCGTCATTATTTAGGCCTAAATTACTCTGACGATATTTGGCTTGACTTTGATAAACAATGACTTCCAGTTTTTCAGGAATACTGTAATCCAATAATACTTCCGCACGCTTTAAATAATGGTGCATGCTCCGAGCAACATAGGTTGCGATGTCTTCATTTATACCACTGTAGTAGATCTTAAAACGCTTGTAATTGTGCGATTTCCAAGCGAAAGTATTGTATTGTACACGATTTTTACCAAATTCTTGAATCGATCCTTGATAGAATTGAGCCATTGTCTTTTGCGGAGAAAGCAACAAGATAGCGGCAAAGAGCAATATGGTGTTAACGTTTAAACGCATCCTCGTATAATGTGTAAAGATACAAATAATCGTTGTCCTGCAATTCTTGCGGAGGAATAAATGAAACGAGATCGAATCGCGCTAAATTCTGGCCTGATCCAAAAATCTACCTTAAATTTGCCAAACAAAAAAATAGGACAATGATACAGGTAAAGAAATTCACATTTAATCCGTTCAGCGAGAACACATATGTTTTGTTTGACGAAACGAAAGAATGTGTGATTATCGATCCGGGATGTGTTCAAGCAATTGAGAAAACTCAATTGACTGAATTTATTGTGCAGGAGGGATTAAAACCGGTTCGTTTACTCAATACGCATTGTCATGTAGATCATGTTTTTGGAAATTATTATGTAAGCAAAAAGTACAAATTAGAACTAGAAGCACATGAATTGGATTTACCGACGCTAACGCTTGTTCCAAAAGCGTGTATGATGTATGGTATCCAAGGTTATGAATTATCACCAGAGCCAACCAGGTTTCTAGAAGAAGGTATAGATGTCACTTTTGGACAATCTCGATTAGAGGTGATTCATGGACCAGGTCATGCTCCGGGTCATGTCGCTTTTTATAGTCCAGCGGATGGTTTTGTCATTAACGGAGATATTCTTTTTGAGGGTAGTTTTGGACGTTATGATCTTCCAGGTGGTGATTTACCGACCTTAAAAAAGACCATTATTGAGAAGATGTTTGCCTTACCAGAAGAAACAGTTGTTTTTTGCGGGCATGGTGGAGAAACAACCATCGGTCGCGAAAAATTGACCAATCCTATTTTAACGTATTAAGAAGCGAGGTTTTATTGTTCATCAAACGTACGATCAACGAAAGCACGATTCGGACGTAAAGCATCTCTTAAAACAGTTACATGTTCTTCGTCCACAGTCATATACGCAATGGCATGCATTTCTTGTGTTTCTTCCGTTCCCGTCAAGTCATAGCCAATCGCCTCTTTGAGCATAAACTGTTTGAGATGCACTTCGTGATGCTCTGCCGTTTTTAGGGCGTCACCGCCGTAAAAATCCCAGATTAAGCGAATTTTCCGTTTCAAAGGACAATGATTTTGCGTGTTAAAATAATTGCTTCTGCATTGATTTTGAGAATATAAATCCCTGAAGGCAAGTCTTCAATTTCTATGGTTATTTTGTCTGATAATTGCCAAGGGGTTTCTGATAAAACGGTTTGACCATTTAGGTCACAAATTTCAATAAGTTGAACGGTATGGATATCTCCTTCAATGTTGAGTGCTGAACCTTGAATAGGTTGCGGATAAAGTGTAAATAAATAAGACGGGTTGCTGCCAATTGATAATCCATCCCAACGATCCTCGGCAGATTCTCCTCCCCAAATTAATGTGGCAAAATATGGGTTGTCAATAAATGGATTTCGATTACCAATTGAACTATAAATAGCATCGTTACGATTGTCTTCATGCTCTGAAACGGGATCTTCAATATTCCAATCTAATAAAATATTTACCATTTCAGGATCGATCGCATTGGTTGAGCCAAATGCAACCGAACTCGGTTTGCAGCGCGTTTCATAACGAATGTACATGTACATGATGATTCTTGCAGCATCACCTTTCCACTCATCTCCAGGATACCAATGTGTTCCGATTGTTCCAGCATCTCCAGTGGCATCGGCAAACATTCGATTGGAACGATTGCCATTCATTTGAACGTCCGAGGCATGTAAATTATGAGGGTCAGAACCTGGACCACTTGTCCCCAAATCAGGTTCTCCCAAAGATTTAGGAAAGACGTGTTCGCGATTCCATTCACCAATACTACCACCGTTAGCATCTTTATCACGAGTTCTATCGTTGATGACAGATCCATCATCATCATTATATCCGTATATCAAAAGAACATTCGAGGCATTTGTTGGATCTAAATCACCTACCTTAAGAATATCCCAAACTTCACTATATGCGCTCGGAGAGGTATGCGTTGAAGTGACATGATCTCCTAATTCATCTCTCAAAGCAATGCCCGTCAGGCCTAAGTCAACTCCATCGTAATAAGCGGGTACTTGAGCAAAAGCGAGTGAATATAAACTAAGTGATAAAAAGAGGAAAATATGCTTCATAGAAATGTTGGCTAGGAGGCAAAGATACCCAAAACAGGATAAGTGTCCTAATCAAAAGCTTGATTCGCATTATTTGCCATTTCTAAAAGACGTTCGTATTCGTCTTCAGAGATGTCTGAGTGAAAGAAATGAATCGGATCAATCTTCTTCCCATTCTTTTCAATCTCGTAATGCAAGTGCGGCGCAGTTGATTTACCGGTGCTCCCTACTTTTCCAATAATCTGACCACGAACAACGGTATCACCTTCTTCGACATCAAAAGCGCTTAGGTGAGCATATCGAGAAACATAACCAAATCCGTGATCGATTATGATTGAATTACCATAGCCCCATTTTTTTTGCTCGATGGTCTTAATGACACCGTTACCAGTCGCATAAACATTTGTTCCTGTTTCGGCTGTAAAATCAAGACCCCAGTGCATTTTTTTTGTTTTGTAAATCGGATCGATACGCCATCCATAACCTGAAGCGATTCGTGTTAAGTCCATGTTAGAAACGGGCTGAATAGCAGGAATGCTTGCCAACATTTTTTCTTTTTCACGAGCTAATTTGATTACCTCGTCAAATGAAATAGATTGCGCGTAAAAGCGTTTCTCTAATTCTTTAATACGTTGCTTATTATCGATGATACGATCAGAATAAGTTAGGTTTCTGAGTTCTTCATATTCGTCTGACCCCCCTGTTCCTAGTAAGCGCATTTGATCTGGGAAAGGCTCCGCATTAAAAATGACACGATAAATCTCATTATCTCTTTTTTCCAAATCCATCGCTACAGAAGAAAGTAAAGTCAACTCGTCGTTCATATCATCGAGTTGTTTTTTCAATTGAATATTTTCACGTTCCAGGGATAATTCTTTTGGAGAAGTGAATACCGAAGAGAAGAGTAAATAAAAACCAAAACCGAGAACCACAGCGGGTGCAACAACCAGTATAGAACGCAATACATGCTCGCGCCACGATAGCTCCACTTTTTCGTATGCAAGCGTCTCTGGATTATATCTAAATTTTTGTCGTTTCATAAAACTGTATTCTTCTTTACGGCTTCCTCAGGAAAATCCTAAAGGAAAAATCGTATTTTCGATTGCGCAAATTTACGCAAATCAGGTAACTTTGCAATTGTATTAACAAATGTTAACAGAGTAGTTAGATGAAAACCAACGAAATACGGCAGTCATTTCTCGATTTTTTTGAAAAAAAGGGACACAAAATAGTTTCTTCAGCACCAATGGTAGTGAAGAATGACCCCACTTTAATGTTCACGAATGCTGGTATGAACCAGTTTAAAGATTTTTTCTTGGGATATAATGAGGCCAAGGATAAACGTGTTGCCAATACGCAGAAATGTTTGCGTGTTTCAGGAAAGCATAACGATCTGGAAGAAGTAGGGGTAGATACTTATCATCATACCATGTTCGAAATGCTTGGTAATTGGTCTTTCGGTGACTATTTTAAGGAGGAGGCCATTGATTGGGCCTGGGAATTGTTAACCGATGTTTACAAATTAGATGTTGACCGGTTATATGTTACCGTTTTTGAAGGAGACAAGAATGATGGTTTAGCGGCAGATAGTGAGGCGATTAATATTTGGAAAAAACATATTGCCGAAGATCGAATTCTTTTAGCTGATCGAAAAGATAATTTTTGGGAGATGGGGGAAACTGGTCCATGTGGGCCATGTTCTGCAATTCATGTTGATTTAAGAGATGAGGCCGACCGTCAAAAAATAGATGGGAAATCACTCGTCAACCAAGACCATCCGCAGGTGATCGAGGTGTGGAATTTGGTTTTTATGCAGTTTAACCGTAAAGCGGATCAGAGCTTAGAGAAATTGCCTGCCACTCATGTGGATACAGGTATGGGCTTGGAGCGTTTAGCGATGGTACTACAAGGAAAACAATCGAATTATGATACAGATGTTTTTCAAGCACTTATTAAGCAACTGGAAGCACAGTCTGGATTAAAATATGGCGAAAATGAAGCGACAGATATTGCTATGCGAGTCATCTCGGATCATATTCGTGCAATCGCATTTTCAATTGCAGATGGACAATTGCCTTCGAACAATAAAGCCGGCTATGTGATCCGTCGTATTTTGAGAAGAGCGGTGCGTTATGGCTATCAAGTATTGGATCTGAAAGAGCCATTTTTATATAGCTTAACGAAGCCGCTAGCCAAAGAGATGGGAGCTGGTTTTAAAGAGCTTGAAGCGCAAAAAGAGTTGATTGAAAAGGTGATTAAGGAAGAAGAAGTTAGCTTTTACAGAACCTTAGAAACGGGGCTAAAATTACTGGATGAGTTAATGACCAAAGTAAAGGCTGCTGGTCAGAAAATTATTGATGGAAAAGACGTCTTTAAACTGAGTGATACTTTTGGTTTTCCAGATGATTTAACGGCACTAATTGCCCGTGAGAATGGTTTGGATATCGATATTGAAGGATTTAATGCCGCAAAAGACGAAGCACGTGCAATTGCACGAAAAGCGACTTCTATTTCTTCAGATGATTGGTTGGTTTTGAGAGAAGATGACGAAGAGGAGTTTATTGGATATGATTTTACAGAAACTCCCGTTCAGCTTGTTAAACATAGAAAGGTAGAGCAGAAGGGGAAAACGTTTTATCAACTAGTGTTTAATATTACACCATTTTATCCAGAAGGAGGCGGTCAAGTTGGTGATTCTGGATGGATTGAGTCGGATACGGAGAAGGTAGTCATTTTTGACACGAAGAAAGAGAATAATTTGATCGTTCATATGGTCAAGGAATTACCAAAGAATCCATTATCGGATTTTAAGGCGGTAGTCAATCGATCAAAAAGAACGTTAACGGAAGCGAATCACACAGCAACTCACCTTTTGCATCATGCTTTAAGAGAAGTGTTGGGAACGCATGTAGAGCAAAAGGGCTCATTAGTTAACGATAAGTATTTGCGATTCGATTTCTCACATTTTTCTAAAGTTACTGCCGAAGAAATTCAGGAGATTGAAAACCGAGTAAATGAGGATATTCAGGCTAATATTCCGTTGAATGAGAAGCGTGCTGTCCCTATGAATGTTGCTGAGGACATGGGAGCAATGATGCTCTTTGGTGAAAAGTATGGAGATCTGGTTCGTGTGATTCAATTCGGTGAATCAGTCGAATTATGTGGAGGAACGCATGTTGAAAAAACAGGTGATATCCGTACGATTAAAATTACTTCAGAAGGTTCGGTCGCTTCGGGTATTCGAAGAATTGAAGCGATTACAGCAGACACGGCCATGTCTTATTTTAAATCTAAATTAGATCAGTTTGAGGCGGTGATGGATATCCTTAAAAAGCCGAAGGATCCGGCAAAAGCAGTAGAGGAAATCATAGAGAAAAACGCCAGTCTAACCAAGGAATTAGAGTCTCTTAAAAAAGATCAAGTCAAACAGATTAGAGTAGATTTATTAAATAAAGTAGAGGATAAAGGTGGCGTAGCCTTTGTGTCTGAAATTTTAGATTTGGACGGAGGATCGATACGTGATTTGTGTTTCCAATTGAAACAAGCCCAACCTAATTTATTAGGTGTTATTGGAGGTAAAGCTGAGGGTAAGGCAACGTTAAGTATTATTATTTCAGATGAATTAGCAAAAGACAAAGACTGGCACGCAGGTAACCTTGTTCGGGAAGCAGCAAAACTCATACAAGGTGGTGGAGGTGGACAGCCATTCTTCGCAACGGCTGGTGGTAAAAACGCTGACGGACTGCCTCAAGCTATTGATAAAGTAAAAGAGCTAACCGGTTTATAATATGGAACTGACAAAAGAAAATAAAAGATGGATCCTCATTGTTGGGGCGATAATCGCTATTCTTTTTGTGGTTGGTCTAATGTTAAAATTCTGGATTCAAACATTAATCGGTATTGCAATATTTGCCGTTGGTTTTTATTATGGCCGAAGATCGGCTCAAGATAAAAAAGGTATCACGGAGGATAAAAAAGGTTTATTTTAAATCATGTTTACGGCTAACTAGAACCTCCAACTTAATCCTACATCCGAATGGAAATAGTCAAATGACTTCGTCAATGTAGTGGATTGATAAGCGCTGCCAATAACTGGACGATATTGGAAATTAGCATTAATATACAATCGATCAAATAAGGCGTAATGTAAACGCATTCCGAGCATAACGTCCATGTAAAAAGGACGGTAAATTCCATCTGACGTGGTATAATTAAATAGCGAATTATCTTGAATAAGTGATCCATTGCTTTGTATCAAGAAATTAAAGCGCGTCTGGGCAAATAGATCTAATTGAAATTTTCCAAACTGCATTTGTGTTCCAATTGAAACCGGAATTTGAAAATATCCAACTTTATTTCGGCCAGTGTAGGTATTGGTCGTTGTATTTGTATCAATCGTTGTCACCAACGTACTGTCTACAACATAGGCTGTAGAATCTGAAACATATTCAACTTCCCATACAAATTCAGAACTGTCGATAGTTGTAGATAAATAAGTGTCGTAAATGAGCTCGTAGTCGTACTCATAATCATAAAAAGAAGACGTGTCAATACTCATACCGTTTAATGGATAGTCGAAGCTAGCGTTCAATTGCGTATAACCAAATCCAGTTCCAAATGTCAGACCTTTGGGCAAACGATAGGTCAAGTCTGCATTGAATTGCCATCTTAAAACCATCCGTAATGGCATTGTTATAATACGTTTCTTCTATCATGTCAGTAGAGGTGTATTTTGTTCTAGCCTTTGTGATTCCTGAAGATAGACTTAGCATCCACGGTTTGTATGCGTCAGGTTTAGATTCAATGGGAGCGTTGTTGATTGTGGAGTCTGGAGTACTAGGATCAGTAACGGTGTTATGAGCAAGGGGAACTTCAAGCGATGCTTCAATTTCAGTCGTGTCAGTATCCGATTGGTTTTGTTTGACTACGTTTACCTGATCTTCTGAAGTGCTTTTCTGATCATTACTAGGATCACTCATTGAATTGTCAGTGTCTCCATTTGAAAGCTTTGTATTGATCGGTTTGTCTTCCGTTTTTTGCTCCGTTTCTTCATCGGTAGGGGCTAATTCCAAATCTGTTTCTTGATTGCCAGTGTCCAGCCCTTCGGTCATAAGTTCTTCATTTGAATTTCCCTGGTCTCTTTCTTTAAGAACTATTTCTGCTTGGGTGGTCGTTATAACTATTCCATCTCCTTGATCGATTGCTTTTTTATTTTTCGTTTTATCCACCTGAATATCAGGAATGATTGCTCCATTTATTCTTGTATTTTTGTTTGATGATTTACGGTCGTATTATTATTTAGGTCAGTCTGATCTAGCTGATCAGTCATGCTTGATGGTGATGAAAGATCTCCATCATCTAATAAGTCAGTCGATAAGTTTGATTCAAGATCAAATTTGGTATCATACGTCTGAAGTAAACGTTGATCCTTTTCCTGACCGATTGAGTCTAATTTTGTGTGTGCTAACTGCTTGAATGATGAATCATTCATCAACCAAACTATTCCTATTGTTAAGACAATAATACCTACAAAAAGACCTGTAAAAAGCCAGCCATAACGGCGTTTATTAAAACCAAGGGCAGCATCAATATTGTCCTTGACGAATTCGGGCGCCTTTTGCGTATTACCGCCTAACTCCGACCTAAAAAGGTCGTCGATATTTTTAAATTCCTTACTCATTGGTAACGGTGCTTCTGGTTATATTTCTTTCTTGTAATTTTGTTTTAATCAGCCTCCTTGCTTTGGCTAATTGTGTTTTAGATGTGTTTTCTGAAATATTCAGAAAGTCTGCTATTTCTCTGTGTTTGAGATTTTCGAAAACGTATAGATTGAAGATTGTGCGGTAGCCATCAGGCATTTCATCCAACACTTCCTGCAATATCTTTTTGAGATCAATTCCTTCATCTAGATCGATCATCAAACCGTCATCTTCAGCCTCGAAATAGCTGTCATCTTCTACAAATTCAAATTTTTTAGATTGTCGATAAGCGTTAATTGCTTCATTGATCACTATACGCTTTATCCAACCACCAAGCTCGTAACTAGACTAGGGTCAAACAGTTCACGCTTTTGGTAGATCTTTATAAAAGCATTCTGTAGAATGTCTGCTGCCGCGTCTTGATTTTAGTGTACCGCATACAAATGGTGTACATAGCGGCAGAATAATCCGCATAGATTCTATCAAAGGCTTTTTTGTCTCCTTTAATAAACTTACGTTTTAGTCTTTCGTTATTCAATTCTACAGACAATTTGTCTCAAACGTTTAGGTCAGCTATTGTTTGAAGGTGTTTTACTATAGACTCCTATTCAACTATAATGGTTGACTATTTGTCAAAAGTGTTGCGCATTTCAACGACAATCTGACCTAATTACACAGGGGATTTAAGAAGGTTGCCCAGAAACAAAAAAAATAACAATTAATCGATACTACTGATGCGAACATCATAAACAATGTCCGTATTCTTCGGTACTAAATCAACAAGACCTTTACCACCATAAGCCAGTGCCGATGGTATTTCGATAAATGCTTTTTCAGCTTGTTTGAGAACACTCATGCCCTGATGCAGGCCGTCAACAACGTTATCATTTTGAAAATCGAAGCTAAATGGTTGACTGTTTTGAAATGAATTATCGTACATCCCCGCTTTTTCTCCTTTCTTGTAAGCAAAGTAATCAAATGCTATGGTTTGCCCTTTTTCTGGAACTAAACCTTGATTATTGGTTTTCCATCGATACACTTTAACTCCTTCTTCTAAGATAATTGGCGTAATGCGTTCTACGATCTCAATTTCAATAATTAAATCAGCTTCAGGAGGAACTAATCCGGGATATCCTGTTTCGCCATAGCCAAGAGCCATTGGAATCATAATACGGCCTTTATCACCTACGTTCATTTTTAAAAGACCTTGTTCAAAACCAGGTACCATCATGCCAATATTAGTTTTTAACGGGAGGGGATCACCTGTTTCATTATTTGAATCATAGACCTCTCCGCCGGCAACTCTAGCCTCATAATTGACCATTACTACTTCATTGAGTAAAATCGGATCATCGTTTTTTCTTTTCCATTCAATACGAAGTCCATCCTCACGTTGAAAGACCATTTCATTAATTTGACCGTTTATAGTGTCCTTCAGTAAACTAAAAGGTTGGTCAGTAACAGTTGAGTCGACAGTTTCATTTTGATCAGCTGTAGTATCATTTGCATTAATACCATCATTGGATCCATTACTGGTGTTTTCTTCCCCAGAACATGCGGAAAGTAGAATAATGGTAGTTAATATAAACAGGTTTCGAAACATCATGGACGCTCTATTTTTAATAGTTCTATATCGTATATAACAGGGGAGAGGGGTGGGATTTTATCCGTATCTCCGATTAAGCCATGAGCAGCATGGCTCGGAATAATAAACTTTGCTTTATCTCCTGGAGTTAGAAATTGCACGCCTTCATGCAATCCACTTTCAATATCTGATTTCTCAACCATAAAGGATTCAGCACCATTTTCATCAGAAGTATAACAGATCTCACCTGATAATAAGGAAATCTCAAAATCAACATACACAACGTCTCCAACGCGAGCAGAGTCAATAGCATCACTTTTATGATAGACCATATAGCGCAAGCCCGTTCCTGTTTCCGTCATTTTCCAATCTTGATGGGTGGATAGATACAGCTCAATCTCAGCTTGCTCATCTGCCGAGAATTGTGCATTCATTTCAATGGATTCATCTTTTGTCCAGTTAGGGTCATTGACAATCATTTCTCCTTCATCACCTGCGCATGCAAAGAGTGCTAAACTAAAGAATAGGATGCTGTGTTTAAGTTTCATGCAGTGAAATGTACTTTGTTTTCTTCAACGAATTTAGGCAAAATGGTTACGAATTTTTCAATAGCCTCAGTTATAGAACCAACATGTTTTCCACCAGAGGCATTTTTGTGTCCTCCACCACTAAAATGATTTCTAGCGATGTCATTGACAGGAATCGTTCCGCTTGAGCGAAAAGAGATTTTTATCAATCCATCTGCCTCTTTAAAAAATACAGCCATTTGCACTCCTTGTAAAGCAAGAGCCTTATTCACTAATCCTTCTGTATCACCTTTTTTTGCCGAAAACCGAGCTTGTTCATCAAGTGTTAGAGAAACATAGGCGGTTTTGTATTCGTCCTTTACAACGAGTTTTTCGAGCATTGCGTAACTCGTAAGGCGAATTCTATTCTCGGTATTATTATCGAAAATAAGTTCGTGTACACGTGAATGATGCAAACCTTTATGGATCAGATAAGCTGCTATTTCATGTGTTCGAGGAGTCACCGAAGAAAAACGAAATGAACCAGTATCGGTGATTAAGCCCGTATAAATAGCTTCACTAATGGCGTCATTAAGTTTGAATAAATCGCTTCTAGCATTGATCAATTCAAAAATGAGTTGAGCCGTTGAGCAAATTGCGGGGTCAGAAAACATGATATCCACAAATTCGGATACTGGATCTCTGTGATGGTCGATCATTACTTTAGTGGCTTTGGCTCTGCCTAAAAGCGGGTCCATTTGACCAATTCTTCCGGGAGCATTATAATCAAGACAAAATATGACATCCGCATCATTCATTGCTCGAGTTACCTCTTCACGATTTTCTTCCCAAGTTTGAATTTGATCATATCCTTTCATCCAGTGCAGAAAGTCAGGAGCCTTATCTGGATGACAGATAATGACATTGTCGTGTTCTTGTATCAAATAATGGTAAAGTGCCAATGAACTGCCGACACTATCACCATCCGGTGATTTGTGAGCAGTAATTACAATTTGTCCTGCCGATTGCAAACAATCGTTCAGTCGATTAATTTTTTCTGAGGTAAATGGCATAGTTAATAATAAAAAACCGTCCTTTTCATACCCTATTCCCAATCCCGTTGAAAGGGTGGGGGGGATGAAAAGGACGGTTCAAATTCGATTATTCAATTGGATTAAAATCCGAGTCTCTCTGTTTTACGGTGAAATATCGCAACACCCATACAAACACGGTCAGTATTGGTTAGTTTACGATCGCTGCTACTTCCAGTTGCAGGAACACTTACCGTTACATAGAATTTTTGTGTTTTATCAGTTGAGAAAACAACGTATTGTTCCATTCCTTCAGCTGTGTTATCGAAAATAGTTTCGCGTTGACGCTTGATATCCATACGACCATTTCCATCTTTCACACGAACGATAACGTCATGCGCTAATTCAAAATTAACATTAGCTGCACTTTCAACATCGGTTGTAGTTGCAACACGATACTCATATCCTTCATAAGCTATGAAGGTCATTTCATACGTTTTGCCTTTTTCAAAAGCGCCACTTTTAGATTGGTTATTTAAATTCCAAAATTGTCCTTTGTCTTCTTTACCAAATTGGCCTTGTGCAAGCAAATGCGTTTTTTGACATTGTGCGAAAGCCTGAATAACGATCAGACTACAAATACCTATTCCGGCTAATACTATTCTTCTCATAATCGATTATTTGGTGTATTTATCTCTTAGTTCAGTTGCTTTGGTTTTGATTGCATTGTAGGCAGCTTCATTCATTGTGTATGAACCTCCTCCTGTCAATACAAGCGTTCCACTTTCGTTATTAGAAACGTTAGCATCTGATTCCTCAAATTCCATATTCTCTTCGAATACTGCTAATAGATCCATCAAATCTCCTGCCACTTCTTCTACAGACGTGTCATCCATATAAGCGCTGATGAAATCAATCAAGCTCTCCAATACTACACGTTGATCACCAATCTTGTTAACAATAGGATCATTGTCTTTGTATTCAGTGACTAAATTTGCAATGATATAAAGGCTTTCCACATAACCTCCGGCCATGATCAGCGACAATTCAACTCCTTTTTCGTTTTCTTCTAGGTACGAATAGCTTTCATAATACGTATCGTTAGAAATCGCAAAAAGTGAATCACTATCACCTTCGTTATTTTCGATGCGATCCATCACGTCTTCGTTAAAAGCTCCTGAAATACCAAGATCATCTCCCAATTCTTCAATCTTCTTGAAATATTTCAAGAAATCAGTTCCAATTCCAAAGCAGCTGAGATACGCTACATCTGCAGAATAAACTCCAAAGTTGATTGCTTTTGACTTTTGGTCAACGTAATTTTCAGCGTTTTCTAATGCGTTAACAAGGTCCATTTGCTTTTCGCCGCCTTGTGCTTTTACAATTTCGAAAAGTTCGTTAGGTGTTGGCACTGAATATTCTAAAACCATATCAGACATACCCGACGTATCAATCGCCTCGGTATCCACTGAATCAGTAATGTCAATATTCGTTAGTTCGCTACCTTCATTGTCTCCGCCGCAGCTCAACAATAATATGGTGCTGGCGCCAATAAAGGCGTGTGAAAGGATTTTTTTTCTATTCATTAGAGTATCAGTTAAATCTAGTGGCTCAAATATACAATTTTTTATATAATTATAAACCAATACCACAAAGAGGTACAAGCTTAAGTGTTATATCAAGTTTGATTTTAATTGAAAGCACGGTAGTTATTCCGTTTTGGGATCGGCATGTCAAAACGGAATGGAAAAGTAAAAAATACTTGAAAATGAGCTAATTAAACTATCTCAAGATCTTATTAGTAGACAGAATTAGCGCTTCTTTCAGGCCATCTGATACATTTACAAGTGGCAAACGCATCGCAGTACCCATTATTTTTCGATGAGCAAGAACTTCTTTGATACCTCCAGGGTTTCCCTCAGCAAAGAGCAGTGAGATAATCGGAAAAAGTTTATAATGGGCCAAATTTGCAGCTGGCATATCACCATTTAGGCCAGCTTCAACCACTGCCTTAAATTCTGTAGGAAATCCGTTTCCAACAACTGAAATTACCCCATCTCCACCAGCGGCAATAATGGGCCAAGTAATGGCATCATCTCCAGAGATTACTAAAAAGTTGTCCGGTCGTTCATTGATAATATGCATTATTTGCTCCATATCACCCGAAGCTTCTTTGATAGCGATAATATTATCAAAATCATTTGCCAATCGTAATGTGGTTGTCGCGGCAATATTCGAAGCTGTTCGCCCCGGCACGTTATATAGGATGATTGGCAAGTTTGTATTCTCTGCAAGATGTTTATAATGAGCGTAAATTCCTTCTTGAGTCGGTTTATTATAATAAGGCGAAGCTGATAATATCGCATCAACTCCATCTAACTTGAAGGTTTTTAAAGCGTTTACAACATTGGCTGTTGCATTACCGCCGATACCAAAAACAATGGGCAAGCGACCAGCGTTTTCTGTAATGACCGTATCTAATATTTTTTGCTTTTCTTCTTGTGAAATCGTGGGAGACTCACCAGTCGTGCCTTGCACGACCAAATAATCAACTCCGCCGTCAATTAGAAAATGCGTTAGTTTTTTTAACGCATCCCAATCTATTGCTTTGTCTTCTGTGAATGGGGTTACCATCGCAACACCTAATCCACTTAAATTACTTTTTTTCATGTTGATTTAAAAGTGTTAATTGTGTATTTGCCGCATGTATGCATGCTAATTCGTCACCGCTACCTCTGATTATCAAATCGTGCTTTTCTTCTTGGTCTTTAATCGAGCATCCAATGGAAAAACCATATTCTAATTGTCGAAACAGAAAATCACCAATTGGGTTCCGGTCAGACAAATCTAAAATCAAATCAAAACGAGTGCGCAACACTTCGTTTAATTTATCACTTTTGATTTTTCCTGTTAAATTCAAATCAGCATTATGATAATCGTAATGCCCTTGCGGTGCATCCGAATTTTTATCTTTTCGAGGGTAGAGAAATGAAATTTGCGCATGGGGGAATTGTCGCTGAATTTCTTCTTTAAAGTGAACCGGATTTTCGTCAGCGATATACAAGAGGCTATTCACTTTTTCTGGTGATAAGAGCCTGGCTGTTCTTTTGGCTATTTTTTTGCGTAATAGTCGCTGTGTTAAAAATCGCTTCATATTTTATCCGATTTCATAATTAATCATTGCTAAGAATTGATCTTCTGAAATAATTTGCACTTCTAATTTATTCGCTTTCTCTAATTTTGCAGGCCCCATGTTCGCGCCAGCAACAAGATAGTCCGTTTTTTTCGAAATCGATCCGATATTTTTACCACCATTTAATTCGATTAGATCCTTTAACGCCTTGCGACTGACTTTTTCAAATACGCCTGAAATAACAAAGGTTTTGGCTTGCAATAAATCGGAACTATTTTCTGCTTCTTCAATTTCAAATCTCAATCCCGCTTGTTTAAGTCGTTCAACCAATTCACGGTTTTCTTCTTCCAAGAAAAATTGTTGAATGCTGATTGCGATTTTTTCTCCAATTTCATCTACGCCAATCAGGGTATCAAAATTAGCATCAATGAGCGCATCAATCTGTTTAAAGTGACGCGCTAATTTTTTTGCAACGGTTTCACCAACATATCTGATTCCTAAAGCGAATAAAATGCTCTCAAATGGAATTTCTTTTGATGCTTTTATACTCGCTATTGCATTATTTGCAGACTTGTCAGCCATTCTTTCTAGGCTAACGATTTGATCGAAGGTTAAAGAATATAGGTCCGCATAATTGTGAATAAGACCTTCTTGAAATAATAAATCGATTGTTTCTGGTCCTAAGCCATCGATATCCATGGCTTTCCTAGAAATGAAATGTTCAATTCGACCTTTAATTTGAGGCGGACATCCATTGGCGTTTGGACAATAATGTTGTGCTTCTCCTTCTTTTCTTACTAATTCCGTTTCGCATTCAGAACAAAGCTTAATAAAGGCAATCACTGAACTTGAGGGTTCTCTGAGTGATTGGTTAACGCCAACTATCTTGGGTATGATTTCTCCACCCTTTTCAACATATACCGTATCTCCTTCATGCAAATCTAACTTCTCAATTTGGTCTGCATTGTGGAGGGATGCACGTTTAACAGTAGTTCCAGCCAGTAGAACAGGAGTTAAATTGGCAACGGGTGTTATTGCTCCGGTTCTTCCAACTTGATAGGTTACTTCGTTCAGTTTTGTCTGAACTTGCTCGGCCTTAAATTTGTAAGCAATTGCCCAACGTGGACTTTTTGAGGTGAAGCCTAGTTCATCTTGCGTACGATAGTCGTCGACTTTTATAACGATGCCGTCTATTTCAAAAGGCAAATTTTTTCTTTCTTCATCCCAATAATGAATGAAATCCATTATTTCATCAATACTTTGACATTGACGAATCATTTTTTTCGATGCATTCGGAATTTTGAATCCCCAATCACCGGCCATTTTAACGGCTTGCGAGTGGCTTTCGGCTCCAATTTTTTCTCCGTACACGCCATATAAATAGCAATCTAATTTTCGTTCTGCAACTATAGCTGAGTCTTGTAATTTAAGTGTTCCAGATGCTGTATTTCTCGGATTTGCATAAAGTTCGTCTCCATTCTCAGCCCGTTTTTCGTTAAGTGCATTAAAATGGTCTAACGGAAAAAAGATTTCTCCGCGAATTTCAAACTTGTGTGGGAAGTTCCCTTTTAACTTTAAAGGAATAGTTCGAATCGTTCTGACATTTGCAGTTACTGCTTCACCTTTTGTGCCGTCACCTCGAGTTACGGCCTGTTTTAAGACACCACCCTCATAGCGAATTCCGATAGCAACACCATCATATTTAAGCTCACAAACATAAGTTGGCTGACCTGGAGCTAGCTTATGCACCCTATTCTCCCAGTCTACGATTTCTTCTTCCGAATAGGTGTTTGAAAGCGAAAGCATGGGGTATTCGTGCTGAACCGATTCAAAGTTCTTTGTAATGTCTCCGCCTACGCGTTTCGTTGGACTATTTTCAAAAGCAAATTCTGGGTAATCTTTTTCGAGTTTTTCGAGTTCTTTTAATAATTGATCAAACTCATAATCACTGATTGTAGGTGCATTCGATACATAATAGCTATAATTATGTTGCTCCAATTCCTTTGACAAGGTTGCAATTCGTGACGCAGCTTCTTCCTTATTCATGGTCATTTAAATTCTCAATTGCAGATTCTTTCTCTTCCTCAGCTTGCTCAATGGCAACAATTTTTTTTTGGTAACGACCTTGAATAATATCAACCAAAATCAGAACCACAATAACAAAATAGAAGGTTGTTTTACTCATCGGCTCAACAGGGTTTCCAAATAATTGAATATGAGCTAAATGGCCGCCTTCTGTCAAAAGCATTACGCCTACAATGAGCAGGACGAATAAACCTAAAACCTCATACATCCTATTTTTTTGAAGGAATTCGGAGACTTTATCCGCTAAAACGATCATTAAGATGCCGCTCAAGATAATAGCGATCGCCATCAGAATGAGTTGACTGGATTCGCTTGGAATATGACTGGTTAATGCCATAGCACTTAATATGGAGTCAAAAGAGAAGACAAGATTCATAACAACGATCATTGTGATGACTTGAGCAACACTTCTTTTCTTTTTAGTTGAGGCTTTATCATGACCTAAGCTTTCATGTGAAATCATATGCCAGATCTCTTTAATAGCTGTATATATAATAAAGCCTCCGCCGAACAGTACAATAATGCTATGCAAATTGAACGAGGCATCCATAACACTATGCATCATCACTTCGTCTCCATGTGAATTCATACCTAAAATTTCTTCTCCCAGTTCAATCCCAAACCATTTGCCTTGAAAAAGTCCAATCAGCGAAAAAAGCAAGAATAAAAGTCCGATTCGCAAAACGATAGCCATTCCAATTCCCATTTTACGCACAAAAGAAGCTTTTCCTTCAGGCGCCTTTTTTGATTCGAGAGAAATATAGAGTAGGTTGTCAAAGCCGAGAACAGCTTGCAACAATATGAGCATTAGGAGCGTGAAAAGATTGTCTACCGTAAATAATTCTGCCATGAGCTAATTTTTGAATCAAAATTAGTCAGATTTTCGATGAGTAAACGGGGTTGAAGAATAGTTTTCAAAGAAGTTATTCACGATCGGATACTTATTTTAATCCAATTGTCATTTCTCGCTTACCGGGAGGTCCAGGTACATTGTACACTTTGAATCCTGCGGCTTTTAAGTTTCTTTTAAATTGACCTTGCGCGCAGTATGTAACGAGTCGTCCGTCGAGTTTTAGAGAAGAATACATTTTAAAAAGGATATCAACTGACCATAAATCGGGTTGAACTCTTGGACCGAAAGCGTCAAATAATATTAAATCAAATTTGGAGTTCTCCATTAATGCTGACTTTATATCGCCCTCTTGTTTTAATAAAGTGAGTTGCTCCGTTAATGCTACTTCTTCTTCCCAGGCAGATTCGTGTGCGTCTAGATAAGTTTTAGAAAAAGAGGAGTCAATCAGCTCGTCGTAGCCCATTTCCTTGATGATTGAAAAGGGTAATGGGTATTTTTCAATACTGGAATAATTAACTTGAATGGGATGATTAGAAAGATATTCCATTGTAACGAGTAAGTTAAGGCCAGTCCCAAAGCCTAATTCAAAAATATTGACCTGTTCTTTTTTAATTTCAGCTAATCCGTGCCTAATAAATACATGGCGTGCTTCGTTTAAAGCGCCATGTTTTGAATGGTATGTTTCATCCAGGTCAGGAATTAACAAAGTTTTTGAATTGTCGCCCGTTACAATAATTTTCCTTTCCATTAGTTTTAATATCTTTGCTCAAAATTACAAACTATGTCCAGATTATTCGTCTTTACAGCATTAGTTCTTCTTACCCTTACTGTAAGTTGTGAGCGTTGCATGCGTTGTCGTTATTCTTATGTAGAAACGGTTATTGTCGAGACGCCAGATGGTGAAGAAGAAGAGAAAGTAACTTACGATGACCAAATTTTATTGGATGCTGATGGTGCTCCCTATGGCGATGAGTGCGTGAAGTACGATGAATACAAAGATAATAAGGACGGTTACCAGTTTGAAATCGAGATATTTTATGAGATCGAGGCACTTTCAACCGATCTTGAAAACTTCACTTATACGTGCGAAGAATTGTAGTTGATCTTTAGAGATCAGTCTTGTTTAGAATATCATTTAGATTTTGAATCAAATTTTCAGGTGCTCCGGTCGGTCGCATATTTTGTTTTTTGACAAATACTAAATCTGTATGAGCAGTTGTTAATAACTGACCAACTTCGTTAAAAATTTCGTAATCGAATTCAATTCTTGCTGCGGGGACTTTTTTTAAGATTGTTTTTATGGTGATCAGATCATCATACCGCGCGGGTTTAATATATTTAACATTAAAATTTATGACGGGAAGCATGATGCCATTTTCTTCCATCGAACGATAGCTAACTCCCAAAGAACGTAGTGTTTCGACACGACCTATTTCAAAAAATTGAGCGTAATTACCATAGTAAACATAGCCCATTTGGTCCGTTTCTCCATAGCGAATTCGAATTTTTGTCTCGTGTAAATACATTTTGTGTATATTCGTTCGGTTGTCTTTTGGCGCTCGAAAAAGTAATGAGAATATTCCACATTTGAGTGTAAAAAATTGATAAGATCACCTAAATAAAAAAAAAAAGGTAAAAAACAATATCAAATTGATTTTTTTTATAACTTTTTTATGTGAATATTTGTCGAGAAGTTAAAACACCTAATAGAGAAAAACTAACCGTATAAATTACCACGACCTGCATGAAGAATAAAAAAAACCATGAATTGATATGGGAAGATTGCCTAAAGGTGATCAAAGACAATGTGAGTCTCCAAAGTTTTAAAACTTGGTTTGAGCCCATTGTACCAATTCGATTCAAAGGAAAGGTTTTGACATTGCAGGTGCCATCTCACTTTTTCTATGAGTGGTTGGAAGAACATTACATTGATTTACTGAAGAAGGTCATCAAAAAAGAAATTGGCACAGACGCGAAGTTGGAGTATTCCATAATAATGGATAAAAGTGTAGATAAGAAAACGCCATACACTGTTAAATTACCTACTTCGAGCAAGAAAAATTTATCGAACACTCCGGTTTCAATGCCATTAAACATTGGCGAAAATCCTATTCGGAACCCGTTTGTTATTCCAGGGTTGAAAAAAGTAAATGTGGATTCTAATTTGAACCCCACCTACTCATTCGATAATTTTGTAGAAGGGGATTGTAATCGTCTTGCACGCTCAGCTGCTTTTGCTGTTTCAAATAAACCCGGAGGAACAGCATTTAATCCATTATTAATATATGGAGGCGTTGGTCTAGGAAAAACGCATTTGGCACATGCGATCGGAATTGGAATTAAGAATCAGTTTCCAAACAAAACTGTATTATATACCCAAGCAGAAACATTTACACGTCAGTTTATTGATTCAATCAAGAACAATACGACGAATGATTTTATCAATTTTTATAAATTGATGGATGTTCTCATTATTGATGATGTGCAATTTTTCGCTGGGAAAGAAAAGACACAAGATGCCTTTTTCCACATTTTTAATCACCTGCATCAAACAGGTAAGCAATTGGTTTTAACAGCTGATAAAGCACCAGTTGAAATGAAGGGGATTGAGCAACGCTTGTTATCACGTTTCAAATGGGGCTTGTCTGCGGACGTTCAACCACCGGGATTAGAAACGCGAATAGCGATCTTAGAAAAGAAAATCTATGGTAACGGTGTAGATCTGCCTG
Organism: Crocinitomix sp.; assembly: GCA_030836155.1. GTDB lineage: Bacteria > Bacteroidota > Bacteroidia > Flavobacteriales_D > Crocinitomicaceae > Crocinitomix. Next base: position 25,390 of record JAURQI010000126.1, read on the forward strand.
CTGATGTTTTAGAATATCTAGCTTACAGTATCAATACCAATATTAGAGAAATGGAAGGTGCTTTGACGTCTTTAATCGCTCAAGGTTCTCTCAATAAAAAATCGATTACCATTGAATTGGCTAAAAAGATGATCGACAAGTTTGTGAAAAACACAGCACGTGAGGTCTCTATGGATTATATTCACAAGATTGTTTGTGATTATTTCAATTTGCCAATCGAATTATTAAAATCGAAAACGAGAAAACGAGAAGTGGTACAAGCCAGACAAATTGCTATGTACTTCGCTAAAAAGATGACAAAATGGTCATTGGCAAGTATTGGAGCTCAATGTGGAGGTAAAGATCACGCTACTGTTTTGCATGCCTGCCGAACGGTAAATAATCTCGCCGAAACGGATAAGCAATTCCGAGGGTATCTCGAAGATCTAGAAAAGAAATTAAATGTCAACTAAAAAAAATGCCTCTCCTAGAGGCATTTTTTGCTCAATACAATAAGATATGAAGGTGGTAATGGTTTGTCTAGGCAATATTTGCAGATCGCCGATTGCAGAGGGGATTTTAAGACAAAGAGCAAGTGAACAAGGGGTAGTTGTTGAAACAGACTCGGCTGGAACATCCGCTTATCATCAAGGAGAGGCTCCAGACTCCAGAATGATTCGAACAGCAAAGGCGAATGGAATTGATATCACTGATTTAAGAGCACGTCAATTTGTAAAATCGGATTTCAAAAAGTTTGATTTAATCTATGCAATGGACAAATCAAACTACGATAATATTTTGAGCTTATCTCAGAATGAAGAAGATCGTGCAAAAGTGAGAATGATTTTGAATGAATCTTCTCCAGGTTCTAATGCTGAGGTGCCTGATCCTTATTTTGGAGGAGAAGAAGGTTTTCAGCATGTGATTGATTTATTGGAGGAAGCAATGGAATTTGTTATTAAGCGCATCCATGAGCAAGGGTAAGGTTTATATTATTCCCATACCGATTAGTGAAAACACCTTAGATAAGGTGCTACCCAACTTTAATCAAAGAATTATTAGTGGATTAAGGCATTTTGTGGTTGAACGCACTAAAACAGCACGGCAATATTTGAGAAAAGTAGATCGGGAATTTCCGATTGATGACTCCGTCTTTTATGAATACAACAAGCACAACAACTATTCTTTTTCGAAAGAAGCAATTGATCAATTAAACAATGGGAATGATGTCGGTTTAATATCCGAAGCGGGTTATCCGGGTATAGCCGATCCAGGAGCAAATTTTATAGCGGCAGCACACCAAGTTGATGCGCAGATTATACCTCTGATTGGGCCCAGTTCAATTTTTTTAGCTTTAGCAGCAAGCGGAATGAATGGTCAAGGCTTTACTTTTCACGGATATCCTCCTATTAAAGACCCAGAGCGTTCCTCATTTCTAAAAAAAATAACAGAACTTGCTGAAAAGACGGGATATGCCCAAATCCTAATCGAAACCCCCTATCGCAATGAACGGTTATTAGAACACTGTATCAAGCAAAACAAGAATGACCTATCCCTCACAATAGCATACGACATAACGGGAGAAAGAGAGCAAATAATCACCAAGCCGATGGCCTTTTGGAAAAAGAAGCCGTTCAGTTTTGACAAAACGCCTTGTGTTTTTATTTTAGGCACAACCCGACAGCAATGATTTTGCGTTTCATTTCTGAGGATAAAAGAGATTAAGCACGGTTTTTGAGCCGATACTGTAACCCAAAGA
>JAURQI010000013.1 GCA_030836155.1 Crocinitomix sp.
TTCCTCTGGAATGATCGTGCGGTTAGGATTTGCTGTAGCTGCTCACCTTGAGCCTGAAATTCTCATCGTAGATGAGGTTTTAGCTGTTGGAGATGCTGAATTTCAAGAAAAGTGCATTGGTAAAATGAAAGATATTAGTGGTGAAGGACGGACAGTTCTGTTTGTTAGTCACAATATGGCCTCTATGAAAGCGCTTTGCAAAAAAGGGTTCTTAATGGAGAAAGGACAGATCACTCAGCAGGGAAAAATGAATGCTGTCATTGAATCATATCTTGTTTCTACGACTAAATCTGACGTTGATGGGACAATTCCTGAAGATGCCTCAATGATGAATACGGGTATCGTGAAATACAAGAAAATTCAATTACTTAATGCCAACGGTGACACAATTGATCGCGTCAACTATATGGCTGACATCAATATAGAAATGCAACTTAGTTCAAAACAAACGATCAATGACGTTATTTTGGATGTTCGGATCACGACTCGAGATGGAATTGAAATCGTTCATACGATGAATAAATACGATTCAACCGAAAAACAAGCTTTAAAAGAAGGTTTGAATCAGATTAATTGTAAAATAAAAAACCAATTGCAGCCTGGCAATTATTCAATAACGATCGGCGTTCATGAAACAAACGGATTAACGATGGATTTTGTTGAAAATGTTTTGGACTTTTCCGTCATGCAAATCGGTGAAGGGCAAGAAGCGGGTTATACGTACGATTTTCAAATGGCGCATGTGCGTTTTCAGTCAAAATGGGAGGTGAAATAATATGAAAAAATTTATTCCATTAGCCAGTCCAGATATTCAACCTGCAGACATTGCTGCTGTGACAGCTGTATTGGAAACAGGAATGCTCGTGCAAGGTAAAAATGTCGCTGAGTTTGAGTACGCAATTAGTTCATATACACAGAGCAGATATGCGATTGCAACTTCAAATGGTACATCAACCATGCACATAGCTTTATGTCTACTAGGCATTGGACCTGGAGATGAAGTTATTGTGCCAGCTTTTTCATATGTTGCCACTGCAAATGTGGTTGAATTAGTAGGAGCCACACCGATCTTCGTTGACATAAACTTGGAGACTTTTAATATTGACCTAGCGCAAATAGAAACGAAAATCACTCCAAAAACGAAAGCCATAATTCCCGTACATGAATTTGGTCTACCTTGTGAAATCTCAGAGATTGTGGAACTCGCGCGAAAACACAACATCTCAGTCATTGAAGATGCTGCTTGTGCCTTGGGTGCAACCTACAATAATCAGCATGTAGGAACCTTTGGCGACTTTGGTTCTTTTTCGTTACATCCGAGAAAAGCAATCTCATCGGGAGAAGGTGGAATCATTACAACCAACGATAGTGTATTTGACAAAGGGTGTCGTACACTGCGTAACCATGGCGTCGGTGAAATTAATGGTAAACCGGCATTTGTTGCTGCAGGTTTTAATTATCGTATGACAGATTTTCAAGCGGCTTTGGTCAATAGTCAATTTGAACGTTTTGATACCATATTAGCAAAGAAGGAATTACTTGTTCAACAATATCAATCGGAAATAAATAATTCAAAAATAACCTTGCCCTCGAGTCCTGCAAACAGAAAACACAGTTGGCAGACTTTTCATGTCTTATTGGATGAATCACTAAAAAGAGATGACATCATCGATGCCCTAAGAGCCAAAGGAATCGGCACGAATTACGGTGCGCAATGCATCCCAGCGCAACATTATTACATTAAAAAATACGGTTTACAAGCGAAGACGCTTTTTCCAAATGCATGGAAAGCCTTTACACAAGGACTTGCATTGCCCTTATATGAGAAACTAACCCCCGCAGATATTTCCTATATTGCGGAGGAATTGAATAAACTAGCTTAAACGAGAATGAAAGGAAAAAATATATTTATTACCGGTGGTGCGGGCTTTATTGCAAACACACTCATCCAACGATTGATTGAAGACAACAAAATAACTGTTTATGATAATTTTCATAGAGACACATTGTCTGGTAGTGGCTACGCCAATCATCCAAACATAAATGTGATCAAAGGAGATGTGCTTGACTTTGACTTATTAAATGAGACAATGAAAGGTGCGGAAGTTGTTATTCATACTGCCGGAATTGCCGGCATTGATACGGTGATTAAAAAACCGGTCAATACTATGCGTGTGAATATGATGGGTACTGCAAATGCATTAGAGGCAGCAAAAAGAAATGGTGTTTCAGATCGTTTTGTTGACTTCTCTACTTCAGAGGTCTTTGGATCAATGGCTTTTAAATCGTCGGAACAAGATGAAACAGTTTCTGGATCAGCTGGAGAGGCGCGTTGGACTTATGCTGTGAGTAAATTAGCAGGAGAACATTTGGCTCATGCCTATTATACTCAACATGACCTTCCAGTTGTGACCGTTAGACCCTTTAACGTATATGGACCGGGACAAACAGGTGAAGGTGCCATTCAAATCTTTATTAAAAAGGCATTAAAAAACGAAGACATTTTCATTCACGGCGACGGTAATCAAATTAGAGCTTGGTGTTTTGTAGATGATTTTGTAGAGTGTATCTTTAGATGCTTGGATAATGACAAGGCTGTCGGTGAAAGTTTTAATATCGGAAATTCGCGTGCGGTAATAACCATACTTGGTCTAGCACAGACGGTTTGCCGTGTTTTGGGATCCTCTTCTAAGATTATTTTTAAGGATGCATTATCAGCAGACATAGCACTGCGTATCCCATCAGTAGATAAAAGTGTAGAAATCTTAGGTTTCAAGGCGAAAGTTGATCTCGAAGAAGGTATTGCCCGAACAGCCGAGTGGATGAAAACGCAAATGTAATGGATCGAAAAAAAGCCTTGGATAAAAATAATGAGAGTGCAAAACTATTTGATGAACTCAATAATTTGCACAATGAATTATCTGCTGCTTTTCGTTCACAATTTGACAGACAACTGCCATTTGCAGAGGAAGTATTTGACCGTTGGGATAAAGCTGAGACATTAAAGTGGGGGAAAGACACCTCTGTTTATGAGTCCAGCTATATATACGGTCAACCGACCGTCGGAAAAAAGGTTTGGATTGGTCCAATGACTATTATTGACGGTACAGGCGGATTGATTATTGGTGATCACTGTACAATTTCTGCTGGAGTGCACATTTATAGTCACAACAATATCAAGCAAACCTTAAGTGCTGGAAAACTACCCATCGAACATGCTCCTGTTGAAATAGGTGAAAGTTCGTATATCGGTCCTCAGAGTATTATCACAATGGGAGTTTCAATAGGAAAACATTGTTTAGTAGGAGCCAATTCATTTATTAATAAAAGCTTTCCAGATTATGCCATTATTGCCGGTAACCCTGCAAAACAGGTTGGTAAAGTTGTTATTGAAGAGAACGGTGTAAGCTTCGAATATCCTCGATAAAAGAAGAATATTATGAAGATCGCTTGCATCTGCAATATGAATAACATGATGTTTATTCTGTGTCGCTATCTGCGAGATGCAGGATTTGACGCTCATCTATTCGCTATGCCGGATGAACCGAGTCATTTTCATCCTGAAGCAGACAGCTATGAGGATTCATACAAAACCTATTTTTACCCATTTAAATTTACCCGTTCTACGCTTTACAAAAAAGAATCGGTTCTGGAGTTGAAGCGCGAATTAGGCGACTTCGATTTCTTAATTGGATCAGATATTGCTCCGGCAGTTCTCACATTAATTGGACGTAAATTAGATGTTTTTATACCACATGGCAGTGATATCTATGCGCTACCATTTCAACAAAAAAGACCAAAAAAAACAGATCGAGTCTGGTGGCAACGCGAAATTGGCACACTCAGTCGTTTGCAAGCACTTGGAATAAGAGAGATTGACCACATTCTCTTCCCAGATGAATATGACATCCACTTTCCATTCAAAAATAAGCTAAAAACGAAGGCGAAGTATTATAACACCTCTGGCCCAATGGTCTATATTAACCAATATGAAGATTTAGAAGGTCGCGATCAAGAATTTAAGCTCAGTCATGCCGATGAATTCAAACAAATTCGATCAGAAACTCCATTGATGGTGTTTTCACATTCACGTCATAATGGTTTTGATCTAACCGGTAAAATGGCCGCGCACGACAAGGGGAATGATCATTTAATTAAAGGCTTTTCTCAATTTATCAAAGAATCGGCAATCGATGCTCGCTTAGTGCTTTTTGATTATGGTATCAACACAAAAGCATCAAAGGATCTAATCAAAAGTTTGGCAATAGAAGCAAACGTTAAATGGATGCCTTTGATGGACAGGAAAGAAATTATGTACGGCTTAATACTATCTGATATTTCTTGTGGCCAATTTAAAAACAGTTGGTTAACCTGCGGAGTAGTGAACGAGTCTCTTGCTGCTAATAAGCCCCTCTTGCATTATAGAAAAGATGACTTATATACTGCTGAATACTCGAATTTATACCCTTTAATGAACGCGAATACGCCGGAAGAAATTGCTTCAAGTTTATTTAGTTTTGTGGCAAATAGAGATCATTTTGGAAATGAAGCAAGTCAGGGAAGTACTTGGCTTTATGAACAGACAGTAAAGAACCCTTTAATGATTATCAAAAATGCAATTGAGACGGATAAGGATGAGCCTCTTTTTATTTCTCCACCTATTCAATCTGAAATTAAGAATGTGTTAAAAAAACATAAGCTCCTCGATAATATCTATCGGGCTCAAGGTAAGTTTCGCGAAACGCTCAATCGCAAATAATTATTCAGAAACATTTTGTCCTACTTCCTGCTCTACTGCTAATTTTTGCTCCATCAACAGAAGCATTTTCTCCATTCGATGACGTTGCGCTTTCAGCTCTTCTAGTTGCTGACGCATTTCGATTAATTCAGCTTCTTGCAATTCCAAGACGTCCATTTTATTATCCAGCGCCTTTAACAACAACATATTCACACCATCAAAATCACCAGAATTAATTGTTGTAGAATCAGTGCCTAATTCAAATGTTTTGTAGAAATCTTGTGCCATTGGGCCAATATGCCGAATACTTGAGTCTTGTGCAATATATGACCATTCATAAACCTCAATACCGTCCAATCGATTCAAGTATTCTTCTGTATCTAATGTGGTGATATTTTCTTTTCTTTCGCGGTCAGAAAGTATTGACCAAGCTCCTGCTCCGGGCAATAATTCAACCCCGGTTGTTAATGCGACATCTGAATAAAAAACAGTTCCACCTGAGGCTTTGACCATAAATTGATTCTCGGCAGTTGTTTCTACATATCCTAAGGCATCGGCTTTGTCATTATAAATAAAGCTTCCATCATGCATTGCCCATGCATGGTAACCAATCGCAACAGAATTCTCACCAAGGGCGAACGTATAATTACCCAGTGAGAGGGAATATAGACCGTCAGCTGTCGGATGATAACCGATTGCAATAGAACTCTCTGCAAAAGCTAAAGCTCCTCGACCAAGCGCTATACTATGATCTCCTGTTGCCTGCGGATTATGCCCTGCTGAAAAAGAATAGTCTCCAGAGGAGATTGAAGCATTTCCTACTGCAAAAGCACCTTCACCTGTTGCTTGTGTATTAAATCCAAATGCGACACTATATGGCTGTGTTGCACGTGTATTATATCCTGAGGCGAAAGAATAATTCCCGATCAAACCATCGTTCCATTGTGTGCTTGAAACGTATCCCGATCTAAATGCTGCCTTTTTAGGGTACCACATCATTCTCGTTCCAGCACCTTCGGTTGGAATATCTCCTAATCCAAAGGTTCCAGAAAAAACAGCTCCATTTGTATTATCCACATGAAACCCAGTCAATGGATCTACTGTTCCGACACCTATATCTCCATTAGCCTTAATACGCATACGCTCTAAACTATCCGTCTTAAAAACAAGGTCTACCGAATCGATCGTTCCGAGGTAGTTCTCCTCTCCGTCAACATTATCATTTCCATTAATGCTCCAATTATTTATGGCGTATGTTACTATTCCTGCAGTGTCTGCAAAAACAGCCGTATCAGCATAGGTACTGTGTAAGCCCGAGGTTGCAAAGTTCGACGTATCAGCAAGAATCGCAAAACCCGCAGAATCAACCCAAATCGGTATTTCACAATTAATAGCAAAATATGCCGTATCTGCGTAGTTAGCTGTATCTGCATAGTTAGCGAAATCAACAGTGTCAGCAATTAAATCTTTTTGTGTTTCCCAATTCGTTCCATTCCATTTCAGAACATCTCCCACTTCAATCCCGCTCGTATCGACATCCAGAAGCTCAGAAAGCGCGAACTCTTGCGCCGTTGTTTTTGAATGAAAGGCATAGGGTACTGCCATCAACTGATGATTTAATGAAGTAGTATACGATCCACTCAATGATCTATCAACCGCCATTTCTAAAAAATGAATATCCCCAGACCAATCAATATCAGCGAATGACGCCGCTGTTCCAAGTCCAGTGCTCGTTCCTTCTCCTATAACGGCTGTAAAATGCCCCCAGTCGTTTAAATCAACGTCATGCTGTTCTTGCCAAACAATAGTACCACCCATGCTACCCGCATGTATTGAAAACTCAATTCCTACAGTCGCACCTGACAGGAAAGTACCATCTTCATCAAAAACTTGCGCTTGATAGGACATGCCTTCGGAAAAGTCTTGCGAAAACCCATTCAATCCGAGCAAGGTTATGCAACTAATTATTATCCAATTCTTCATATAATGCGTTTATTCGCTGTTCCAATTCGTCCAGCGATTCTTGTTCATTCTCAAATTCTGTATTCAAACTATCCTCCTTTAAAAGTTCTAGTTCGTTAATAGATTCGCGCAGCATTTGAATACCTAAAAAAGTAATCCCATCACTGTCAATCATGTTAATCAGATAAGGTTTCTCACCCACATTAAATAAGCTATATATATCTTGAGCTATTGGCCCAACATGACCTGTTTCGTTACCAATATAATTCCATGAGTATACATTCAGACTATCAAAAATCGGTTTAAATTGTATTGGTTTAAGCGGTATAATATTCATTTTTTTACTCCGATCCGAGATCATTGTCCAACTGCCAGCGCCAGGAAGCAACTCGACACCCATTGACAGATCTACGCTACTGTAGAATACATATCCACCCGAAGCCCTGACCATAAATTGATGGGTTGCTGTGTTATAAACAGTGTCGGAAGTCGAAGCATCTCCATAGATAAAAGAACCTGTCAATCCTGCGGTACTGGCGTTTTGACCTAAAGCAGTAGAAAAATTTCCATCCGCTGTCAAATTATGACCAGCAGCCCAACTCGTAGCCCCCGTAACCAATACGTTATCACCGAGAGCCACTCCAGCTGATGCACTTGTTGCAATGGCTTTGTGTCCGATAGCTATATTTCGATAATATCCAGCTACAGCGCTATCACCAATAGCCATACCCATGTGTGTAACATGGCAATTTCGGCCCACAGCAAAACTCGAAATAGCGGCGTAAGGAGTTGATGCTCCGAAGATGGCAGTGTCTCCATATGTGTTTTTTCCAAAAACTGCAGAATACGGTCCGTTAGTTCCCACATTCTCTCCGAAGGCAAAACTGTAGTTCCCCATCAAAGTGTCAATTGACAAATCGCTACGGCCAGCATGAAAAAGGGAGCGTTCTCCATTAAAATAAACGAAGGCATCTGAAAATTCAGTAGGTCCTGATAAGTCATTTGGACTTACCAAAAAACCCTTTTTGGTATTCCAATGAAAACCCGGCTCCGCGACATTATTATTAAAAGAAGAATCTGCAAATATAATGCGGGGAGCATTGTTTGTAATCAAGATCAATGTATCCTCACTAACTGTTCCGACGTAGTTCGAATCAACAACTCCATAGTTCCCATTCAACCCCCAATTTCCTGAGGAAAACAGTCCAACACCAGCGGAATCAGGAATAGCCGAGGTATCTGAATTCATTACTGTAATAAGTTCCCATGCATAGAGGATAGAATCAACAGAAAGAGCAAAACTTGCCGAATCAGCATAACTGTCATTAAAAGCGAACCAGACGGTGTCAGCAAAATGCACGCTGTCCGACATCTCTGCAAAAGGATCGTTATACAAACTATCCTCAGACCAAAAATAGGTAATACCATTGTAGCGAATAACGGCATTATCGAAAGCCTCATCAGAAGGTGTATCAACTAAATCACTGACCGAAGGAGTATCACTAATATATCTTGAATGAAAAGCATAAGGTAAGGCTGATATGCCATATACTCCAATCAAATTTCGATCTCCTGCTACTTCGTATAGTTCAAAACGCACTGCGTTTGTCCAATCAATTGATGAAAACGTATCATAAATTCCATCTATGTATAAACCTTGACCTATGTTTAAAGAGAACATACCTGAATTACCAACAGAAACCGATTCATGGTTTGCTCTCCAAAGTGTATCATTTTCGTCAGATAAAATCATACACTCCATCCCTGTTTCCCCGCCGCTTCGATTGGTTAATTGACCTTGCAGCGAAATTCCAGTAAAGTTATCTTGAGCAGAAACATGGTTCGTCAAAACGATAATCATCAACATTACACCTAATCGCTTCATCATTACTTAGATTTTGACGATTTTATCGGAGTATAAATAAGAACCTTCTTGGGAAATTAAGTGGGTAACATAAATACCACTTTCCCATGTATTTGTGTGAATAACAAATGAATTCTGATTAGTTTCCTTACTGTATAGCATTGCCCCAGACAGGTCTGTCACCTCAAGGGTAATTAGCGTTGAAGATTGATTTTGAAATGCAATTGTGACCTGATTTTGAAAGGGCACAGGGTAAACGCTTACTAACAAATCTAGATTGTCATTCGGGAGAGACAGCATTGTTTGTTGTAAAGGGTAATAACCATGAGTCATCGCATCTTCTCCCTGACCGACAAGAACTTGACCGCCAGCAACTAAAACAGTATCATTTTCCTCAACCGGAACAAACACCGAAAATGTATAACGGTCTGTTGTTTGTGAAAATAAAGTTCCCGATAACAGTAAGAGGAAACCCAAAGTAAATGTCCATTTCATTGTTCCTCAAATTTAAGCCAAATGCGGACAAAATGCAAGACAAAACGGGTTAGGTACAAAAAATACAATCTTCACCGCTTATTTCTAAACACGAAAGAGAACTCTTATTCTAATAATCTTCGTTATTACTATAACCGCTGCCATAAGTACTGCCATAACCATAGCCATAGCCATAATTATAACCGTAAGTATACTTATATGTGTATTTAGAATAATAGTGTTGTAGTCGGCTTTCTCGAATTCCATTCAACACAAGCCCTTTACCTACGTTATCATATTTTTCTAACATATTATTAATGTGATCTACCCCTTTCTTTCGTGTGTATCGGGTATTCATTATGATCAAGAACATATCAACGTAGTTAAGAAGCTCAAGCGTGTCGTTTAACAGTCCAAAAGGAGGCGTATCGATGATCACAAAATCATAATTTTGGTCCGCATAATCCAATAATTCCTTTACTTGATCTCTCAGAACTAATTCGGATGGGTTCGGGGCAACTGGACCTGCCGTAATGATATCCAGGTTTTCATAAACCTCTCTGTGAATGATATCTTCAATCTTGGACTTTCCAATAATGAAGTTAGACACACCCTGCGTATTTTGCAACTTATACATTTTATGAACTTTTGGACGATGCAAATCAAAATCAATAATGATCGTTTTTTTATTACCCCGTGCAATCAGGTTAGAAAGGTTAGAAGAACAAAATGTTTTTCCTTCACCGGGAAAAAAAGAAGACAACAATATTTTTTGAGCCCTCTGCGGTTCAGGTGTACCTAAAAATGCCAAATTTGTTCTGATCGTTCGAAAACTTTCGGTCACGTGTGACTTCGGATTCGACTGGATCATAATGCTGTGAACCATGTCTTTCACATATGGTACACCGCCAATAATGTTTATTGAGGATACCTCAGCCAATTCATTGACATTCTCAATTTTTTCAAAAAACAATTTACGAACAATTGCTATTAGAAAGGCTAGAACCAAACCTCCCAAAACAAACAATCGAATGATCTTCGTTTTATTCGGATATACAACACCGGTACTTACTGTGTTTTGAATAATTCGCACTTGCGGAATGATACCTGCTCGTGCAATAAGCGTATTGGTCTTCTTCTCAAGTAGAAACAAGTACATTTTATTATTTACGTCCAATTCACGTTGAATATTTAAGACACCTTGGGCTGACTTTGGTAGTTTACGAATATCACTTTTATAGTTCGTAATAAAATCATTGGCAATATCAATTTCAGCTTTTAACGCGACCAAAAGGTTTTCCAAATAATTCAGAATATCATTATTCAGTAATGCAATTTCCTTTTGAGCATGCACCATACTTAAATTATCCTCTGACATCTGTGTTTTATCAATTTCATATCGAATTTGTTTTTTCCGCACTTCGCCAATAGCCTCTTTAAGGTACATGTCGTTCTGTTCGATATAAAATGAAGGTGGTAAAATCCTATTATCGGGTGATGACTTGAGGTATTCCTTAAGTGCGATTACCGAATTCTTTTTTTGCTCTAAAACCCTTTTATGTTTTGTGTAAGCTATATACTCCGCAAAAAAATCATCTTCTTCCTTGTCAATATTTAGTATGGCATTTTCGTCTTTATAAGCGAGCAGTTCTCGCTCTTTATCTTCAATCAAAACACTAACTGTATCAATCTGCTTTTGAATATTGTTAAGGGTATTCTCGTTCACTTCGAGTTGAATTCTTTTAGAATAATCAACATAAGTATGGGTTAACGAGTCGAGATAAACCACACCTCGACTAATTAACTCATCATTTACCGTTAATTCAAGTACACTTGTGTGCTCGATATTTTCAATTCCTATACTTGCCTGATACTTATTGATCAAATAATCTCGTGAGTGAAATACAATTTCATAATCGGACTCTTTGAGCTCATTGATATTTTCTTCATCAAGATCATATTGACGACGGAGATTCAGTACAACATCTGTATTAGAAACCTCCTGATCAAAAGGATATTGATGTGATTGCGAAACGCCGTTTACCTCATAATCCAATTGATATTCATCTTTATTCAGGATGGTGACTTGAATCGGCTTTTCGTATAATGAAGGATTTAATACGGTAACCTCAGAGCGAAAAGGTAAAGTTTCGAAAACCTCAACCTTTTTAATACGACCCACCACATAATATGACGTTCCAATATTAATCTTATCGATAACTTCTCCGATCAAATCACGTGAATTCAGGATACGAATTTGATTCTGGACATCCATATAGACACCATATGCACCAAGACCTTTATAAATCGGATCTTGATAGTCATAAGTTTCGTTAGATTTCAACAATAACTCTGCTTTAGCGCCGTAAACATTCGTCAATCGATAAGTATAAACATACCCAATGCCATAGGCTATCAATGGTATCCCTATTAAAAAACCAAGGTTCTTTAATATCATATTCCAAATGAAAAGAAGATCCTTCGCTTCAATCAATTTATTCGAAGGACCATTCCCTTGTTGTTCTGTTTTTTGCATCTGTTTAATCTGGCTAATCTGCATTTATCAGTCACAATGTACGTCAGATTCGTGAAAATGTTCCAATTTATTCAACAAATTACGTTGATTTATAAACAAAGAATAACCATACGCACACTCAAGCATGCCTGGTGTTTCATGGAGTGGCCTGAAAAAATTGATAACCTTCTTCCCGAAAATACCGTATCTGTTTATGTAAAATCGAAATAAATCATTAGTTTTGAATGTTATATACGTTTATACCTGACAGTGAAAAATGAATTAATAATAAGCATATGTTGAAGAATACCTACTCTCTTTTCATCTTATCATTCTGCCTAGTAGCTATACCTACTTCAAACAGTCTTATTGCTCAGACTGGGCCGGCCGGTGTGGGTTCAAGCACAGAAAATCAAATTTGGCTGGACGCTCATGCGCTTGGAGCGGCTGATGGCGCACTAATTGGATCTTGGACAGATGTATCTGGAAACGGTTCGAATTTTAATCAAGGTTCTTCTGGCAAACAACCTCTGTACAATGCTGATGGAATCGGAGGGGTACCCTCTCTTACTTTCGACGGCGTCAACGATGTGCTTATTTCTGCTGCAATGCCAAGTTTGGAGACCAATGAATTTACTTATTTCATCGTTTATGACCGTACAACCACGACTAGCGATATGCTAATCAATGCAAATTACTCTTCTAATTTCAAAAAATGGAGAACTTACATGAACAATGGACAGACGACGGTCCATAGTGCTCATTTTTCGCCAAGTATTAACTGGGTAAGATATACTGATCCTCCAGGGGCTACTTTTTTAGAAACAGAAATAACTGCTACCTCTTTAAAAACCTATAATCAAGGTGTTTTAGAAATGTCCAAAACAGCAACCTTTACAACACCTTCTGGGCACATCGAAACATATTTGGGTTGCAGAAACGCTGTAGCGGTTTCGAGTTATAATTATACTGGGGAAATGGCAGAGGTCATTGTTTACACCAGTACATTGAATGATTTAGAAAAAGTTTTAGTTGAAAACTACCTTGGTGCCAAATACGGCATGGACATTCCAAGTGACCTTTATGATTACGAAGCTGATCATAAGTTTGGTTTAATCGGACTAGGTGATGATGGGACAAATACACAAACTGTTGCTCAAGGAGCGGGAGAGTTAGAACTTTCTTCTGCAACAGACATGAGCAGCGGTGAATATTTTCTAGTTGCACATTCTGATCATTCATTTACAACTTATACAGACGGCGATTTGCCAGCTGAACTTGAACTAGATGAACATGAGCGCCTAGAAAGAACTTGGCGCGTGGGAGAAACAGGAGATGTCGGAACAACTACCTTGTCGTTTATCTTAGGGGATGGTGATTATGCAGCTGAAGATTCTTACAGACTTTTGGTTGATGATGATGGAGATTTTACAGATGCTGAAACTTTCACAGGTACTTATGATGGTGGAACAATAAGTTTTGATGTAAATTTAGACGATGGAGACTATTTCACGATTTCTGGAATACCAGAAATTTTAGTGATTCACTCAGTTATGGATGGACTTTGGAGCGAAACCTCGACTTGGGATTGCACATGTATCCCTGGACCCATTGATGAAGTATACATCGACCCGAGCACGGCGGTAACGGTAGATGTAGATGCGTTTGCTGGCTATTTGAAGGTGGAATTTCTAGGAGAACTAATTATGTCTGATGACGAGGTAACCTTAGACATTAACCAAAACTGGGACATTACTGGTGATCTGGACTTAACGGGAGGACAAATATCATTTACAGGAGACACACCACAAGACATAACTATTTTAACCACTTTTACATATGTGGCTGAGTTAAATGATATTCTAATCGATAACGAAGCTGGTAATGATATCACTTTTAAGGAAAAAGCATTCAATTTAAATGGTGCTTTAAATATAGTTTCTGGTAATGTGGTTATTGATGGTTCAACGAATTTTACTGTTACTTCAACTAGCGATACAGAAGGTGGTCGTATTGGTCCAATAATTACTCCTTCTACTTTTACTGGTGATATAACAGTCGAGCGCTTTATCCCTGCAGGTCTTGCAGATTGGAGAAATATTTGTTCACCGGTTATTGGAAGCACATTTGATGATTGGGATCCAGATTTAGCCATGAGTGGACCTGATTTCCCTGATGGCTGTGCCTATGATCTTGATGGTTATTGTTTCCGTTCGGTAACATATACCGATCATAGTATTAAATATGATGTGCTAAGTAGCTCTGATCCAATCTTAAACATTCGTGGATATGAGGTGTTCATGGGGTCGGATTTGGAAACCTTTGACGGGACAACACTGCGATCACAAGGATCAATAAACACTACAGAGGATGTGGTTCAAAGTTTTACGACCGGATGGACGATAATGGGTAACCCTTACGCATGTCCAATCGCTTACGCCACCCTGACGAAGTCGGGATCAATCAGTAACTATTTTTATGTTTATGATGCTTCCACTGGAGGTTACCAATGGTATGATCAAACATCGGGCACTTCTAGTATTCCAGAGATTACAGCTGATGGTTTAATCGCAACAGGACAAGCAGTTTGGATTTATGCCAATAGTGCAGGAAATGTAACTTTTAATCAAGCCAATAAAGTTACTGCTGACGCTACATACATAAGATCTGCAGATCTTGAAGACAACTCTTTACATGTTACCATCTCGGAAAATGAATCAACATACGAATGTACAATGATGTTGGAAGAAAGAGTTGGCGCCAACAATGGATTAGACGAATCGTTAGATATCAGACATTTAAGTACAGGTCAGGAAAGAGCACCTTCACTTGCTGTTAAGAATGACGAGGCCTTAATTCGCAAAAACTTCATTGCTGCAGATGCTAGAAATAAGTCATTTGATTTATTCATGCGTATTGTTAAAGATGGTTACCATACGGTTTCTATTGGAAACTGGGCATACTTTAGAGACTATCAAGATATTTTGCTGTTTGATCACAAGACAGGCGAGACGATTGACTTAAAAGAAGAGAACTATGTTTTCTTTGGAGAGGCAGAAGATTCTGAAAATGTTCGATTCACCTTAATTTTGAATAACGCAGCAAATGGTGACGATGCCGGTATTGAAATCACAGAACCGGAAACAGAAGCTGCTATCCAGGCAAATATTGAAATTACGCAAATGGGCAATTTATTAGATGTCTACTCAAATGTCAACTTTGACTTACCTACTGTTATCACAGTAACGAATGTTTTAGGGCAACAAGTCGTATATGAGTCCACTGCCACTTTATTGTCTGGTAAGAATTTAATAACTTTGCCAGCTGACTTGTCAGGATTCCATATCATCACGTTCAGAACGGGTAATGAAGTGGTTTCACACAAAGTGATTTTGTAAAAGAAAAATGAATCGAATTAAAACACTATTTAGCGCCCTTTCATTAAGGCTTTCACTAGGAGTCTTAGCGTTGTTATGGACTCTCAATTTACACAGTCAACCACCGGGAGGACCTCCTCCTGGAGGCGGCGGAACGACAGGCACTACTCCACCTTGCTGGGAACCGGAATGTATTCCAATTGATGGTGGATTAATGTTCTTAATTATTGGAGGTGCTTTGTTAGGTGGACATCTTTTATATTCGCAAAGAAAAAACGCGAAAGCATAGCAAATTAATAAGCACCGTCTTTTAAAGCTATGCCGCTAGATTTAAGCCAAAACAAGATTATTCGGTTTTTAATCGTTGCCGCTGCACTATACTTGATCTGGCTCATCATTTACCATTTGGGCATTAGTCAACATACCAACTGGGACTTTCATCTGAACGATAATATTGCATTTCTTGCTCAAATAGGTTTTGACTGGATGGGTAAATCTGCAGAAATCGTTTATGAAACAGATCACGTAGTCCTTTACCTAAATGAAGGTAGCTTCAGAGGCATTTGGATAGGAGATGCCTGTAATGGATTTAAACTCTTTTCAATATTTACCATATTCATTATTGCTTATCCGGGACCTTGGAAAACTAAACTATGGTATATTCCAATAGGTATGCTCTCCATTCATCTAGCTAATGTAATTCGTGTGATCGCATTATTACTCATTAATAATTATTACCCTCAATATCTCGATTTTAATCACCTCTATACCTTCACTATTTTTGTGTACAGCATTATTTTCTTGTTCTGGTATATCTGGGCTAAACGCTTTGCTCATGTCAAAACGAATTAAAATTATAGCCGGAACAATTAGCGTCGTTCTCTTGGGTTTTCTTAGAGACTATCTCTTCTATAATATTAATTGGATCTACCTTACATTGGTGAATGGAAGAATGAATGGCGCTCGTAAAGAGTTTTATTTTTTACTAGAATGGACGCCACAAGAAATTAACATCCTAAAATTCATCCTTACCGGAGTATTTATTATCCTATTCTTATACATGACTCTATTGACTATTCGTATTGCGGTCCAAAGCAAAAAAAACGATCGTATTGTCATGGCAACCTTTCTGATTCCAGGGCTTCTAGCCGTTCTACTTTCTGGGATTGGCAAACTAACTGGATTATACACGGAACTCTATGGCGCCATTCACGCTTTAATGACATTTATACAATCTTTCATTCCTTTGATGATACTAGGGCTACTTTTTTCATTTTTACCGACTGGGAAATCAAATTGAATCAAAGTAATTTTTATTTTTGATTAAAAATAATTCGCATGTCTAGAGATACCGCTATTTTCGATTTAATTGCAGAAGAAAAAAAGAGACAACTTGAGGGAATCGAGTTAATTGCTTCTGAAAACTTTGTAAGTGACCAGGTTATGGAAGCCATGGGTTCTGTTTTAACTAATAAATACGCAGAGGGCCTTCCTGGTAAAAGATATTATGGCGGCTGTGAGGTAGTTGATAAAGTTGAAAATTTAGCCATCGAGCGCCTTAAAAAGCTTTTCAACATTACTTGGGCAAATGTCCAACCTCATGCCGGATCTCAGGCAAACTATGCAGTCACTTTAGCTTGTTTAGAGCCAGGAGATAAAATCCTAGGTTTTGATTTATCACACGGAGGACACTTAACGCATGGGTCACCTGTAAATTTCTCAGGTAAGCGATTTACGAATTTTTTCTATGGTGTTAGCAAAGAAACTGGATATGTAGACTATGATCAAATGGAGGAGATAGCGCTTAGGGAAAATCCAAAATTGATTATTTGTGGAGCATCTGCTTATTCTCGTGATTGGGATTACGAACGTATCCGATCAATTGCTGATCAATGTGGTGCCATTATCCTAGCGGATATTTCTCATCCGGCAGGACTTATAGCAGCTGGTTTATTGAATGACCCATTTGATCACTGTCATATTGTAACAACAACGACACATAAAACATTGCGCGGACCAAGAGGAGGTGTTATTATGTTGCGTCACGACTTTGAAAATCCATGGGGAATTAAAACGAAAAAAGGCACTGTTCGTAAAATGAGTTCCTTATTGGATTCTGCTGTTTTCCCTGGGAGTCAAGGTGGACCGTTAGAACATGTCATTGCCGCTAAAGCTGTTGCTTTTGAAGAAGCCAACTCTGAGGCTTACAAAACGTATATGAAGCAAGTGGTAGCCAATGCTCAAAAGATGGCGCAGGCATTTGTTGATAAAGGTTATGATATCATTTCTGGTGGAACAGACAACCATTCTATGCTCATTGACTTAAGAAGCAAAGGTTTGACTGGAAAAGACGCAGAAAATGCATTAGTAGAAGCTGATATTACAGTTAATAAAAATATGGTGCCATTTGATACTGAATCTCCATTTGTGACATCCGGAATCAGAATAGGAACTGCTGCCATTACCACTCGAGGGATTAAAGAAGGACAAATTGATCAGATCGTTGATTTGATTGATCGCGTTTTGATGAACAAGGATAATACTGATGAGCTCAATGCCGTAAAATCTGATGTGCATGCATTGATGAGTAATCTACCTTTATTTACTTGGTAGAAGTCGTCTCAAAATCACGCACCAATTAATGTAATAACCACTCAATATTCTTATAAGGTAAGTCAAAAACTTTCCCCAAAATCTGACTGGTTAATTGGCCTTGGTAAACGTAAACACCACTTCTAAAACCATGGTCCTTTAATATTAATCCTTTACAACCTCCTACTTCACCCATTTCCATTAGAATCGGTGAAAAGATATTGCTCAGTGCTATTGATGCTGTACGTGAAACACGCGAAGCTATATTAGGAACACAATAATGAATCACTTCGTGTTTCAAATAGGTTGGTTTATCATGATTGGTGATTTCAGAGGTTTCAAAGCATCCACCCTGATCAATACTAACATCAACCACAACTGAGCCTGGCTTCATACTTTTGACCATCTCCTCCGTTACAATACAAGGGGTACGTCCGTATGGTGCACGAATAGCCCCAATGACGACATCTGCTCGCTGAATTGCTTTCCCTAATAATTTGGGTTGTATTACAGATGTATAAACGCGCGTACCAATATCATTATGTAATCGTCTCAATTTTGAAATTGAATTATCAAAGACTTTAACAGAAGCTCCTAATCCCAGGGCCGTTCGACAAGCATATTCACCAACCGTGCCAGCTCCTAATATCACCACCTCTGATGGCTGAACACCTGCAACACCACCCATCATGATCCCTTTTCCATTTTTGTAATCGGACAATAATTCAGCAGCAATCAAAATGGAGGTATTTCCTGCAATCTCCCCCATTGCTCTAACCACCGGGAAAATGGCATGATCATCTTGAATATAATCCCAAGCTACAGCGGTAATTTTTTTCTGCATCAATTTTACTAGCGTTTCCTTTGGATGCAATGTCAACTGCAGCGCAGAAATAAGCGTTTGATTACCCTGCATCAAATCAATTTCTTCACTTGACGGCGGAGCCACTTTTAGTATAATATTGGCTTGAAATACTTTATTACGATCCTTAACTATCTCAGCTCCTGCCTCCGAGTAATCCACATCGCTATAGCGAGAATGTTTACCGGCATCTGATTCTACAACAATATCATGACCATTATTCACCAAGAGCTGAACCGCTTCTGGATTCAAAGCCACACGGCATTCTTGATAAGTTGTTTCTCTGGGAATACCTATTGTCAAACGACCCTTGCGCTTTCCTATTGCCAACATCTCTTCCTGAGGAAGAAGACTCCCCTCTTTCATCAACGACTTCAGTGTTTCCGGATCTGTAATCATAAGTCCAATGAGATTATACGAACGTGTTGTTCTGTTTTTATATAAACAGATACGGTATTTTCGGGAAGAAGGTTATCAATTTTTTCAGGCCACTCCATGAAACACCAGGCATTTTCATCAAAGATCTCTTCAATGCCAATATTCAATGCTTCATCCTCATCTTCAAGACGATAAAAATCAAAATGATAAATTTTACCGTAATCGTCGGAGTGATATTCATTCACAATTGAAAAAGTAGGAGAAGACACATGGTCAACAACCCCCATATATTCCATTAGCCCCGTTATAAAAGTCGTTTTGCCAGCACCCATTTCGCCGTAAAAAGCTAAATGTCTGGCTTGTCCTATTGCTGCAACAAATTTTGGAGCTACACGATTAATATCTTCTATCGATTCCAATCGAAAATTCATACTTTAAATGCTATGCTATTTAGGAGATAGTTCAATAAATGGAATAATTACTTCTTCTAAAGAAACGCCTCCATGTTGAAATGTATCCCTGTAATAATTAGCATAATAATTGAAATTATTGGGATAAGCAAAAAAATCATTTTCCTTGGCGAAAACAAAACTTGAACTTACATTCTCTCGTGGCAATCGAATAGCTTCCGGATCACTCGAAACAAGCACTTCTTTTTCGTTGTAGCCCAAGTTTTTTCCAACTTTATAACGTAAATTCGTATTGGTATGCTTATCGCCAACAATTTTCACTGGAGAATCTAC
This sequence comes from Crocinitomix sp., assembly GCA_030836155.1. GTDB lineage: Bacteria > Bacteroidota > Bacteroidia > Flavobacteriales_D > Crocinitomicaceae > Crocinitomix. Next base: position 19,506 of record JAURQI010000013.1, read on the forward strand.
GCGAATCGTTCCATGATCCGTTGTAATAACCAATTTATGGCCGTTTTTAGCAATCTTTTTAAGAATCTCCTTTAAGGGCGAATGATTAAACCATGAAGCTGTCAATGAACGATAAGCTGATTCGTCATCTGCAAGCTCCTTGATCACCTCCATCTCTGTGCGCGCATGAGAAAGCATATCGACAAAGTTGTAGACCAAAACATTTAAGTCATTTTTCAAAAGATCATTAAATCGATCAACCAATCTTTTTGCAAAATCGAGCTTGATCACTTTATTATAAGACATTTTAATATCCAAGTGATTACGCTGAAGGTTTTTCTCTAACAACTCTTTTTCATACATATTCTTCCCACCTTCGTCATTTTCATTCAACCAAAGATCTGGATGCTTTTTCTCTATATCTGCAGGCATTAAGCCTGCAAAAATGGCATTCCGCGCATAGTGTGTGGCGGTAGGTAAAATCGAATAAAAAAGTGACTCATCGTCCACATTAAAGAACTCACTAATAAGCGGTTTCAAAACTAACCATTGATCAAAACGTAGGTTATCAATAACAACCAAGAACAAAGGTCCGTTACCCAGATTAGGAAAAACCCGCTCCTTTAATAATTTATGTGACAGTAACGGCGCATCTTCATCTCCATCCAACCAATCACGATAATTCTTATCGATAAACCGACAAAACTGCGTATTCGCCTCTTTTTTTTGCATTGCAAAAATCTCCTTCATCCCGTCATCCTTTGACTTTTCTAATTTGATTTCCCAATTCACCAATTGGCGATAAATATCCGACCATTCATCCGCATCTAAACGGTCATTTAAACGCATGCCGATTTGACGAAATTCGATTTGATAATCATGAGAGGTCTTTTGACTTACCAAATCCTTTTGTTTTAGATTCTTTTTTAAAGAAAGTAGAATTTGATTCGGGTTGACCGGCTTAATCAAATAATCAGAAATTTGACCTCCAATTGCTTCCTCCATGATATACTCCTCTTCACTTTTTGTGATCATGATGACTGGAACCGTTTGATCTTTTGCTTTAATCTTTGCCAATGTTTCAAGACCATTCAAGCCTGGCATATTCTCATCTAAGAAAATGATATCATAATGAGTCTCAGCAGCTAAATCAACCGCATCGGCACCGTTATTCACGGTATCAATCTGATATCCTTTCTCCTCTAGGAATAAAATATGAGGTTTTAGTAAATCAATTTCGTCATCCGCCCACAAAATTCTTGCTTCCATCTATTATTTTTAATTAGTTTTGAAATGTTAAATTAATCATTTGATCTTGCATAGACGTCCCGCCAATAAAAGAAAAATTATTAACGATCCAGTACATGGTTTTATTACCCTACCTGACGAATTAATTTTTGATTTAATTGAGCACCCTTACTTTCAGCGACTTCGCCGAATAAAACAACTTGGACTTTCGCATTTGGTGTATCCAGGAGCAAACCATACGCGTTTTCATCATGCCCTTGGAGCAATGCACCTCATGGTTAAGTCGATTGAGGTATTGCGCTCTAAAAATATCGAAGTAACAGAAGAAGAGAGAATTGGCGCTGCTGTAGCCATTCTCTTGCATGACATTGGTCATGGACCATTCTCACATACACTGGAACATTCCTTACTTAAATCAGTGCATCACGAAGAATTGTCGCTTCTTTTTATGCAGCGGCTCAATGAAGAATTTAACGGACAGTTAGATATAGCTATTGCTATTTTTACGGATAAACACCCTAAAGCTTTCTTGCATCAACTGGTCTCCAGTCAATTGGATATGGATCGCTTAGATTACCTCCAACGTGACAGTTATTTCACAGGGGTATCAGAAGGTGTGGTGGGCAGTGACCGTATCATTGCCATGCTGAATGTTAAGGACAATCAATTGGTTATTGAGGAAAAGGGAATCTATTCAATAGAGAACTTTATTGGATCGAGAAGAATTATGTATTGGCAAGTTTATATGCACAAAACTGTCGTTTCTTCTGAATTTATGTTGACGAGTATTCTGAAACGAGCTAAATTTCTCTATAGAAATGGAATTGATCTTTTTGCCAGTCCTAGCTTAAAGCTATTTCTTGAAGAAGAGATTTCGCATAATGATTTTGAGCGGAATGCGAATATTCTAGAGAGTTTTGCGCTCATCGATGATAGCGACATTAGTTCTGCAATTAAAGTTTGGCAATCTGTTGACGATAAAATTCTTTCCACACTTTGCACGAACGTTGCTTCGAGAAACCTATTCAAAACGGTAATTTCTAAAACACCGTTTGATTCAGAAACAATACTAAAGCAACGTGAAAAAATTAAGGCAGTACTAGGGGTTAGTGAAGCTGAAGTCGACTACTTCTTGAAAACGGAGACACTTGTCAATAACGCCTACAGCGAAAAACATAAGCAAATCCAAATTCTTGGAAAGAATGATGAAATACTTGGTTTGGCACAAGCATCTGACAATTACAATATCAGTGCACTTTCTGAACCTGTTGAAAAGCATTATATGTGTTTTTTCAGATGCTAGTCGAAATATTCCTGCTATTCCGCGAAAATCTTGGTTTTTCTCAAACCATTTGTTGAAAACTTCGTTCTTCCATATAACCCATCGGTTTATTAATTGTTAATTTTGGCATAATGGAATTCTCAGCTCAACAAATCGCAGCAATTTTAGAAGGTGAAATCGTTGGTAATCCTAACGAAAAAGTCAACGGTCTCTCTAAGATTGAAGAAGGCAAAAAAGGAACATTATCATTTCTTGCTAACCCAAAGTATGAGGAGTTCATTTACAACACGAAAGCATCTATCGTCATTGTCAATAAGGATTTTGAACCACAAAAAAGTCTAAATCCGGAAACTACGCTAATAAAGGTAGAGGAAGCTTATAGTTGTTTCGCCAAGTTATTAGGGATGTACGATGCAGCAATGGCAAAGCAACCGATGATTGAGGAAATGGCTTATGTTTCGCCAAATGCAAAAGTCGGAGAAAACGTATACATCGGAGCGTTTACCTATATATCAGATGGTGCTGTGATTGGAAACAATGTTCACATTTATCCGAATTCTTATATTGGAGATCAGGTTATTGTGGGAGATGATACAAAAATTTATGCTGGGGTAAAGATTTACCGCGATTGCAAAATTGGCGCTTCTTGCACCATTCATTCAGGCGTAGTCATTGGTGCCGACGGGTTTGGTTTTGCTCCAAATTCAGAAAATAATTATCAAAAGGTACCCCAAATTGGGAATGTTATTTTAGAGGATCATATTGAAATCGGAGCGAATACTTGTGTGGACAGGGCAACATTAGGTTCTACTATTATCAAAAAAGGAGTTAAATTAGATAACTTAGTCCAAATTGGACATAATGTTCAGGTAGGAGACAATACGGTCATGGCTGCACAAGTTGGTGTTGCAGGATCAGCCAAACTAGGCAAGAATATCATGATAGGTGGACAGGTTGGAATTGTTGGACATATCAGCCTTGCAGATGGAACCTTAATTGGCGCTCAGTCTGGCGTTCCGAAAACAATAAAAAAAGAAGGCACGACGCTCTTAGGCTCTCCGGCCTATGATGCTGAAGATTATAAAAAAGCATATATGGGATTCAGAAGATTACCACAAATTCTGGATCGCCTTAGAGAGGTAGAAGAAAAGTTGAAAAAACTAAAAGAAAAATAATAACGATTCGAATGGCTGAAAAGCAAAAAACGCTCAAAGACGAGATTAAACTCTCTGGTGTTGGTTTACACACAGGAGAAATTGTCAACTTAACAATCTGCCCTGCGCCAGATAAACATGGTTATAAATTCCAACGAACCGACTTGGAAGGACAACCCGTAATAAAAGCAGACCCAGACAATGTTGTTTCTACTGCACGCGGTACTACACTGGAACAAAACGGTGGAAAAGTTTATACAACGGAACATATACTTGCTGCCTTATATGCTATGCAAGTTGATAATGCACTGATCCAATTAGACGGCCCTGAGGTTCCTATTTTGGATGGGAGTTCTTATCAATTCGTTGAGGCCATTAACAAAGTTGGGTTAGAAGAACAAAAAGAAGATCGAGACTTTCTTGTTTTAGACGAGAATATAAAATGGGAGGATGCTGAAAAAGGAATTGAGTTTTTAGCTATTCCCGATTCAGAATATCGCATTACTGTAATGGTGGATTATAATTCACCTGTGCTTGGAACTCAGCATGCGAGTATGTATACTATCGCTGATTTCGAAGATGAAATTGCAAAATGTAGAACATTCGTTTTCTTAAGAGAATTGGAGTATTTGGCAATGAATGACCTGATTAAAGGAGGTGATTTGGACAATGCGATTGTACTGGTTGAACGCGAAAATATCAAGCAAGAGGAATTAGATCGACTTGCAAAATTATTAGGCAAAGAAAACTTATCAGTAAGTGTAGATGGTATTGGTACGTTAAATCATACCAAATTACATTTCGAAAATGAACCAGCACGCCACAAGTTATTAGATATTGTGGGTGACCTTGCGCTGTTAGGACGTCCAATTAAAGGACATATCTTAGCTGCGCGCCCAGGTCATAGCGGAAACGTAAGGTTTGCTAAACAACTGAAAGAATACGCGAAGAAATTGTCAAATAAGGGAACTCATTTCGATTTAACGATAGACCCTGTTTATGATATTTTAGATATCGAACGTATGCTTCCTCATCGCTACCCATTCTTATTAGTTGATAAGATTATGGAGCTTACGGAAGAAGGAATTATTGGTGTTAAGAACGTTACCATGAATGAACCGCAATTCACAGGTCACTTTCCTAAAAACCCCATTTTCCCAGGTGTGCTTCAAATCGAAGCTATGGCGCAAGTAGGTGGGATTTTTGCTTTAGATAAAGTAGAAGATCCGCATTTATACTCAACCTATTTCATGAAGATTGACAATGTCAAATTCAAGCAAATGGTGCGCCCTGGAGATACGATTGTATTTGATTTAAAACTACTTTCACCTATTCGCAGAGGTTTAGTGAATATGGGGGGAAAAGCATACGTAAATGGAAAACAAGTGATGGAGGCGGAAATGCTTGCACAGGTTGTTAAAGATAAAACTGAATGATAAGCAAGCACGCACATGTCAGCCCCGAGGCCAAACTGCACGAATCAGTTACTGTTGAATCGTTTTCAAAAATCTATGAAGACGTAGCGATTGGTGCTGGAACAACAATTGGTCCGAATGTTACGATTTATCCCGGTGCTCGAATCGGCAAAAATGTAACCATTTATCCAGGTGCTGTGATTTCTGCTGTTCCGCAAGATTTAAAATTTCATGGGGAATATACTACAACGCATATTGGAGATAATTCAGTCATTCGAGAATGTGTAACAATCCATCGGGGTACTGATGACAAGCTAAAAACGAGTATTGGTGAAAATTGTTTGTTGATGTGCTACGTCCACATTGGTCATGATTGCACCATTGGTAACAATGTGATTATTGCGAATACTACAGGAGTTTCTGGACACGTGATTATCGAAGATTTTGCCATTGTCGAAGGCATGTGTGGCGTTCAACAATTCGTTAAAATTGGTACGCACGCTTTTGTTGCAGGCATGACAAGTGTTCGCAAGAATGTACCTCCATTTGTTCGAGTAGCGCGTGAACCGCTAACATTTGCCGGCGTAAATGCTATTGGACTGCGCCGAAGAGGAATTACTGAAGACAAATTAAAGATCATAGAAGACATCTATAGAAACCTGTTCATCCTCAATAACTCGATTAGCAATGGCGTTAAGTCTATTGAATCTGAAATTCCAGATTGCGAAGAGAAGGAAATGGTATTGAACTTTATTAAAGAATCTAAAAAGGGCATTGTAAAAGGCCCTCTATAACCGATAATTATGGCTACAACATCTGATATTAAAAATGGACTATGTATTGTACACAATGGCAAAATTGCTACTGTGGTAGAATTCCAACATGTTAAACCTGGAAAAGGACCTGCATTTGTGCGTACGAAACTGAAATTTATTGAAACAGGAAAGGTGATCGATAATACTTTTTCCGCAGGTCATAAAATTGAAGTCGTCCGTGTTGAGACACGTTCGTATCAATATTTATATCCAGAAGGAGCTGGTTTTCATTTCATGAATACAGATAATTACGAGCAAGTATTTATCAATAAAAATATGATTGAAAAGGCTGACTTCTTAAAAGAGGGAGTTGTTTGCACGATTCTTTTTGACGCTGAGGAAGAAACGCCATTATCTGTAGAGTTGCCTTTCTATATTGATGCAGAAGTTACGTATACAGAACCTGGTGTTAAAGGCGATACTGCAACGAATACTTTAAAACCGGCTACGATTGATTCTGGTGCTGATATCAAAGTACCACTTTTCATTAATATTGGTGACAAAATTAAGGTGGATACGCGCACAGGAGAGTATTCCGAACGTATTAAATCATAGCAACTAATAATTAACGGGACGCATGCATCTGAATCATGTATTTGTTGGTCCTGCTTCTACTGCCTTAATTGTCTTTCTTCACGAAGGCTTAGGGTCAATTCCGCAATGGAAATCTTATCCTGTTGATCTATGCAATGCTTTAAATGTTAGGGGGCTGGTTTATGATCGCACAGGTTATGGACGATCTTCAGGCAGTTTAGCCGATCGAAAACCAGACTATCTTCATCAAGCAGCTAATGAACTAAGTCAAATCATTGAAAGTATAAAAGCGGATTTCGATCAAATCATACTTTATGGTCATTCAGATGGAGGAAGTATTGCACTGATTGCAGCGGCAGAACTAAAAAACCAAATTACCGCTTTAATCACAGAAGCTGCGCATGTTTTTGTTGAACCTGAAACGATAAAAGGAGTGCGTGAAGCAAGACCGCTATTTCACGAGGGTCTTTTTGATGGTTTAAAAAAATATCATGGAGATCGATACAAGGAAGTCTTTTTTGCTTGGAATGACATCTGGCTAACACCTGCATTTGCGGAATGGGACATCACGCACCTTTTATCAAAGGTTCATTGCCCACAACTTATTATTCAAGGTAAAGATGACCAATACGGCACGTTAAAACAAGTTGACACCATAGCTCGTTTCACAAAGGGTAAAACGCAAACACTTGTACTAGATCAATGCGGACATGCACCCCATAAAGAACAAAAAAGTAGTGTTTTAACATCGGCTGTATCATTTATAGAATCCATTTGCTAACTTATGAATATGATGTCTACCAACGCATTTAAATACCAAAAAACAGGACGATATAGCACTTTTGGCAATCCAGCCGTGGCTAAGCATATCTTGATTGCTCTACATGGCTATGGACAACTAGCTCCTTTTTTCATTCGAAAATTTAATCAGTTAGATCCAAATCAATACTTTGTTGTATGCCCCGAAGGGCCTCATCGTTTTTACAGGAATGGTGCCAGCGGAAGAGTTGGTGCCTCATGGATGACAAAAGAAGAGCGGGAAACTGATATTCAAGATTATATCTTATTCCTCGATCAATTGATGGATCACGTTATAACCGAAAATTCTTTTGAAAAGAAGACGCTACTCGGTTTTTCACAAGGCGGCGCTACCGCCTCTCGTTGGTTAGCTTATGGTCGGTATCAATTCGATCAATTTCTCTTATGGGCTGCTGTTTTTCCGCCAGATATGGATGCTCATTTTATTCCACGCTTTGAGAGTTCTGAAAATTTTTGGATTATTGGCGATCAAGATGAATTCATTAGTATGGCTAAGGCCAAAAACTATTTCGAAGAACTTAAAAAGCAATTAAAGCGGATAGAATTCGTTAACTTTGAAGGAACGCATGACATTGATGCGGCGACTTTAAACACCTTTTTAAGATGAAAAAGCTTTTGTTGGCATTAACTTTATTTATTGTTCCAACCATTTGGGGGCAATATGATATGGAAGAAGCCAAAAAAGAGGATGATAAAGAGGGCATCAATTGGTTTCAGCTAAAACAAAAAATTTATGTTGGTGGTGAACTAGGTCTATCTTTTGGTGGCGGATCTTCCTTTATTAGCGCTGCACCAATTGTTGGCTATGATATAACCGAACGTTTTAGTGCGGGAATTTCAGGCATGTACCAATTATGGCGATTGAGAGACTTCGCTGGAAATACCTTTAATTTTCATACTTATGGTGGTGGCATTTTTGCACGCTTAAGACCTATTGAAGTTTTGATTATGCAGGTAGAAGCAAACCTCTATAATACCAATGATTTTGCCTCGGGCTCACTAGATCGAATCAATGTTCCTGCTGTCATGGCCGGATTAGGATATGCGCAACCCATCGGTGGTAGGAGTTATTATAATATCATGTTGATGTATGATTTTATTAATGATCCAAATATGCCATTGCCTCCCTTTTTTCTTGAACCTCTTCATTTGAGATTGGGCATTACCCTTTATTTAGGTTAATCCGCTTTACAGAAATAAACCCGCGAGCATACAGCGTACTCCTCCCCCGCCTACTTGTTCGATGATGGAAACATCTACGGTCACCATTTTACTGAACTTTTCAATGATAGCTATTTGCGTTCCACTAAATGCTGCTTTAGCCGTTTCACTGATAATTAAATGAGATTCACCATCTGCATTACACAGCTCCATCACATTACCCGCAAAATTAACCGTCTGGTCATGTTTGATTTCAATTATTATCTTTCCAGTACGTTCGAGTTGATTTTTTAGCATGAGTCGTTCTAGCATATTCTCTATACTGTCGAGGTTAACGATAGCATAATGCTGGGTTATCGCCATCATTACATTGGTATGATAAATCAGCTGGCCCTTTAGATCAAAACTTCCAAAAGAAAAAGGAGTATAACCAATCGACTTACAATAAGATTCAAATAGCGTGGCATCTGTTCTTCGTGATATATTGGCATAAGCTATTTTATGATCATAATCAAAAACAATAGATCCAGTTCCCTCCAAATACTGACCTGCTTGAATCTTATCGCGTAAATCAATCAAACGACTATTTCCCGATCGGCTAAGCAGAAAATGAACAACATCCTCTTGAACCTCCGTTTGCCGCTTGACAGTAGCCATGGAAAAAATGGTTACTGTTCCATCCGGCATTTGACTGATCCAATTATTAGGAAATAGTGCATCTGGTGAAACACCATGCTTATCATCAAAAACATACACTAAAATCCCGTGAGATTCTAACGTAAGAACAACCTCATCAAAAGTCTGCAAAACCAATTGATCCAGTTGATCAGCTTCTACGTTTCGCTGAAAAGAATTCGTTTTAGCTGTCTCCTCATTAAAACCAAAAACTTTTGGCCGAATCATCAAAACGGAATTCGGTATATTTGAAGTCAAATGTTCATTCATGACAAGGCTGCTTTATACTTTCCTTCTTTTTTTTCTACTGGTGACTTGTGCAGATCAGGAAATTAATGAAAATTCTAATCATAGCGACGAAGCAGACTCGCTTAGTTTTATTCCTTTTGAAACACCATACCCAGACACAGTCAGGCGGGCAGATCGTTTTATTGACACTTACATCATCGACACATTAGAAAGGCGTTTAATAGACTCTGGCTTGGTGAATATTCAGGATGTCATTCCTGGAATTCTTGTTGATGTCCGTTATTCGGATACAAATAACTTTATGCACCAAGATGTTTATGGTCATCTCAATCGCATTTACCTTCAACCCGATGTAGCTGAGGATTTAAAAAAAGTTCAGGCAGCACTCAAAGCAAAAGATTCAAGTTTAACCCTATTGGTTTATGATGGCGTTAGACCAAGAAGTGTGCAACAATTGATGTGGGATATACTCGATATGCCGATCTACGAGAAAACAAAATTTGTCTCCAATCCCAAAAATGGATCAGTGCACAATTACGGTGCAGCTGTTGATTTAACGATTGCAGATACTACAGGAAATCCCTTAGATATGGGAGCAGGTTATGATGATCCTCGGAAAATTGCCTATCCCCGCTTTGAGCAAGTCTATCTTGATTCGGGTTTAATAACTTTAGAACATATTGAAAACAGAGTGCTATTGAGATCAGTCATGCGAGCGGGTGGATTTTGGGGAATTCAGACAGAGTGGTGGCATTTTAATCGTTACAGCCGGGCGCGCTGCGAAGAGATGTACCGAATCGTTGAGTAGTTTTCGAGCACGCTCTTCAAGTTGAGATTGCTCCAGTCACATCTGTATAAGATGATGCGATAGCATCATTGTATTGAGGCGGGGTTAACGCATCAAATACATCTTACCAAATTCTTTTGTAAAATATTGATCGGCTCCGCTTTCGCGATGCTCTATTGGTGTGTATGTCGGGTAATCGATATCCGTTTCCTCTTCAAATCTTAAATGATCTCCCCCCGCATTCCAAGTAAGATAATAATGGATTGTATCGTTGTAGTGCGGATAATATTTATTGGCAACATCTTCAGGCGTATCATATAAGAGCGAATCTAGCCAAACAGTATTTTTTTGAGCATAAAAAACAAGTGCATCTCCAGGATCTAATGTTCCATCTTCTCCTCCTTCAATCCAAATCGGTTGTTCTTTTTCGAAACCAAAAATTTGAAGATCATCGGGTGAAATAGAACCAA
>JAURQI010000127.1 GCA_030836155.1 Crocinitomix sp.
ATCATGCTGAATGCAGTACTTACCAAAAATCATATTGTCGCTATCTACCATTCTACTCTTCAAAAATTTGGCTGCCCAGGACAAGTCAAGTCTAGATCCATGTCCAAATTCACCGAATTGTGTATCTACACTGGCCAAAAAACGAAGTAAAAAAATGGAACCACTTCAGTATGATCAATCAGTAAAAGAGGCAATGGCTGACCTCAAATTGATTATCAGCAAAGTGGAAGGATCCGAATTATTAGCAGCAGAAGCAACTTATCTTCATTACGCTTTCCATACCAAACGAGGTAATTTCATTGATGATGTAGAGTTTCTACTTGATTCAACAGCGAAAGTAATTCACTTCCGTTCGGCCTCCCGCGTGGGGTACGGTGATTTTGGCGCGAATAAAAGACGGATGAAAAAAATCAGTAAATCTTGGTTCCATTACCAGAATGCTGGTTTTTGACTTTATTTCTATCTTTAAATCCCTAAAGTTAAACTATGCTTAAAAAGTGGGGATTATTCATTGGTCCAGTCCTATTCCTTATTTTATCCTTGCTTTCGGGAGATATTATCTCTCCTCAAGCCGATGCAGTATTGGCTGTAGCTCTTTGGATGATTATTTGGTGGGTTTCTGAAGCAGTTCATATTGCGGTCACAGCGCTCCTTCCCCTTCTTCTTTTTCCATTGCTTAACGTAGCTGAGATGCAAGAAGTCAGTCAACACTATGGTAACCCTATAATCTTCTTGTTTTTCGGAGGTTTTGTCATGGCTTTGGCCTTACAAAAAGTAAACCTACATCGGCGAATAGCCCTAAACATTGTCAAACTAACCGGCACCAGTCCTGAAAGGGTGATCCTTGGCTTTATGATTGCTACTGCTTTTATGAGTATGTGGATAAGTAATACCGCAAGTACGGTTGTTATGTTGCCCATTGCACTTTCTGTCATTCAATTACTCATCGACGATGAAGATGGATTCACCAAAAAGGATAAAAACTTTGCACTCAACATGATGCTGGGTATCGCCATAGCTGCAAATGCTGGTGGAATTGCAACGATTATCGGTACACCACCCAATTCTGTTTTAATTGCCTTGCTCGAATCTGAATATCAAATTGAAATTTCATTTTTCCAATGGATGCAATTCGGACTCCCCTTCTCCATTGTCTTTGTAGGATTAGCCTATTTAGTATTGGTTAAATGGATATTTCCATGCAAGGGAATTCAGTTTTCTCGTTCCGCAGCATTGATACGTGAAGAAATAAAGAACCTCGGCAACATGACTCGTCATGAAAAGCAAGTGGCTATTATCTTTATCATCACCGTTGCTTTATGGATTTCAAGAGGATTTATTCAGAAAGCATTGCCCAATCTAGCCATTAACGACACACTTATTAGTATCTGCGGAGCAATAGCCATGTTTGCAATCCCCACATCTTTTAAAAAACCTCAGTTTATTTTAGATTGGAAAGACACCGAAAAATTATCTTGGGGTATCCTCCTTTTATTTGGTGGAGGTTTAGCCTTGGCTAGCGGCATGAAAAGTTCTGGAATTGTTGATCTGGTCACCAATGCTATTGCAGCATCCAATTGGAGCATCTACCTCATTGTAACACTTCTCATATTACTAATGATTTTTATGACAGAATTGATGAGCAATGTCGCCCTCGTTACCGTTCTAGCTCCTGTTATTGCTGGAATTGCTATCGGAATTGATATTCCACTATTACAACTATTAATTCCTATTACCATGGCGGCGAGTTGTGCCTTTATGTTACCCATGGCAACTCCTCCCAATGCTATTGTCTTTGCAAGCGGCCATGTTAAAGTGAGCCAAATGGCTAAAATTGGGTTTATCTTAAACATCATTGCCGTTATCTTATTGATGCTTTACTATTTATTCGTAATCCCCTTATTTTTTGGCGAATAAATCTTAACTTCATGGCCTGCTACATTAGGTGGAAAAAACAAGACTTGCCCAAGGGCTTTTTGGTAATTAATCAGATGCTTCAAATCATTAAATTCTAACTCCAGGTATTTTTTTATTCGAACAATCAACTCTACTGGGGACGTAATCTTCGCTCCAATATTTGCATCATCATAAAACCATTCCGCACTGAATATTTCACGCATCAAAAGCTCGATATCGTAATCTGACTTGTAAAAGGTATCCGTCAAGCTTTCGATATGATCCTCATTAATTTTATAGTTGACAAATTCTCGATAAATTTTGGTTGTTATAAATCTTGCAGTTTGTTTGTTTTCGAGCAATTTGGTAATAATCTCCTCACCGGTAAAAGCTTTGGTTTCACCCATAAATTCTTTTTTTCCAAAGTCATGTTTTTCTTCATTAAACACATATTCTCCAGCATCACTGACAGACCAACCCGTAAATGCTTTTGCGGCTTCCTTAATGTCTTTTTCCGTATAATGACCTATTCCGAGGGTGAATAACTCCATCACTTCTCGTGCAAAGTTTTCATTTGGATGATCCTTAACGTTTTGTTGATTATTCAGATAAATAATCATGGCAGGGTCTTTAGCAATGGTATGCAAAAGATCCCCGAATTTACCTAATGCATGTTTTCTGATGGTGTTATTTTGCTCTTGCATCAGATAAGCAAAGTTGACAGAGGTTGCAAAATGATTGTGCCAGAAAAAAACCAATTTTTCACGAAGTACCGCTTTGGTATAGGTCATTTTAAATATCCATTGCTCATTCAATTGCTCCATTTCAGAAAAGGAGGTTAAAAAGAGCTTGATTAATTTCAATCCGCCCGCACCTTTTCGTTGTTCCTTCTCGTTTAACGGGTATGGTAAATAATGAATGTCTTTATAGGTTGCTGAATGGGCAAATAATTCTTCTAACAAATCAGGTATGGATCGATCCAAGGCAGCATCAATTTGCGCTTGGTTAGCTCCAAAGCCAGCTCGAAGCATTAAATGTTGGACTTTCTTTCGGTTTGACAAGATAGTAACAAACTATTTTGAATATAAACGGGTAACCATAAATCTGGACAGGGTACTAAGTAAATGTAATAATAATCAGCAGAAAATCACAGCACCACAGCGTTAAACCGAAATTTGGTAGTTGCTGATGATCAAAAAAAGATAAAAAAAGTCTGCCATAATGCTGGACAGATTTCAAAACTTATTTGCAATGATAACCTCAATATTTCTTTCGGTAATCGAGCGACACAAAGTTGCGATAGTTGAAGCTACTAAATGATGTGTTTTCTTGCCCGATGCGCATTAAATACGCATAAAAAAAGCCGTCTCACCCTACTCATTTCGGCAAGACGGCTCATATTTTATATCGTTTCAATGACTAGAACTCACTCAACGTTTTATCGATAATCGCTACGCACTCCATCAATTGTTCTTTATTCATAACCAATGGTGGTGCAAAACGAATGATATTGCCATGTGTTGGTTTCGCTAACAATCCATTATCTCTTAGCTTCATGCAAATATCCCAAGCTGTTGAGCTATCTTCTGAATCGTTGATAACAACAGCGTTTAACAATCCTCTTCCGCGAACTAACTTAAGGAGATCATACTTCTCAACGAGTTTTTGCATTTCAAAACGGAAAGTCTCACCCAATTCGCGTGCATTATTCATTAAACGTTCCTCAGTTACTACCTCTAGCGCCGCTATAGCTACTTTTCCAGCAACTGGATTCCCTCCGAAAGTAGAACCGTGTTGCCCAGGCTTTATGACATTCATGATTTCATCATTCGCCAATACAGCTGACACGGGATAAGCTCCACCAGAAAGAGCTTTACCTAAAATCAAAATATCTGGTTCTTGATAAGTTGCTTGACGCTCACATTTATTTTCACAGTTACAAGTTCCGCAAACTGCTAATAAACTTCCTGTACGTGCAATTCCTGTTTGAATTTCATCCGCAATAAAAAGTACACCATGTTCATTACACAAGGCCTTTGCTTTTGCTAAAAAGTCTTCAGATGGCACGTAAACTCCAGCCTCACCTTGAATAGGCTCAACAAGAAACCCTGCTATATTATCTTCATTTAATGCCGCTTCTAGCGCCGCTGTATCGTCATAAGGAATCTTTATAAATCCTGGTGTATAAGGTCCAAAATTCTTCCGTGCATCAGGATCATTAGAGAATGAAATGATGGTTGTTGTCCGTCCGTGGAAATTATTTTCGCAGACGATAATTTTTGCTTCATTTTCTGGAATGCCCTTCTTTTCATAAGCCCATTTACGACAGATCTTAATCGCTGTCTCTACCGCTTCTGCACCAGTGTTCATTGGTAATACTTTGTCAAAACCGAAGTATTCTGTTACGAATTTTTCATAAACCCCTAAAACGTCATTATAAAAAGCGCGAGAAGTTAATGTTAAAGTCTCTGCCTGTGCGTTCATAGCGCCAACAATCTTTGGGTGACAATGTCCTTGGTTTACCGCCGAATAAGCTGATAAAAAATCATAATATCTTTTGCCTTCTACATCCCAAACATGAACGCCTTTTCCTTCTTTTAACACCACTGGCAATGGGTGATAGTTGTGTGCGCCATGTTTATCCTCTAATTGAATAAGATCGTTGGATGTCAATTTTTCCATAGTTTCCATAATTTATCTGATTAAATGATTCTATAATACCCTAACAAGGGAGAGCTCATCTCGGAGAGTACCCATCCTTTCCTCATTTGACCTATAAAGAGCATATGGAGAGAAATCATCCAGAACAAAAGTAAAGAAAGTATTGACCAAAAAAAAACGCCTGCCGAAAAAAATTCGACAAGCGCTTTTTGCTATCTAATTGATTATTAAATCCGTTATTAAAATGAAATGGTTTACATTTCTATCTCTCCTCCAAAACTCAAGAATACACCGTTGTTTCCGCTTTCTTTTTTTAGGTTAGATTTGAAATTACTTTTTAAATTCTGTCCAGTAGCTCTTTCTCCTGTTACCTCAAATTGGCAGTTATATTTAAGCGCTAAATCTTTCAATACACGCTTGGCCTCATTCATTACCTCTCCAGTTGACGAGCCTTCTCCAAATGCTTTTACGTTAATTTTCATGTTTATTTGTTTTAACACTACAAAGGTATCAGCTTCAAATAGTTGGAATAATCAAAATAAAAATATTGACCTACAGCCAAACCGAAAACTTAAAACATAAAATACTAATAAACAAATACTTAAATTATTTTTAAATACAATACCCAAAATAAAAAATAAATTAATTTTTATTTATAGTCCAATAATTTTGATCAACTTTAAAGCGCAAGTATCCCAGTGAATCAAACAAGAAGAAACTCAATATGTAAAGGATGAAAACCAATCAAAACAAACATCATCTTTTTGATCTAATCAAATCGCTAATTAAAGCTGAAAAACGACAGTTTAAATTATACGTTGGAAGGATTAGTACGAATGATTCAGCAAAATATGTTGCGCTATTCGATATCATCGAAAAATACAATAGCTACGATGAAAAGAGCATTATTGAAAAAACGGGTATCAATAAGCGGCAATTGTCCAATGTAAAAACCAACCTGTACGATCAATTGCTCACCAGTCTGCGCCTCACCCCGTCTCAACAAACAACACTTATTCGGATTCGAGAACAGTTAGATTTTGCAACCATACTTTATAATAAGGGACTGTACAAGCAAGCACTAAAACTGCTGGACAAATGTAAAAAATTAGCACTAACGAATGATGAAAATAATATTGCTTTTGAAATTGTTGAATTTGAAAAAACAATCGAAACGCAATACATCACCCGATCGCTTTTTTCAAGAGCAGATGATCTAGCTGTGACAGCTAAGGAATTAAGTGTCAAAAATGTTATCGCCAGCAAACTATCCAATCTTTCGCTTCAGCTATACAGCTTTTTATTGAAGAATGGATACGCCAAAAATGAATACGATACGCAGCGAACTAAAGACTATTTCACTTTACATTTGCCCGAGATTGACTTGAATAAGATCGGCTTTAGAGAGCAGTTATATTTAAATTTAGCCAAGCTTTGGTATAGCTTTATCATTCAAAATTTTCTATCAAGTTATAAATACGCTACCCATTGCACAAACCTATTCAAGGAGCATCCGCGGATGCTTCAAGAAAATCCGGTTTTGTTTCTGAAGAGTTACAACTATTTATTAGAAGCACTTTACTACCTAAGATATAAAAGTAAATTTATCAATATCCTAGATGAACTCGATCAAAAGACCACAAACGACTTCCCGCATAACACCAATGCGGAAACATTGCGTTTTTTATACCTTAATTACAACCGTATTAATCTATATTTCTTAAATGGAAGCTTCGAAAAAGGAGTTCAAGAAATACAATCATTAGAAGAGGATATTGAACAGTTTGATGGAAGGATTGACGCACACCACATTATGGTCTTCTACTATAAGTTTGCTTGTCTTTATTTTGGAAACGATGAGCATCTTAAATGCATCGAATACTTAGACCGCATTGTTTATAATAAAGAATTAGGTATGCGTGAAGACTTACTTTGTTACACCCGAATATTGCGACTGATTTCCTACTATGAATCCGGTCGTGACGAGCGAATTGAATCCTCGATTAAAGACACCTTTAAATTCCTCCTCAAAATGGATGACCTACATCGTGTCCAAGCGGAAATTATTGTATTTTTGAGAGACCTGAATAATATTTTACCCCATGAACTAACCGCAGCGTTTAAAAGATTGCACAAAAAGTTAAAAGCACTCGAAAATCACCCATACGAAAAACGTTCTTTTCTCTACTTGGACATTCTCTCATGGTTGGAGAGTAAAATCAATCATAAACCGCTCAAAGTAATTGTTCGTGAAAAAGCAAAACTCATGAAATAAACTATCTTTGCGGTCCTGCTATGGATACAGATGTTTATCAAACGCTAAAAACAACAAGCGAAGGATTCTACAAAGAAAAAGGTTCTAAGTTTCTTGCCTTTGCCATTCCTTGTGATTCGGTTGAAAAAGCTAAAACGCATATCGCAGACCTAAGAAAGGAACATCACAATGCCTGTCATGTATGCTTTGCATGGCGTTTTGGTTTTAATCAATATCAAGACCGTTTTTCTGATGATGGCGAACCTTCAAATAGCGCTGGAAAACCTATTTTTGGCCAAATACAGGCTTTTGATCTAACCAATACACTTATCGCTGTGGTTCGTTATTACGGCGGAACAAATCTGGGAGTGGGAGGATTAATACATGCTTACAAAACTTCCGCAAAAGAAGCATTAGAGAAGGCTGAAATTTTGCAGTGTTACGTCACAGAATCCATGCGCTTATTGCATACTTATGACGGTACTGGAATAGCTATGCAAATCTTACAGCAAGTTTCTGCTGAAATCATTGAACAGGGTTACCAAGCTCCAAACCCTTTCATAAAGTTTACAATACGAAAATCATTTATTGATCAACTCAAGCGTACGGTTGAAAACACTAAAAACATAACACTGGAATCAGTGAATTATTAATATTATGTCAGACTTTCATTTATTAGAAAAACTCGTTCAAATACAAGCACCTAGTGGTAATGAGGCGCCATTGAAAGACTTTATTGTAGATTACGTAACAACGAACCAGAGCCGATGGAAGTCAAAACCTCAGGTTTTTCATGGGAAAGGTTTTCAAGATGCGATTGTTATGGTTTTTGGAAAACCGACAACAGCCATTTTTGCACACATGGATTCGATTGGATTTACAGTGGGTTACGACAATAATCTCATCAAAATTGGTGGACCACAATTAATAGACGGAACAGAATTGGTCGGAGAGGACAGTATTGGAAAAATTGAAACCGAATTGGTTATGGTCGAGGAAGATGATGATATCACTTATCGCTGTAGTTCAGATCGAATGATTGACCGTGGCACTAGCTTAACATTTAAACCTAATTTCCGTGAAGATGAGGAGTATATACAATCTCCTTATATGGACAACCGCTTAGGTGTATGGGTGGCATTAGAGGTTGCTAAAACACTAGAGAATGGTGCCATTGTTTTCTCTACTTACGAAGAGCATGGTGGTGGATCAGTAGGATATCTGGGACGTTTTCTTTACGATCAGTTTGATATCCAACAAGCTCTCATTTCCGACATCACTTGGGTAACGGAAGGAATCAAACATGGCAAAGGGGTTGCTATTTCCATGCGTGACCAAGGTATCCCAAGACGGTCATACTTGGATAAAATCGTCCAAATTGCAAGTGATCACAGCGTCCACTTCCAGCTAGAAGTTGAAAGTGCAGGAGGAAGTGATGGCACCATGCTTCAAAAAAGTGACTTGCCTTTTGACTGGTGTTTTATAGGCGCTCCTGAAGATCATGTCCACTCTCCTGACGAGAAGGTGCATAAATCAGACATTGAGGATATGATAAAAATTTATCAAATCCTAATGAAGAACCTATAATCTTAATCAGCCGTGCAAGCGAGAATATGATTGATAGCTTCCATAGGTTTCTATAACGGTAAACAATACATGCTGTGCTTCAATATCTAAGCCAGGATTGGTAGGTGTTTCTAAATAAAATATTTTCGTGTTGGGTTGAATCGCCTCTTCCCAATGCTCGGGAGAACCTCCATCAACATAGATTGCTTCTATTTTCCATTTTGGCAAAATCTCTGTAAGGAGCTTGTGAGTGGAACCAAATACGGCGCGGGAAGATAAAATATGATCCCCTGCCTCTAATAAAGCACCGAAAGTTGAGAAAATTTCGGCCATTCCAGAGGCAGTAGCCCAGCCATTTTCTGCATTTTCCAATTTAGCCATCTTCGAAATAAACTCAGACACATTCGGGTTAGAATAGCGCGTGTAAATATACCCTTCTTGTTCACCGTTAAACATGGCAGCCATATCATCTGGATTGTCAAACACATAACTTGACGTCGTGTATAAGGGAACTGAATGTTCCGAATAATCTGATCGTTTGATCTGGTCACGAATGACCTGTATCTCTTTTTTCATAATAAGCTGTTTATTTATAGCTCTGAATACACCTTGCATTCAGCAGGATTTGGCACCTCACCAGTGATGGTTGTCAACTGGGCGGTTGCCAGAGGGTCATCGAGCCTGTCTCTTACCTCTTCTTTATAAATCAACGGCCTTGGGCTATTGATTTGAAAACATCTCTTGTTTCCGCTGCAAATTTATATTTTTTACTTCAACCGCCGAACAAAACATCAAAAAACAAACAAAGCCTTCCGTTCTTAGCGAAAGGCTTTGCTAAAACTGTTTTATTTCGAATTACTTCGTAAAAAGTAGCTCTCTTAATTTTGGTAGAGGCCATAACTCATCATCCACCATGATTTCTAATTTGTCTGCGTGGTAACGAATCTCATCAAATTTTCCCTTGACGTTATCGCAATAAGCATAAGCTTTTTCGCGTGCATCCTCGATTCCATTTGCTTTTTTACGCTCTGCAATCATATCATTCACCTTATCATTTAAGGAATTGACATGTTTCGAAATTGATTTGATAAAGTTAATCTGTGTTTTAGCGGCTTCTCTGCCTTCTTTCTCACCTAAAACATCAATCAAACCTTGCGCATTTGCAATCAAAATATTTTGATATTCAATAGCTGCAGGCATGATATGATTCTTAGCTAAATCGCCAACAATACGTGCCTCTATCTGTATTTTAAGAATATAGTTCTCTAATTCTATCTCGTGGCGCGCTTCTAGTTCAACAGGACTTAGTATACCGTGACGGTCAAATAAATCTTTTACTTCCTTTCGCAGATAAACATCTAATGCACGAGGCGAATCCTTTAAATTCGATAAACCTCTTTTCTCAGCCTCTTTAACCCACTCATCTCCATAGCCATTGCCTTCAAAACGAATCTTTTTTGACGAGGTGATCAGTTTTTGCAGTTCTTTCAAAATCGCTTCATCCTTCTTATCTCCGTCTGTGATGCGCTTATCAACATTGATTTTAAATTTCTCTAATTGATCTGCAACAATCGTGTTTAATACGGTCATCGACTGCGCACAGTTCGCTGAAGAACCTACGGCACGGAACTCAAATTTATTACCAGTAAAAGCAAATGGAGAAGTTCTGTTACGATCTGTATTATCTAATAAAATTTGCGGTATTTTACCAATACTTAATTTTAATTCTGTCTTAGCTTCTGGAGTCATTTTACCCGCTGAAATACTCTTCTCCAAATCATCTAACATTTTTGTCAATTGCGACCCGATAAATACAGAGATGATCGCTGGTGGTGCTTCGTTTGCTCCGAGACGATGATCATTTCCTGCGGATGCAATTGATGCACGCAATAAATCTGCATTTTCGTGAATTGCCATAATGGTATTCACGAAGAATGTTAAGAATCGTAGGTTTGATTTAGGATTTTTTCCAGGTTGTAATAAGTTTACACCCGTGTTTGTGCCCATTGACCAATTGTTGTGCTTACCTGATCCGTTGATTCCAGCAAATGGCTTTTCATGCAATAAAACACGGAAATTATGCTTGGATGCCGTTTTTTCCATCACATCCATTAATAAGAGGTTGTGATCATTGGCAATATTCACTTCTTCAAACATTGGAGCACACTCAAACTGATTTGGTGCGACCTCATTATGTCTCGTTGTAACTGGTATTCCTAATAAATGAGACTCATATTCGAAATCTCTCATAAAAGCAGTGACACGCTCTGGAATTGACCCGAAATAATGATCATCCAATTGCTGTCCTTTAGCTGGTGAATGACCAAATACGGCACGTCCAGCCATCATAAGGTCTGGTCGTGAATTATATAAAGCGGTGTCAATTAAAAAATATTCTTGCTCCCAACCCAAAGTGGCATTTACATTGGTCACATTTTTATCGAAATATTGACAAACCTCTTGCGCCGCAGTTTCAACTTTAGTTAAAGCTTTGATTAATGGCATTTTAAAATCAAGCGCCTCTCCTGTATAGGCAATGAAAACTGTTGGAATACAAAGCGTTTTACCAATTACAAATGCCGGAGATGATGGATCCCATGCAGTATATCCTCTCGCTTCGAATGTATTTCTAATTCCACCATTCGGGAATGAAGAGGCATCTGGTTCTTGTTGCACCAATAAATCTCCTTCAAATCGCTCTATCGCCTTCCCCGGACCGATTGGCTTAAAGAAACCATCATGCTTTTCTGCTGTTGAACCTGTTAATGGTTGAAACCAGTGTGTATAATGCGTTGCTCCCTTAGAAATTGCCCAGTCCTTCATGGCCGTTGCGATTTGATCGGCATGAACACGGTCTACATGAGAGCCGTTTTCAATTGCTGATTTAACAACTTTATACGCTTCCTCTGTCAAACACTCACGCATTTTATCTAAATGGAAAGTGTTTTCACCGAAATACTCCGATACGCGACGCTCTCCTGTTTGAATATGATTTGCTTCTCTGTGAAGCACTTCATCAAGGGCATTTTTTCTAGAACTAGACATAAAACAGTTTTTATTTGCAAATCTAATCTTTTTCTAGGGGGTAAAACGAAATAAAAGGTATTTTTTTATGAACAACCCCCTCCATTTATTAACCAAATCCAAAATTTATTTGTTTTTCGTTCATCACCCCTCTATTTTGAGATAGTGTTAATCGTGCGTGAATGAAACTAAAATCAGCCAAAATGTCAGGTAAAACGAGTTAATACTGCCGATTTGTCTCTGATTTAAAGAAATTTTGAAGGTGGTATTCTTTTTGAACTCCTCAAACTGAAATAAAATTAGAAAAAATTAAAAAAACAATAAAATGATGATTACTAGAAGACACGATTTACCTTTTTTCGGAGATGTAATGAATACACTATTTGATGATAACGTATTTGAACCCATCAAAAAAATGGCGGTCAAAAGAATTCCTTCAGTCAACATTACTGAAAAAGAGGATGGTTTTGCGATTGAAGTGGCAGCTCCTGGAATGAAAAAAGAAGACTTCCGCGCAGAGGTAAAACAAGACACCTTAAACATTTGGTCAGAAAACAAAGAGAATCACGAAGAAGATAAAGGGAATTACGCCGTGCGCGAGTTTAACTACACTTCTTTCAAACGTTCTTTCAGTTTACCAAAATCAGTAGACAAAACGCAGATCGAAGCCCGTTACACTGATGGAATTCTGCATATAACCATTGCTAAAAAAGCTGCAGATGACCACAATCAAACTAAAAAAATTGAAATTTCATAATTTAGTTTTAATAAAAAAAAGGGTTCGAATTAATTCGAACCCTTTTTTTTATTTATTCAGTATTCCGCCTTGAAAAATCTTCTAATTAACCGAAAAGATTATTCGCCATCAGCCACAGCTGCCTCTTCAGCCGCCGCCGCTTCTAATTCGGCTTCAATTTCTTTATAACCAGCTCCCTTTTCTCCTTCCATTAAACCAGAAATGGTCTCAGTTAAAATTCGAAGCGAATTGGTAGACTTGTCTTTAAATACCAGGGAAAAATCCATCTCTAAAGCGCTAGCCTCAAACTTCATGTATTCCATCATATTAATCAACGGCCTCACTTCTTTCATCTCTTCTAAATGATCAAATCGTAAAAAATCTAAATACATCCCAATAGGTCTTGTATTAAATACACTTTGAGGATCTTCCATATGAGCTGTACTGCCAGATGCCACTCGAGCAGCCCACATACTATCCGATGAGCTAAAGAACACATTATCCATTAATACCATATAAGCACCATTGTGACTGACAACACCATCAAAACCAAGTGAATCTGGAAAAATACTTTTCATTGTCTCTCGATCTTCAACACCCATTACCATTCCAAAAATTGGCATTGGCTCTTGAGTAATATAGGGATCACCATACCCCCAATCAATTTCTCGTTCAACCACCACGATTCGATCCATCACAATCAAAAATTCTCCGGATAAAGCCGATTTAAACGTCTCAACATCAATTCCCAACTCCTCCAATTCAGACATTACCTCTTCATATTCATCCAGCCCCATCTTGTCTTTGACAAAATCCAAACCTTCGGCAACGTTAATATTGGTTCCCATCATCATCATCGGATTTTTAGAATTACCGTAAGCCATCAGATCTTGACCAACTGGATCGGACATTAAAAACGCTAACTCAGCTGCTAATTTTTCAGACAACTGATTTGACATACGCATATCAATACTTCCGTCATTAAAATCAATGAACATGGTTGAAGAAACACCTGTTATGCTTTCTTTATTTTCTTCCACTTCTTTGCTCTGCCCCATAGAAGCCTCACTCAAATAGCTATATAAACCTTGCCCTTGAAATAGTATGGAGATGTCCGATTCTTCGCTCAAAAAATCACGATATTTCTCATTCACTTCATTTTCATCCACCGCATTAATCATTTTGACAATGCGATTTACAGCCTTCATACCAGGGTCACCACTGTTATTAAATACATCCGTTAGCTTATACGTCATGTTTCCAGCAACAGCAAATTCTTCATTCCAAACTAAAACATATTCATCATTATCTTTGATGACATATTTCAACCCCTCTTTCTCCTTTACCTTCGCATTAGCCTCTGTCTCAAGTAGCTCAATAAATAGGGCTTCGTCTTTAATTTTGAATATACCATAACCCTCCGGAACAAATCCGCCACTTTTCCCCAAAACAATCTGCACATCAACAGAATTATCGACACCCGTCGTTTCTTCGTCCATAAAAAAGCCAATCAACATCTCTTGTGTAAAAGGCAGTGCACCTTCCATGGCACCCGACTTATCGATGAGCGACTTTGGATTGCTATTCATTACCATAAAAGGAGACTTTACTTGATCAATCATGATCGAAACCTTATCTTCTCTTGTCGGACCGGGTCCACAAGCTGTAATGGTTAGCAATGCGAGAACAACTCCGGATACTCTTAAATACTTTTTCATTTTAAACTATCAATAATATTGAATCAAAGATAATGAATTAATCTTTGAATTGACGGTGATGTAGCCTAACTTTGTACCGTGCATACTATAGAGCCATATTACAATTGGAGAGGGTTTTACATCGCGTCTGAAGATATCCAATCTCCTTTCTTTGAAAGAGAATATAGCGAATTCGAATTCACGGACAGTATTTACAATTATTGTATTCATCCACAATGGGATAATATTGGCTCTCCTACTCTTTTTCTCAAGATACTCTATGCCGAATACGATAGTGGATATGCAGTCATTGAATTATTTGGCGAATGGAACGATGTGGTTCAAAACGACATCATGACCTTTAAACGTGATATTGCTGAACACTTAATGTTAAATGGGATTAACAAATTTATTCTGATTGCTGAAAATCTACTTAATTTTCATGGAGACCAAGAAGATTATTACGAAGAATGGTTCGAAGAGGTGGAGGATCAGGAAGGTTGGATTGCTTTACTCAACTTAAGACAACATGTCATCGACGAATTAAAGGACTTCGATTTGGATTATTATTTCTTAATGGGTGGTGAACTAGAAGAAATGGATTGGAGAACGGCCACTCCTGCTCAGTTCATCGGTCGAATCGAACAATATGTTCAAAAGCGATTGTCGTTATAACGAAAAAAGAGCGTTTAAGATTTTTCATTCCTTAAAAGAGGATAGACAATGTCATTCTCAATCAAAGACTTTCAGTTTGCTTTAATCGGTTCGAAAAGTTAAAGCATTATCTCTGAAACATATAATAGCACTGCATTTTAATTGCATTCCCTTAAACCTATTCGTTGGTAAAATTTATTTTAGTTTATGAATAATCAAAAATAGGATTGCAATAATCGGATTTTTTATAAAAGGGGATTGTTGGACTTAGCTTGTTTAAATTTCGTATGTTACTAGTAGTAAACATGCTTGGTGCAGTTGTTTCAACTATCGAAACACAAAACTTAGCTGCTGTTGCGCACTACAACGAGTTGAATGTTGCTGACCTTACAGAAGGTGTATACTTTATCAAAACTACAGTAAACGAAGTTGTTGAAATGACAAAAATTGTTGTTCAGCACTAAGAAACTGAATTATTATATGAAAGGCCAATCGTCAAAGACGGTTGGCCTTTTTTAGTTTTTCAACTACCAAACGATCAATTGGAAAAGTAAATATATTTTCATCCAAGGCCTCAACAGCAATCCACCTGAAATTAACTTCATCTTCGGGACCATACGATTTTGTATTAGCAATCAGTCTTGCAAAACGATCGGAATCCTTTACAGTGTATAAATAATAAAAGCTGATGAGCTGATCTTTTTTGCGGAATGAGCTTTGCTGAAAAAAGGGATTCACATAGAATAGGTCTCCGACTTCTGCTTCTAAATCAAGCTCTTCTTTTACCTCCCGCTTCAGGCAATCTTGAAGACCCTCGCCTTTTTCAAGGCCCCCTCCTGGAAACTTAACCATGTTCATTTTCATTCGACTCTCTTGAGCTATCAGCACGCGCCCATCATGCACCCAAATGCCATAGACCCGGATATTAAAATTCTCAATATGTGTATTTCGATCTGCCATCATTGCACAACATTAATGCCTAAAGTCGTATATTTGTTTTCGAAAATTTCATTTAAAGATAGTGTTTTATGGCTGTTAGTAAAAAAGTGGTGGATTTCAATAAAAACGAGGATATGATCCGTTTGAAAATCTCTGAAATGGAGAACAAACTAGAGACGATCTATATGGGTGGTGGTAAAAAACGTATTGAAAAACACCACGGAAAAGGAAAGCTAACAGCACGTGAAAGAATTGAAAAATTAATCGATCCGGGTTCGAAAACCATTGAGATTGGAGCATTTGCTGGAGACGGCATGTATGAGCAATACGGCGGTTGTCCTGCGGGAGGTGTGGTCATTAAGATTGGTTATGTTTCTGGTCGGCAATGTATCATTGTAGCAAATGACGCAACTGTAAAGGCAGGAGCTTGGTTTCCGATCACTGGAAAAAAGAACTTGCGAGCTCAAGAAATCGCAATGGACAACCACCTTCCAATTATTTATTTGGTAGATAGTGCAGGTGTTTTCTTACCACTTCAGGATGAAATCTTTCCTGATAAAGAACATTTCGGACGTATTTTCAGAAACAATGCAGTCATGTCCTCTAAAGGAATTACGCAGATAGCTGCCGTTATGGGAAGTTGTGTTGCTGGGGGTGCGTATTTGCCAATTATGTCAGATGAATCGTTAATTGTTGATAAAACAGGAACCATCTTTTTAGCAGGATCATATTTGGTGAAAGCTGCAATTGGTGAGTCAATTGACAATGAAACGTTAGGTGGAGCAACAACGCATACTGAAGTTAGTGGTGTTTGTGATTATAAATCGGAAAGTGATGAGGATTGCTTGGCGACTATCCGTGATCTGATGAGTAGAATTGGTGAGCAGGATAATGCAGGTTTTGATCGCATCGAGTCAAAGGCACCGAAAAAAGATGAGAAAGAACTCTATGGCATTTTCCCAGCCAATAGAGCTAAACCGTACAACACCAAGACGGTAATTGATAGATTAGTGGATAATTCTAAATTCACCGAATACAAAAAAGACTATGGTAAAACCATTATTTGTGGGTATGCCAGAATCGATGGCTGGAGTGTTGGCATCATAGCAAATCAGCGCGAAGTAGTTAAAAATGCCAAAGGCGAAATGCAGTTTGGTGGTGTAATTTACACGGACTCTGCTGACAAGGCGGCTCGCTTTATTATGGTCTGTAATCAAAAAAATATTCCGCTTGTTTTCTTGCAAGATGTAAGCGGATTTATGGTCGGGTCAAAATCAGAACATGCCGGGATTATTAAAGATGGTGCAAAGATGGTGAACGCCATGTCCAATTCTGTTGTCCCAAAGTTCACCATTGTCATGGGTAACTCCTACGGTGCTGGTAACTACGCCATGTGTGGTAAAGCCTATGATCCTCGTTTAATTGTTTCATGGCCAACGGCTGAACTCGCCGTAATGAGTGGTGCCTCTGCTGCAAAAACGTTAATGCAAATTGAAGTAGCTTCGCTTAAATCAAAAGGCGAAGAAGTGGACGAAGTCAAGCAACAAGCTATCTACGATAAGATTAAGGAGCGCTACGATCAGCAAATCTCTCCTTATTACGCAGCCTCTCGTTTATGGGTAGATGCTATTATTGATCCTTTGGACACACGAAAAGTGATCTCTATGGGAATTGAGATGGCAAATCACAAAAAGGCAACGGAACGATACAATGTGGGAGCTTTGCAGACCTAAACGTCGACGGACTCTCAATGAAAATGAATGTTTTTTGCAAGTTTATTTCTTAGGAAATCAACAATGCGCTAATCTTATCTTTCTAGATTGCAATATATTACCTATATTAGAGCAAACTTTGGGTCTATGAAAAAAATATACTTCTTATCGCTTGTAACAATTGCACTATCAACAAGTGCTCTTGCTCAAAATTTCACTTTTGTTGATGGTGATTTAATTGAAAAAGAAATCTCCCTTGAAGAGTTTGAATCTGCAGACTGTAATATTTTAAACGAATCAGACGTAGGTGTTACATTTGGATGGGAAGTCGTTGAATTAGACAATCCATTTGGATGGGAATACTCGCTCTGCGATTACCCAAACTGTTATACTGATGGCGAATTCGCAGGTACTATGAGCGAAGTTACTGCTGGAAGTGAAACGGCCTTTTTAAAAATAAATATTTATGCCACCGCAGAAGGAGTTGGAACATACAGCTATGCAGTATGGGACACGGCATTTCCTGATGACCGTGACACCGTAACTTTTATATTAACGGCTTCTGATGTTTCTAGTTTAGATGAGTTAACGGCAGATAAAATTAGTGTGACTTCAACAAATGCAAATGGCTTTAATATTTCGAACAGTTCGAACCAATCAGGTTCTTATGAAGTTTACAATATTTCTGGTCAACGTGTTACAAACGGAACAATTGGGGCTAACCAAACAAAATTGGTTTCAACAATAGGTTTTAATCCAGGTCTTTATTTTATTGCTTTCCAAAGAAACGGAGCGATGATTGAAACAGAAAAAGTAGTCGTACAATAATCGTCCAATCTTTTTATTTTTTGCTATGAAAAGAGCTTTGATTCTCTTTGCTTTAATCATTCTGTGCCCCCTATTATTGAAGGCCACAGATGTGGAAAAAGAACTTTGGATCAATAATGGAACATCAGATATTGTTGACGCTTCTGGCATTCCCTACACGGCTTTTAATGAAAGTATAACGTTTGAGACAGCTAATGCTTTTATGCACATTGGTGTTGGTGATACCATTTCATTTACAATCCACAATAACGATACCTTGACGCATGGATTTGGGATTAAAGATGTCGCTATCGATGGAGGTCCATATATATTAGAACCAGGAGAAACAATTTCCGTCGAAGTTGAATTTGACCAATTTGGCGCTTTTATCTATTATGACGATTATAACTATCCACATTATAAAATGTTAGGAGCTGCTGGAGTTGTTTATGTTTCGAGTGTTGATCACCCATTTTTCTACTGGAATATGAAAGAATATGACAAGGATTGGAATGATAATACTGCAAACGGGACATATGATTTGCTTGAAAATTACAACCCTGTCTATTTTACAATCAATGGATTAAGTAATCCTGAAACGCAAGATGATCCTTCTTCTAAAATTATTGGCAATGTAGACGACACGCTAATCGTGTGCATGGTTAACTCAGGGCAAATGACACATTCTTTGCACCTGCATGGGTATCATGGTACCATTATGTATTCTTCTAAAAATGAATCGCATGAAGGTCGTGAAAAAGACACATTTCCAATAGCGTCAATGGAGGTAGTCGTCATTTATATTGTACCCGACAAACCTGGCATATACCCAGTTCATGATCATAATTTAGTTGCTACTTCAGGTAACGGCTTATACGCGAATGGAATGTTTCAAATAATGGAAATTTCGGAATGATGAAACAGATTTTCTTTGTCATACTATTCCTCATTTCAACAATTAGCAGCTTTGCTCAAATCGATGAAAATTGGCTGATTATTGCTAGGAATACAGGAACCTATGTCGCGACCGATGGTTATGAAGTAAGAATAATGGGGTTCACACCAAGTTTAGGTGCTTCGGTAGACATTCCTGGACCAACCTTGCGTGCAACTACTGGAGATTCTGTTGAACTTAGATTATTCAACTTGTCCCAGCATGCGCCGCACACTGTCCATTTACATGGCTTGGATGTAAATCAGGCCAATGATGGCGTACCATCCCTTTCCTTTACAATTCCACACGATTCATCTGGTTATTATTATTTCAAAGCACCTCACCCTGGAACATATTTATACCATTGCCATGTTGTTTCAGCCGTGCATGTTCAAGGTGGAATGTATGGACTCATCATCATTGACGCAGCAGATCCCGAAACAACATGGGATGGCGGATATGAATTTAATTCAGAATATGCATGGATGACCTCTGAAATTGATACGATATGGCACAATGATACCATCATTGAACACGAATATGATCCAGACATGATTATGTCTCTCAATATACCTAAATTTTATGATCCTCAATATTTCCTGGTTAATGGCGCTATGGATTTCCAAATGGAAGAAAAAGGCGATATTAATGTACATGAAGGTATTGATGCTAAAATTCTATTGCGATTAGCAAATATTGGATATATGGCCAATCGGTACGAATTTCCCGCTGAATTGGAAGCAACCATTATCTCTTCTGACGGAAGACCTTTGCCCGTTTCTGAAATAAGTGATAGTCTATGGATTCATCCGGGAGAACGATATCAGGTTTTATGTAATCCGCTTTCTGAATTTGAAGACTCAATTCGCGTTGATTATGTGGATATGGCTGGTTATTTGAAAGGAACACAATATATTAATGTATTTATTGAAGGTGTGTATGGTGTAGATGAAAAAAAAGTCAGGAACATAATTCAATTATATCCAAATCCCGCTCAAAACATAATCCAATGCTCATTGCAGCAATTTGAGTATGAAATATTAACCTATTCGGGACAATTGGTAGCTGCGGGTACGTCGATTAATGGAGAAATTCCAATAAGTCACCTCAATAATGGTGGATACCTGCTTCGCATCAAGGGTCACGATGAGACTTTTACCAAGCATTTTATTAAGGAGTAAAAGGGTTCGAAAAATCTGGATTATTGATAAAAGTCTCATCAGTAAGACATTCTAAAAATCGAATCAAATCTTTACGCTCTCTTTTGGATAAACGAAATGGCTG
Source organism: Crocinitomix sp. (assembly GCA_030836155.1). Taxonomy (GTDB): domain Bacteria; phylum Bacteroidota; class Bacteroidia; order Flavobacteriales_D; family Crocinitomicaceae; genus Crocinitomix. Next base: position 20,165 of record JAURQI010000127.1, read on the forward strand.
AATGAATTCACTTTTATTGATATGCCCTTCTCCACCCGATTCGTAATGCAATATCACTTCTTCTAAAGTAGCCATGCTCCCATCATGCATATAAGGAGCCGTTAAAGCAATATTACGTAGTGTAGGAACCTTAAAAACGGCTCGATCTTCAGGTAAATGTGTTGCGCGTGCACGGCCAGAATCTTGATAGACTTCATAAAGTCCATTATTCACGGTGGTGTAATTGGTAAAATTGAATCCGCTATGACAATTCGTACAATGCAGTTGATTTTGAAACAAATCCATACCACGCAATTCAGACTTGGTCATCACTTTTTTATTTTGATAAACTTGCTGATCAAACTTTGAATTTCCGCTGATCATCGTTCGCTCAAAAGCAGACAAAGCCCGCGTAATGACAAATGGATCAGGTTTTCGCCCATAAGCTTCATAACTGCGTTTGACGTAGTCAGCATTTTCTTTCAATCGATTACCCGCCAGTACTATGTTATAAGCCATTTCTGCATGCTCTTGAATTGGAACCAGTACTTGCATCTCTAATGTAGGCAAATATCCATCGAATAATAAAGTCGGATTATAAACGACATTACTTAATGTTGGCGCATTGCGCATAGCTAACCTCCCTGCTACTCCAGGACTTATAGGTTGATTATCTGCAAATGCTAATGCCTGATGATGACAGCTGGCACAAGATACAGTGCTATCAACAGAAAGTACGGGATCATAGAATAACATTCGACCAAGATCGACACGTTCTTGCGTTAATAAATTATTCTCTGGAATTTTTGGCTGTGGAAATCCTTTTGGAATGTTCAGTTGATAAGGTGTTAACAATGGTTTTTCGTCTGCCGTAATTGCAGTGAGAAAAATCAAAATGAACGCTATTGCCATGTTTATACCTCTGACCATTATTTCAAAGATACACAATTATAATAGGCCTTCAGTGATCTAGACATAAGAGACTGGTTGTATGCGGGTTAATTAGGTTTTCAAGAATAGTCGTTTAAACATAGTTTGCTATCGTGTGTTGTGATATTAATTTGATTATCTTTAGGAGATAAAGCAATTACTATGAAAAAGATTTTACTTGGACTTACCGTATTTTTAGCAGCTCAAATGTGGGCGCAAACAGATGTTTCATTGCAAATTCATCACAAATTGGCTACCGAACCTTTTATGTTGGATGCAACGGCTGAAAACAATCTAGGTGATGCTTTTCAAGCAACGCGGTTAGAATATTATATCTCACAATTCAGCATCATTCATGACGGAGGCATCGTTACAGATGTTCCACTTGAAATTCTTGATCTGGTTAATCCAGGAGAGGAAACGGAAACCATTATTCCTTTAGGAAATTTTGATGTGACAGAAGTCGAAAGTATTCGCTTTTATATTGGTGTGCAAACACCAGAAAATAATGAGGATCCAACCTTATGGCCAGAAGATCATCCATTGGCACCAAAATCGCCTTCAATGCATTGGGGATGGGCTGCCGGTTATCGCTTCATTGCATACGAAGGATTATCTGGAGACGGTTTTTCTCAAATTTTTCAAATGCACGGTTTAGGAAATGACAACTATTTTAGAACACAAGTTGATGTTGAAACGGAAACGGTTGATGGTGTTTTGATGTTAAATATTACAGGCGATTATACTGAAGGTTTAAGAGATATTGAATTATCAGGAGGTGTCATTTCTCACGGTGAAGCTGGAGCGGCAAAACAAGTGCTTGAAAACTGGCGAGATTATGTTTTTGGTAATAACGTTGCCAGCATTAATAGTTCAGATAAAATTGAATTTAAGGTATTTCCTAACCCAGCGTCAAACGAAACGGTACATGTTCAATTTGACAATACAGATGAAGTTGAGCGCATTGAAATTTTAAATCAATTGGGACAAGTCGTATTAACCGAAAATGTATTACAATCAACTCTTGATTTAAACATACCAGAAGCTGGCGTTTATTTTGTAAATGTCTACGGCAAGGACAATGCTTTCTTAGCGAAGACAAAACTGGTTGTTCAATAATCAAATCTAGAGCGTAACTATGCATAACATTGTAAGGTATTCATTGATTGTAATTACGTTATCAGTTGCTATTGCTTGCAAAAAAGATGAGCCTGCAGTTGTAGCGGAATATGACGATACGCCATATTCACTGGACATTGTCAATGGAAATCTTCCTACGCCCAACCTACCAGAGGATAACCCGCTAACGGTGCAAAAAGTCGAACTTGGGCGAATGTTATTTTATGAGAACCTGCTTTCTAGAGACGCTTCTATTTCCTGTGCGAGCTGCCATCATCAATCGGATGGTTTCTCTGATCCTAATCAGTTTTCTATTGGTGTTGATGGTAATTTGGGTGGCCGGCAAGCTATGGCCATTTTTAATATGGCTTGGAATGAAAATGGATTCTTCTGGGACGGACGCGCTGAATTATTGCGTCATCAAGCCGTTTTGCCAATCCAAGATGAACTGGAAATGGATGAGACCCTTACCAATGTAATTGCAAAGTTAAATGCACAGGATATGTACAAAGAGCAATTTATCCGTGCTTTTGGTGATGCGACAATTAATGAAGAAAGAATTGCCTATGCATTGGAAGCATTTATGTTTTCAATTATTTCAGATGACTCTAAATACGATCGCTATTTAGCCGGAAAAGAAACTTTGACCGCTTCAGAAGAACGTGGTCGACAACTCTTTTTTGGCGAATACAATCCATTTTTTCCAGAAACTTCTGGCGCCGACTGTGCGCATTGCCACTCAGGAAATAATTTCGAAAATGATCTTTACATGAACAACGGATTAGACAGCGATGCCGATATGGATGATGAAGGCTATCAAGCTGTAACTGGAAATGCGGAAGATCGTGCCAAATTCAAGGTCACATCCTTACGTAACATAGCAATTACTCAGCCTTATATGCATGACGGACGTTTCAATACATTGATGGAAGTATTGGATCATTATAACGAAGGAATTCAATCTTCCACAACCTTAGATCCTGCTCTTGCTATGACAATGGATACAGGGCTAATGCTGACGTCTGAAGACAAATTAGATCTCGTGAATTTTATGAAAACTTTAACTGATAATCGTTTTCTTTCTAACCCTGCCTATCAAAGTCCTTTCTAGAAACCTAGACCGGTTTACTTACAACGTATAAAAGCTCATTCTTTTGAAGACGGAAACGCTCTAATTGTTCTGCTGAAATGTGATCCTTTATATCGAAAGTCACTACATTAAACCCAGCTTCTGCCAGACGCTTCGGGTAATTATTTCCGTATAAACGAACATGATCGTATTGCCAGAAGTGTTTTTCTCGTTCTTCTGGGGTCGTAATTGAAGCGTCTTCATATGTCTCGTCCCGATTAGAATCAATCGGCACTTGCATAATTCCCCAGCCACCTGGTTTCATGATACGATACAATTCTTGCATGCAGCGCAAATCATTCGCTACATGCTCCATCACATGATTGCAAAAAATGACCTCATACTGATTATCCTCTAGCGGAATATCGTGTAAATCAAAATGTAAATCTGCTATTGGTGAAACCAAATCACCTGTGGTATAATCCAAATTTTTCTGAGCCTGAAATCCCTTGTGAAAACATTGCTCTGGTGCGATATGCATCACCTTAATATTCTCCTTTGTGAAGAAACTAGAATGATCTCTTAAATACAACCACATAAGGCGATGTCGCTCAAGTGTAAGGTCATAAGGACATAGCACATTATCTCTATGTGCTACATTTGAACCGTATGACAAAAACTTTCTGAATGATCGCTCGCAAACAGGACATTCTACATTGTTCCCTTTGTAGATTAAGGGAGCAAAAAACTTAAATACATAACTTAAACGTATTAAAAGCGGACGGGGCAAGGTATTGAGTAACCAGTTGTATATTTTCTTCATCTTGAGCTTTTCCTAAGCAGTTGCAAATATAAAACTAATTCACAAGGTGTGATACTTTCCTATAACGACAACATATTCAATTAATTTCGCCGTTTATCGAGTTTTTTGATATTTTTGATCTATGCTCAAGCACCTTTTACTTTTTGTAATTTCTGTATCGGTATTCTTTTCGAATGCGCAAACCTATAGTTATGAAAAATTGGTCGGCACCATCGACACATGCTCCACCGACTCTATTTTCTTCTATGTAGACCAATCCATTGACTATCTGAAATTTAACAATGGTTCAAAGGAAGATCTCAAAGAAGTCGTAGAACTCAAGATTTACTTGTCTGACTCGTTGAGCAATACAGTAATGAAAGAAAGTTCTTGTCAAGAATATTTGAATATTATTGGTCAAGATAGTGTTGATCTGTATTACACTTACATGCGCAAATATGGTAATGCACAGTATGACAATGGTAAAATAGTTGAAGCAATGGACACCTACTTCAGCACCTTGACCTATCTAGACAGCATAAAAAGAGATACGTTAGCTGGCGACATATATAATATAATTGGTATCAAGTACAAAAATCAGAATAACGCTGAATTGTCTATAAAATATCTGAATGAAGCCATAAGAGTGAGAAAGTCTCTTCATGATTCAATTGGAGTACTCAACAGTTATATGACCCTAGGGAATGCATACAAACTTCTGAGAGAAAAAGATAGTTCCTATAATGACACCGCCCTCTATTATTATGAGAAAAGTTTAGAAATGGCCGAAGCTGTTGGTGATAGTCGCGGAATGGCAGGGAATTACAATAATATCGGTAATGTCTATCGCTGGCTAGATCAAACAGATAAAAGTATGGACTTTTATTTTAAAGCCTTGGATATTAATATGCAAACCGGAAATAAAAAATGGGCATCTTATAATTACCATAACATTGCATCTGCCTACCAGCGCAAAAATAATAACGCTACCGCTATTCAATATTTTGAAAAAAGTCTGGCTTTAAAGGAAGAATTAAATAATGAAGAGGCCTTACCAACAACCTTGCAAGCACTTGCTGAAGCATACGCCAGAGCAGGCAGATATAAGGATGCCTACACGCATATAAAACGAGCAGAAAATCTGATAAATACGTTTCAGAGCGCTAATCAAGCTCAAATGGCTTTAGAACTTGAAGCAAAATTCCAAAACGAAAAAAAAGCGGCTGAAATTAATGCTTTGAAAGCGGAGCAATCCCTTCAAAAAGTGGTGATTGACAGTCAGCAAAAAGATTTAGATCACCAAGAGGCCTTACGTAAAAAAGAAAAGAATTTAATCTATGCACTTGGATTTATTCTATTGAGTCTGATCGTTACGGTCATTGTCTTTTGGCGAAATAGTCAGCAGCGCAAAAAACACACTTTAGAAGTCGAGCAAAAGAACCGAGAAATTGAAAAAGCCAATATTGAGATCGATAAAGCCAAGCAGAATCTAGAACAAAAAAATCAAGAAGTTACCGACAGTATCAATTACGCCAAAAGGATACAGGCTGCTATTCTGCCCTCTGAATCAACCTTATCAAAGCATTTAAACAATGCTTTTGTCTTTTACTTACCGAAAGATATTGTTGCCGGTGATTTTTACTGGACAGACAAGGTAGGTGATTACCTTTTATTTGCTGTCGCAGATTGCACCGGTCATGGTGTACCTGGGGCAATGGTGAGTGTTATTTGCAGTAATGCGCTCGGTGCAGCTACACGACAAATGAACCTAAAAGACCCAGCCGAAATATTAGAAGCTACAACACAACTCGTTAAAGAAAAATTTGCACAATCTGATGAAAGTATGAAGGATGGAATGGACATTGCCTTATGCTCTTTTAACACAAAAACAAGGGTTTTTCATTATGCCGGAGCGCATATGCCTTTGTGGCTCGTTCGGGATGGAGAGGTGCATAAAACAACAGCAACACGCAGACCTGTCGGTCAGTATGTGAATGCGATTCCATTTGAATCGAACGAAATTGAACTTAAAAAAGGAGATTTCATTTACCTCTCGAGTGATGGCTATATCGATCAATTTGGTGGTGAAAGCGCCTCCGCCGAAGCTACAGGCGGCACGCGGAAAGGAAAAAAATTCCTCAATAAACGATTCAGAGAATTACTCATCAATATCAGTCAACTTTCAATTCAAAAACAAAAGGAAATTGTTGAAAAAACATTCACCGATTGGAAAAGTCACTACGAGCAAGTAGATGACGTTTGTATCATGGGTGTTCAAGTGGACGAATAACGCTTTTGTGAATAGCATTATGTTTGGAAAATCATCAACTAAATAGCGTTAGTTTCCCAGTAGCGCGGCTAATCCGACACAATCTATAGACTTACGCCTCAACCAGCTCTAAGGTCGCCTGAACAGCTGCTTTAATATTGCTCCGTACCGCCAAAATATCAGTATCCTGCATATAACATGGAGCTGATACAATTCGATTCTCTCTATCTATATGCACCTCCGTAATTCCAGTTTCATGGCTTTTTGCTCCGACCTGCTCAATTCCGGCATGGAATCCTTTAATATCGTATGGTGAGGCTTCAGCAGATGTGCCTAATGTCAATGAAGGGGACACCGTTGATCCTTCCAGCGCCTTCGCTAAAACAACAGGACTGACGCATAGCGCACAAACGGGTTTACCGACGTTAACCATATTTACTAGAAATAACTTCACCGCTGGTTTTATTTCGCTGTCCGGACCATTAAAAGCCCAACTTGAAAAGTTTTTTGCAGCTCCAAAACCTCCCGGCATAACAACCGCATCAATATCTGCAGGTGAAACTAATCCAATTTCTTGAATATCCCCACGAGCAATACGCGCAGATTCAACCATCATGTTCCTGGACTCTTGCATTTCTTCACCATTTGTATGATTAATGACATGATGCTGATCCTCATTGACACTGATACATACGTATTCATGTCCCGCTTCTTTTATAGCAAGCATAGACAATACCGCTTCTTGAATTTCAGTTCCATCATACACTCCACATCCCGAAAGTAATACACCTATTTTCATACCTATTTCAATTATTATTGAGCATAAATTTAACTAAATTTGATGGAGTGAAAAAAGAAGCTTCATACGATCGAGTTGTTTTTTATGATGGTGATTGCGGATTCTGCAATTCATCGGTTCAATTTATCTTAAATAAGAAAAAAACACCCTTTTATTTTGCAGCGTTACAATCCGAAACGGGAAAGAAAATCCTTAAGAAACATAATATAGCTGTAAAATTGGATACCATCTATTTTTTAAAGCAGGATAAAATTTACGATCGGTCTAGTGCTGCTTTGCAAATCGCAAGAGGTTTAAAAGGAGGATATCCACTACTCTTTGTTTTTTATATTATCCCCAAATTTTTGCGAGACCCTTTCTACAACCTCATTGCGCGTTATCGTCATAAAATTAGATCGGGGTATTGTATGCTTCCAGCAAAGGAAGATGAGCAATATTTTATTAAAGAGTGATATTTGTCATAATTAATAAGGGGAGACTTTTTGTAATTTTAGCTCCAAGTCTACAGATTTGATTGACCTAACTATTAACCTTTCAAAAATTACAAACAAAATGAAGATCCTTATACCTACTGATTATTCGAAAAACGCATTATTAGCATTTGAATACGTTCATCAAATTTATGGAACAAGTGATGTTGAGTATATTTTTCTAAACGTTCAAAATGCCCGACATGCGGGCGCCATCTTGACGGTTGATCCCAATAAAGAACTGATCAAAAAGAGTCATGTCACAATGGATGCATTGGTGCATAAAATACTCGAGGAAAATAAAGGACTAATTGTTCAAGGTATAGTAACAGCTGGAACGTTTATAGACTCCGTGATTGAGAAAGCTGATGAGCTTTCAGCTCAAATTGTCGCTATTGGAACGAGAGGTGCAGGTGGTGTTGAAAGTGTTTTGATGGGAAGTAGTGCAGCGAACCTCATTGGGCATTGTAACCGTCCGTTATTTGTAGTTCCGGATAAGGCAAAATTAACCCCGCCGATGCGCGGATTATTGTCAGCTGACTTTGTGAAAGATCCGAAGCCAGAGACCTACGACACTTTGCTGGATATTTGTTATGAACATAATTCTCATCTTGATATTCTTCATGTCGCGAAACCGAATGAGCCTCATTTTACCGAAAAGGATATTCCTTTTAATACAGAGACACTAGATTATACTATTCACGAACGTATTGATAGCGATACAGAATATGCAATCATTGATTTTGTTCAAGCTAATACGATAGACTTAATTGCGATTGTAAAATCGAAAGGTGGATTTATTCATGACCTTTTCCACTCTAGCTTAACCAAGAAATTAGGGATGCATTCGGAAACTCCGTTGTTGGTCTTACACTAATAAAGCAAAGGATAAGTTGACGTAGTGATACGTCAATCTAGGAAAGCAGAAGAATACAACAAGATTTACTTTTTAGGACATCCACCACAGTGACGACCTTTTTTCTTGTATTTTTTGCAACACTTTTTCTTCTTACCACAACTAATCAGCTGCGTATCCAATGAACAGTTCGATATAACTGAAAATGTTTTTTCCACGAAGCAAATATACTTATTTAGAACGATTCTAAGCAATACCACAAAAGTGGTATTTTGCAATTCACTTCGATTTCAGAAGATGACTATAATTGAAATAAGATACTCCTAGGCATAAAGTCCTTGTACCTGCTCCTGAATTTTGTCATCGTTTAGGTAATCATCGTATGACATAAGCTTATCGATGAAACCATTTGGTGTCAATTCAATAATTCGATTGGCAACTGTTTGAAC
>JAURQI010000128.1 GCA_030836155.1 Crocinitomix sp.
CTAAAGTGATTGGAAACATGAAACAAAACGTCTAGAACAGTGCTCTTATAGACGACTTGTTTTGCGTTGACATATTCAACCGTTTCTTCCAACTCATTTTCGTTAAGGATCCGTAAGGTATTTTGGAAATTTTGATTGTCACATGCTATACATTCTTCCAAACTTATCAGGTCATTCGCCCAAGAAGTCGCAGTATTTAAAATCGTTGCATTCCTATTTTGGTGCGCAATAATGGAATGCGATAACAAAGGAATGATGTGTTTCAGCATGTCATTATTATCCTTTATACTTTCCATTAAACTTTGGTTAATGTGGTTATGATATTCGAATATTTCTTTGAAAAACACTTTCATCACTCTTTCAATACATCCTATTTCTCAGGCTTCGGTGAAAAAAGCAAAATCAAATAAACGAACAGACAAGCAGAATATATTAAGGAATTAACGATGAAAAAACGCGGCACTGATTCTTCATCGCCAACACTTGATAACGCGCTTAACCTCATAATGGTATCGATTGTAACTCCAACTGTTACAATTGCCAAAATCCAGAAGATAATTTTTCTAGTCTTCTTAGTCATGACGGCTAAATATAAGTGTATTCTCGTCTAATGACTAGCCATTCAAGAATTATTATTGCCCATTATAAGCTGAAACGATTGTGGGTAAATCTAAAAAAGATCCTATTTATTCGTTGTTTTCTTCCTCTTCACTATCGTCAGACTCTCCTTCTTCTCCTTCTGTATTAATAGATTCAAAATTGAATAAATTTCCTCCGTTAAAATTGACTTTACGTTTATATTCGAAGAAAGTAAAGTCAACATTGAAAGACTTGAATCCATTAAACTGTACGATAAATTCATCACGATCAATTTCAAAATTATCTCCGAAAATATTGTTGACCTTAATCTTGTAATATCCGCCTTGAGGAATATCAATAGAATAGTTCCCATCTGAATCAGTCAAGGCAGCATAAGTTTCACCGTTAACACCCATCGCGGTTACTCGAATTCCATTTACATTAACCAATCCCAAAGAGCTATATTCATCTCTATTGAGAATCACTTTACCGCTCACTTTATAACTCTCAACATATGGCACATAAATCGTCATATTCTCCGAAACTACAACGTCTTGCTGGTCTCCTCTAGCATTGTATAGATTACCTAAATTTTGAAGAGGTGAAAACACCAGTGAATAGTGACCCTCAGGTATATCAACGATTTCCATGGAACCATCAGGGTCTGTTACTAAATCTTGCTCTCCAAAACGTGCCTGATCGGGGCTAGCCAGATCAAGATTTTTAGCAACGGTCATTTTGATATTCGGTATTAATGGCTCATTATCATCTCTTATGCCATCTCCATTGATATCGTTAAAACAAACCACTTTCAGATCATGATACTTGACACGCGGCTGCGCGATGTCGAAAGATTTGCGAACACCAAAATTTAAGTTAAAGTTTCGTCTCGAGACCAGTCCATTGGACTCTGTATCGACACTATTGGTAAAGGCATTACCCTGAACATAAAGCATCCATCCTTTTGAAAAGAAGATATCAAACCGGCCACTGGCTGCAAAGTTCTGACGGTTTGAAGGTAACCTCAAATAGTAATTACCAAAAGCCGTGAAACGGATTTTACCATCATTTATAAAACGTGTATAATTGGCCCTCAGGTGAACAGTTTCAAATCCTATGATTTCATTCTGAACAAAACCTTGTGTTAAGAAGAAATTTGGCCCATAAATATAGTTTGCACTTGCTCCCCAGTTTCTGGCGATATAACTTACACCTAAATTCGTTGTTGGCAGGACTGGTAAAGTATCTAAATCGGCAATATTGTCGCGGAATATAGTGGCCCCAGCCGAGATCGAAGGCGTTAACATTCTAAATTCATCAAAACGGATTCGCGTTAAACCATATACCCCAACGAAATAATTGTAAAAATCGGATGTAACGGTGGCACTGGTATCTATTTGAAAACGGCTTAAGATACGTGAAGAAGGTCCGCCCTCAAATGATATTTTTTCTGTAACACGATTTGTATAACTCAGGCGATAAAGTTGTTGACTATTGTATGCTCCACTGAAGAAATTGGTAAATAACAATCGTGAGGCCTGCATGGAATTAAATTGCCCTGTTAAATTAATACGGCTACGATCATTAATCATATAACGCGCATATCCGCCAATTCTATTGGCCGGACGAATACGCAGATAATTAAATTGATCATTTCGCGTATTGGCGCCAAATCGAAATTTCCCTGCCATGCCTGTATAACTAGCAGCATATGAAAATCCAATTACCGTCGTGTCATTCGGCGGCTCGATACCGGCATTTTGATCATAAACGGACTGTGTTCCCATCAAGGTCACATTAATCAAATGGTTTCTTGCAATCGGGAAATTAACCCCAGACTGAACTGAAATGGCATCAAAATGCAATAAATCATTGTCTTCCCAAGTAGCGCCTATGTGCACACCCACTTTCTTAATTCTAGTGTCGTAACGGATATTCGAGCCCATCATAGGAAAGTATTTCCCAAAAATATAAGACCCTGTAATCTTGTTATCCTTATCAAAATTATACGAAGCGTTTATACCCCATCCACGCATCGAATGCATCGAGTAATTATTAATCTCACCTAATTGTGCTCTGATTTTGTCACTCCATCTATAATTGATATTAAAGGTTCCATTGTTTCCATTTTGAAAGAATGTTTCCAAGGTATTTGAAGTATAAAAGAGATTTCTTGCTTGAAAGATATAAGATAAATCATGCTCTTTTCTGAACTGAATTTCTCCAAATAATGAAGCGTTAATTCTCGGGCGGACAGATGATAATAAATTAAAGACCGAAAGGTCTACATTGAGTGGCGAAGCACGCTCTGCGCGTTCATTAATATATACATTCTCAAGATCTCTAAACTGAATTGATTCTCCGTATTTTTCTCCTAATCCGGATTGTGCTGCAATGCGAATAAACGATTCGTTCCACATTTGTTGATAGGCTGCTCGCTCATCCTCATTCAGCAGAGCTCTTCGCACTTTATAGGTAAACACAGAATCTGTTTTTGGCGGAATAGAAACATAGATTTTAGTAGCTGTTAAACCTTCTACTTCCAAGAGCTTTCCGACTTTAAAGTCCAATCGAATCAATTCCTCAGCGTTTCCTTTATTATTAATGTGAATATTAAACTCCTGTTCATCGAAATATTCATTGAAATACACGGTGTGTGTATTCACAAACATTTCCCATTTATTGTTAACCGGAATTCTGACATAGGCAGCCCCGGAGTAAATACCTTCTTCTGTTGTTATCGCCGCGTCAATTGGATAAGCCATTCCTCCAACAGCATCTGCGGCCAATGTTGTTCGAACGGGGTAAACCTTCATTTCTCCTGGTGCTAAAGTTATCGGAACAGAAGGATCTGCGATAAGGCTCCAACCTACTGGAACCGTAAATAATAAATCTCCACTGATTGTTTCAGTCGTCGTATTTGTGATTTTACAAACATTGAAATAAGCAGAATCTGGAGCATGTACTGTTTTTTTCTTTACAAACTCTATTCTCACTTTTTGTGCTTCTAATGAATCCAATGACACGGCTTCATCTAAAATCTGATCAAGAACATCAGAAGAGGATGCAGTGGTATCACTTGATACATTAGCAGTAGTGTCAATTGGCACATTAGCAGTTGTATCAACAATTGTATTTAATGAATCAGGTGTTTGCGCTGATCCACTAACAACAATGAAAAACGTGAATAATATGGCTATAAATCTACTATCCATTTAAGTTTTTGGCCCTTCTAAAAATCAGGAATGAGGATAATCTCAAGACTTACGGTGTAGTAATCGGCTACTGAACCTAACAAACTTCCGTTTGCTATTCCACATTCATAAGTAATGTTGATTTGATGTGTATTCGGATCTGCTGGAATATGGGCCGGATCAATTGTTGAAACAAGTGTAAATCCTGGTGCCACGGCCAAATCTTGCATGCCGAAGAAAGTGGCTGTCGCCAAGTTTCCATTTGCATCTGTTGCTTCAATTTGGATGGCATCAAGAGGTAAAATATTTCCTCCCGAACCGTCAATTTCTGTTGCTCCCATAAAGGCTTGCGCATCAATATGCCAACCTGTTAAAACTGCAGGGAGTATACCAGACATTGTTATTCCAATAGTAGTTCCGTCTTCAATCCGAATACCATTATAATAATCGTCCATTGTATTAAAGTTAAACTCGATACGCGAACCAATTAATGTTGTCAATCGAGCAACATTATCTTGCGCCATTCCAGTCGCACTTATAAATACAAGAGCAATTATGTAGACTATTCTCATTGAGAAGGTGGTTTAAATTGGTTTTTATAAATAACTAAAAGAATCGGCGATTAATACACCGCCGATTCTTTTTAAGTTTTAAGCATGTAGATTAGCAAATACTGCTTTTTACAGTGCCGCTAACTCAAACAATACATTAGTTACGTATCTGTCTGGTGTTGGGCTTGGGTTTTGCTCCAACAATACTACAGGATTCATTGTAGCAGGTGCAGCACCAACTTCCGCCGTTCCACATCTCCAGATGATCGTGAAATCATTGTCCAATACATCACCAGCACTTGACAATGGGTCACCGTTATCGGTAATTAGTACAATAGGGAACTGCTCAAGAGCAGAAACTTCTGTACCGTCTACTGTCGGTGCAGATGTAATTTCTGTTCCAAAAACGTGTACACCATTTGAAACTAAAGTAAACCCTACATTGTCTAAAGTTAAAGTGTTTGCAGGATTATCTGTTCCGATAAACGTTGCTTCTTCCGAACCGTAACTTAACTCCCATCTAGTCGATGAAGCAATAATAAAGTTTGAAAGATACATCGGGTCTGAAGTTGCCGGGTTGGCAGAACCTGAGGTTCCCGCGTCTCCGGAAAGACCAAATCGATAATCGTCAATGCTGTTAAATGTAAATTCAATGTTTCCGCCGTCTGTTATAGACATACGCAAAACCTGATTTAAATTAACCGCTAATGGTATTACATTTCTATCGCGAACGGCTTGTGCATTTGCTACACTGCCGAAGCCTAGAAAAGCAATAATGAGGTACGCTAGTTTTTTCATAGATTGTGTGTTTAATAGGTTTATACTCTATTTGATTACAAATTAAGATACGCTAAAAAGTCGCATATAGATTCAAAAAACGTGTTTTTTTAACGTTTTTTCGACAAGTCTATCAATCTGCAAGTTGAAACTTGGCTTTTACCGTATTAACTTTTGACCCTTGAAAATTATTCATACACACCGCTAATTATAAAGGCTTTTGTCCTATTTTTATGTCAGGATAAGCCAAATAATAACTAAACCTTAATAATTTATGAAAGCGATTTTATCGGCTTTATTATTGACGATTACAAGTTTTGTTTTCTCGCAAGATTTTGAGGTTGCTCCAGTTGTTTTAAACTTCACCGCAAACCCAGGTGAAATACAACAGGCGACTGTCACTATTAGAAACCACGCGAACATTAAACAGGGGTATACTTTTAATTTTGGCGACTTTGAAATTGATGCCGAAGGAAACAAAAAGCGTATGCCTGCAGGAACATCTAGTCGGTCATGTGCGAATTGGATCACCGTTAACCCTTCTTTCATTGAATTAAACCCAAATGAAGAACGAGAGGTAACGGTTATTATGACAGTTCCGAAAGACGGCAATTCGTCAAGATGGGGAATGATCTATGTACAGGCAAGTGATGAACAAAGCGAAAATCCGGTTGACAAACAATTGGCGACGGGTATTAAAGTGGTGCCAAGAATTGTTATTCTCGTGAATCAATCTCCAACCATTAACAATAATTACAAAGCTGAAATTGCGAACTTGGTGGAAGTAACTGCCCCAGAAGATTCGTTAAAAACCTTTAATGTAACCGTAACTAATACGGGTGATAAAATCATCGAAGCAAATGTAGGGTTGGTTTTGGCGAATTTAGAAACGGCTGCTGAACAGAAATTTCCAACTTCAATGATGCGGGTATACCCGGGAGAAAAAAGAACATTTACACTAACATTGCCCAACAATTTAGGATCTGGGAAGCATGCTTTGGCTGCCATTTTGGATTATGGTCACGGCACCAATCTCGAAGGCACTCAACTCTTAATAGATCTATAAGCATGATAAGAGCAGCAGGATTAGTAAGTCTATTGTGCATCTGTTCTTCAACTTTTGCACAGCAAAAAAAAACAAGTTATTGGCCAAAAAAGCCTGATCAAGTCAGGGAAGTTTTTGAGTACAAAATTGTCAATGGTGATACGATCAAAGAAGGTTTATATCAAATTTTTTATGAAAACGGGAACCTTTGGCAAGAAGGTCAATTTAAAGCAAATCAATTGATTGGAAAATGGGTCGATAATCATCCCAATGGGAAATTAAAACAGGATCTATATTTCGAAAAGAATTTATTGCAAGGAGAAATAAAAAGCTATTACGATAACGGCGCATTGCATCAAGTGTCCAATTATAAAAATGACTACTTGCATGGTTCGGTGTCAATCTATCATAAGAATGGAAATCTAATGGAAAATACTCCTTATTTCAATGGATTGCCTAATGGAAACGCCAAAGGATATTATGAAAATGGTGTTTTGCGTTACGACACTCAACTAGTCATGGGTCTGGAAAACGGAGTCAGTGTTCGGTATTATGAAAACGGAAACATTCAAGAGAAGGCAATCAAAGTTAATGGCAAGTACAACGGTGAGTTCATTGGATATCATAAAGAGCATGCAAATGTTGTACAGAAAATTTGTCAATATAAATCTGGAGTTTTGCATGGTTCATTTAAGGGGTTCTACCCATCTGGTAACCTGATGAACACCTATGAATTCATAAACGACAAAATTGTAGGTGAGTACAAAGAGTATTTCGACACTGAAAAAAATGATGTCTACACTAAAGGAAATTACGAAAACGGCGAAAAAGAAGGTAAATGGTTGACGTTTTATCCTGACGGAAAAACTTATCACACTGGCACCTATTTGAATGGCAAACGTCATGCAACCTGGACAGTTTATTATCCGAACAAGTCAATCAAACAAAAAGGCAATTACGAAAATGGCAAGGAAACTGGTGAATGGGAATTTTATTCTGCAACCGGCCTTCGGACACACACCGGGACCTACGTGGCTGGCGCTAAAGAAGGTAAATGGCTTTTTTACTACGATTCCGGAAAACTTAAGGTGGATTTGAATTATGTCAACGGAATGCGGGAAGGAATAGGCGTAGCATTTAATGAAGAAGGGGTTGAAGTTGAAAAAGCCTTGTATAAAAATGACGTTAAGGTGAAAGACTTACCTGTTGGTGAGGAATAAATATTTTTCAGCTTGTTCATCAGAACGAAAAATTCCAAGCTCTTGAGAAAACACGGAATAAGTTCGTTATTAGGAACTTGCAAGAAATGGGTCAAATAGATTTTACTTATATTGGAACTCTATTCTTTCGCTCTATTCAAAGATTTATAATATATCTGGTGGTTTTAATGAACGCAGTTTTTACAACTGTGGAATCAGTTAATTCCCAAGAGCCAGTGGAATAACTCGCAAGGCGTTAATTATCGCAGTGTCGTGCACACTGTAAAAGTTCGATCCTTCTATATTTCCATCCTTAATCGTTCAAAACAGCGCATTGAGCTC
>JAURQI010000129.1 GCA_030836155.1 Crocinitomix sp.
TAAAAAAGATGAAGAAATTATTCTTAGCAGCAATGCTCGTTATGTTAGCGTTTACTGGACAATCTCAAGTTATTGTAGACGAAGTAAATATCAATGATTTAGATGTGAAATACATTGAACTTGTTGGACGTAACAAAATTGGATTTGGAAAAATTAAAATTGTTGTAGATTTCGGACAAGAATTAAAGATTTTTAAATCACAAGCAATCCGTTCTGCTGATGGAACAAAAGCAGCTTTCAACTCTATGATTGATGGCTTGAACTTTATGGAAGCAAACGGATGGGAATTTGTATCAAACTATGTGGTACAATCGGCTGAGGAGAATGAAATTCGTTATATTTTAAGACGAAGAGACTAAATAAAAATCAAAAAATAGTTGACCTGATTCAAGTCAACTATTTTTTTTTAAAATCATCACAATATGAAAAAGTTTATTTTAGTATTTGTCACGCTAATAACAGCTGTGAGCTGGGGACAAAATGAATATGAACTCAATCGTGACGCTGAAACAAATCGCGTACAATATCAAGGAGTTATAGAAAATAGCGGACTGAGTAAAGCAGAGCTTTATAAACTCGGAATAGCATATTTTGAATCAAAAGGCATGAAACTAGACTTTCAAGATGAAAGTTTAGGTAGAGTTGTTACAGAAGCTACCTTTTCTACGATTGGAAAAAATAATGCCTACAGCAAGGCGTATCATTATAACTTCAGCTGTGAACTAACGGTTGAATTTAAAGAGGGTAAAACGCGATATACCTTCGATAATTTCATGAAAAAATCATCTCCAGGTGAACCTGGTTCAACACTTGAAACATTTATCGAAAATTATCAACCAAAAATTTCTAGTCAAAAAAATAGAGATCGTCAGGCTAAAATGTTGGACGATATAGAAATTGATATCGATAGCCAAATTGGCGACATGATTGTTGACTTAAAAAAACAATTTGGTACTGAAGGAGAAAGCGACTGGTAAAAAATCGCCTTATTTAATCATAACTCCTCGACTATTACTTCGTGAATTTGTGAGCAGCGATGCACTGTCTTTCTATAAACTCAATATAGATAAGGCTTTCATGCGATACACCGGAGACAAACCTTTCAAATCTGTTGAGGAGAGTAAAAAATTCATTCTAAACTATGACGCCTATGTCAAGACAGGTATGGGACGTTGGACTGTTATTTTAGCTTCAGACAAATCAATTATTGGCTGGTGCGGATTAAAAGAACATCCGGAAGGATTTATAGATCTAGGTTATCGTTTTCATAAAAAATATTGGAACAAAGGATATGCCTCTGAAGCAGCTCAAGCATGCTTTGACTATGGATTTCAAGAACTATCTCTTTCAGAAATTATAGGTCGAACAGCAATAGAAAACAAAGCCTCAATCAAGGTTTTGGAAAAAATTGGCATGACATTTTGGAAAAAAGAACCCTGTGAAGGCATTGCAAACTCTGTGATTTATCGAATAAAAAATGATTATGACCGACCTTTGAAAATCAGTCGGTCATAATCAATAATTAGATTTCTTTTGACTACCTCAAGACAGTGACATGCCCTTCATCTGAGAACATTTCATCGGTATAGGTAACACCGTACTCAATTCTCCAAATGTAAACACCTTGCCCCACAAAATCTCGGTCTCCATATCGTCCATCCCAACCTACTTCTTCGTTATGCGATTCGAAGATTATCTCTCCCCATCGATTGAAAATCGTTAGGTGGTAATTCATGATATCTAAACCGGAAGAAAATTGTGGTTTAAAGGTTAAATTGAAGTCGTTAATTGTAGGTGCGAAAGCATTGGGTATATAATAAACCAATTTTTCATCAATTTGAAAAAATGAATAGGCAGTATCAGCACAGCCAAATTCGTTATAAGCAATTAGTTTAACTTCATAATTCAAATCTTCTCCTCCACCAAATGAAAAACTCGGGTTTTCTTCTTCACTAGTTCCTAAATTGTCAAACTCCCAAAAGTAACTATCTGCATTTATTGAAAAATTTTCAAAATCAACCAAAGATAAAACTGCATCTGCTTCATCTCCATTATGCTCAAACAAAGTAATCGGTTTTTCCCCAATAGCAATATAATCATCAATTGAAACCGAACTTGTGCAACCATATTCATTCGTAACGGTCAGATTAATATCATAAAGACCAGGAGACGAATACAAATGGTGAACCGATGAACCGACTCCATATTCTCCATCTCCAAAGCTCCATTCATACGTTAACATTCCTCCACCTGAAATCACCTCAAAATTAACGGAGTGAGGAGCGCAGCCAATTAAATTATCTGCCGTTAAATCAGCTTCAGGATTATTGTGTACAATTATCAAAACCGTATCTTGTGAAGCACATCCGTTAATATCTGTACCAATCACATACAATTCAGTAGTCATGGAAGGCGTAATTACATCACCATCATCAATACCACCACTCCACTCATAAACTCCTTCTGTACCCGCTCCAAATGCAGATAATTCGACTTCTTCACCTTCACATATTTCACGATCTGAACCGGCAGAAATTGAAGGTAATGGATTTACCGTAATAGTCAAAATATCACTGCCTGTACAACCGTCTATCGATGTTCCAGTTACGATATAACTATTTGTTTCATCAGGATAAAAAGGAAATCCGTTGATAATCCCACCTGTCCAACTGTATGTGCCACCCAGCCCAGCTCCAGTTGCTGTAATGAAGGTTATTTCCCCATCACAAATAGACACATCGGGCCCTGCGTCAATTTCAATTCCTTCAACCACAAAAACTGTTACTTCATCAAAACTAGTACAACCAAAATCATCTGTTGCGGTAGCGGTATAAGTGGCTGTTGCCAAAGGTTCAAACAGCTCGCCATCTTCAATGCCACCGCTCCAAGTCACCTCCAATCCAATGCCGCCTGTTGCTGCAGTTAATGCTAACTCTGTACCCGAACAAATGATTGTATCTGAGCCAGCGTCTATCAATGGCGACGGATTTACTATTACAGTTACGTCATCTGTACCTATGCATCCATTTATATCAGTAGCTGTTAATGTATATGTGAAAGTTCCAGCAGGGATGAATTCTACTCCATCAAAAATTCCTCCTGTCCATGCATATTCACCATCAGGACCAGCACCAGCTCCCTCAAGAGTTATACTTTCGAATGAACAAATCGTTGTATCTGGACCTGCTTCTACTAAGGGTGCATCATTTACAATAATATCAACTTCATCTGAATTTGAACAACCATTAGCGTCTGTTCCGGTAACGGTATAAGTAGTTGTGCCAAGCGGCGGTCCGAAAGCAATTCCATCTTCTACGGCAAGATCCCAGACATAAGTACCTGGCAAACCGCCCGAACCAGACAGTGTAACTAATTCACCTGTACAAACCGCTACGTCACTTCCTGCATCAATTAAAGGTAATGGATTAACGGTTATTGTTATTTCATCTTCATAAGTACAACCTAATCCGTTAGTCGCGGTTAAAGTATAGGTTGTTGTAACGGCAGGAGATACAAAATCGCCATCAGAAAAACCGTCACTCCATTCATAAATCACTGCTGGATCTGTATCTAAAGCCGCCAAAATAACCCCTTCACCAAGACAGATTGCCTGATCAGGACCCGCATCAACAGGAGGAGCGGGGTATATATTAATCGTTACTTCATCGGTATTTGAACATCCATTAATATCCGTACCTGTTACTGTAAAAGTTGTTGTGGCTATAACAGCAAAAGTTTCTCCATCGATAACTTCAGCTGGATCCCAAGTATAGGTTCCTCCTAAACCTGTTCCTGTACCTTCAAAAGTGATTAATGTACCTTCACAAACAGTTTCATCTACTCCTGCAAAAATAGTTGGTAACGGATTTACTGTGACGCTAACTTCATCCGTATTTGAACAGCCATTTGCATCGGTGCCAGTTACTGTATAAGTAGTTGTTCCAAGTAGCGGTGCGAAAGCAATTCCGTCACCGATAGCAGGATCCCAGACATAAGAACCTGGCAAACCTCCTGAACCAGACAAAGTTGCTAATTCACCATCACAAATTTCTAAATCATCACCTGCATCAATTAAAGGTAATGGGTGAACGGTTATTGTTATTTCATCTTCAGAAGTACAACCATTAGCATCCGTAACACTAACTGTATATGTATAAACACCGGGCGAGACAGGAGTAATAACCGTCCCGTTCGGAATACCATCGGTCCAATTATAAATATAAGTAGGGTCTGCTCCAGTTGCCAAAAGCGTAAAAGACTCTCCCAAGCAAATAGACTCGTCGGGACCAGCATCTATGATTGGTAATGGATTAACCGTTACTACAATTGTGTCGGTGTTTGTGCAGGGCTCAACATCAGTACCTGTTAAAATGTATTCACCCGACTCAGTTGGGAAGAACACCTCTCCAGCAATAACGTCATCAGACCAGTCATAATCCAAATCTGGTGCGATAGGGAATCCCAAAATTACCCCATCTCCCTCACAGACATCGATGTCTGGACCAGCATCGAACTCAGGGAGGTCATTCACAAAAATCGTCAACATATCTGTATTAGTACAACCGTTTACCGTTTCTCCCGTAACTGTATAGGTGGTTGTTTCGGTTGGACTAACCACTCCTCCATCAGGAATACCGCCAGGCTCCCAAATATAATCACCTCCTAATCCTGCTCCTGCACCTGAGAGTGTAACGGACTCTCCTAGACAAATCGTAATATCTGGACCAGCGTCGACAATGGGATCTTCTTCAATTATCACGGCAACAACATCTGTTGCAAAACAACCATTGTCATCAAAACCAATTACAGTGTATGATCCTGATTCAGATGGCACCACAGTGTTTGTTGCGCCAGCGGTTCCATCAGCCCATAAATAGGTAAAAGCCCCGGAAGCCGTCAGAGTAACTGATTCCCCTTCACAAAGAGTTACATTGGCACCAGCATCCACAACAGGTAATGGGTGAATAATAACGTTTATGGTTATTATACTATCTGCTCCACAGGCATTGGGAATAACGTCTGTCACCGTGCCCGAAGACAGGTATGTGGCACCTCCGCTAGGTACGGTATAACTGCCGCATGCTTCGATATCAATTGTTGCATAGGTATCAACCGGGTCATCGGGACAGGACAATCGCTCATTTGTATTATGGTAGATGAAATCATCAATTGCATGTGAGTATTGCGGAATTAAAAAACTAAATAGTAAAACAAAAAGTAATTCTAAAAATTGTTGAGTCTTCATTTTGAGGTTGCTAGTAATGGTTGGTTTATTTACTTAATTTTTTGAGTCATAACTGTAATTCGCAATCTTTGATTATAGCTTTTTGATTTACAAGATTGAATAGCCATATCTTTCTCAATTTATACTATGATGACATCGAATATAGTCGTAGGGTTGCGACCATGAACTGCTTAATTAGTATGCGGTATATCTAAATTACTATTCGGTATCTCAAAAGCATAATTAAGTTCTTTATCTGACGCTATAGAGCAGGTTTTTCTAATCTCATTAGCTTAAAACAATAGAAATAATAGGAAATGACAACCCAAAAAACTGACTAGAACTAGAAAGATTTTGAATGATTCTTTGAAAAACGGGCCTCATACCATTTTAGTGAACATGAGATAATTTAGTTCTTTAGGAGAAAGTTTTTATAACGTTAAACCTGTTAATCATGAGTATTTAATCGATGTTTAATTTTATATAAACACTATAATATCTCCTTCGTTACGCTCAATGTAATACTAAAAGACAAGGATATAGATAGATATAGATAGATATTGCCATCTAAGAACATTAGGAATATAATGTTGAGGTTTAATTAGAAAATCGATACTTTAAAATACACCAAAGTGCTCTAAAACCGTCTTTCCATCCAATTTTTTTGCCTTCTTCGTAAGTTCTTCCATAGTATGAAATACCTACTTCGTATATTTTAATCCCTTTCCGCTTGGCAAGTTTAGCCGTAATTTCTGGCTCAATTCCGAATCGCTTTTCTTTGATGTTAATCTCCTTAGCAATTGACGTTCGGATGAGCTTATAACAAGTCTCCATGTCAGTAAGGTTTAGGTTGGTCATCATGTTGGATAATCCCGTCAAAAACTTATTCCCTTTTGAATGCCAGTAGAACAATATTCGATGTGGATTTGACCCCATAAAACGGGAGCCATAAACTGCATCTGCATTATCTTTAAACACAGGTTTCAATAGCAAGTTATATTCTTCAGGATCATACTCTAAGTCAGCATCTTGAACAATCAAATAATCTCCGGTGCATTCTTGAATTGCTCGGTTAATGGCAGCGCCTTTACCTTGATTCTTATCTTGAGAATATAAACGTATGGTTGCAGCAGGGTAATCAGCCATAAAACGCTCGACCTCGGATACCGTATCATCGGTAGAACAATCATTTACAATCACTATTTCTTTTTCTATTCCTCCACTTAATTCAACAGCGACAACTTTCTCTAAGATTTCGCGAATCGTGCGCGCTTCATTATAAGCTGGTACCAGAATGGATAGTTTATTTATCATACTTATGGCAAAAACTACTCAACGTATCGTCTTAACTGACTTAATAATTGACTTGGTGTTTGAAAACCTTCTATTACACCTCGTTTAACTTCTCGCTTATTCAAGATGATAAAAGATGGAAAAACCAACCTTCCTCCAGCTAAATTAACCGCCAACTCATTATACATTTTACTGCCATAAGGCTTCATTTCATACAAAACCTCTTTATATGCAATTGCCTTTGCCTTTTCGGGATTCAATTTTACAGCATAGAAGTTCTGGTCAATATAATTGATAACGGAAGGATGCTGAAAAGTACTTCTATCCATTTTTTTGCACCATGTGCACCAATCGGTATACAGGTCTATGAAAATAAAACGCTTCTCTACTTGATTTTTGTCGATCGCTGATTCGAAATCTAACCATTCAATTGCTTCTGCATCCCCCTCAACATCCATGACCTCTTTAGGTACTTCTGGTTCTGGCTCAGCTGAGCCAAAGGTCTCGATGGTCGCTTTTCCTTTGCCATCTTCGCCAGAAGATGAAGGCCCTTCAACAACGGGATCTGGTCCTTCTGTTATTTCACCAGAATTACCACATCCAATGAGAATGAGAACTGAAACCAATGTGAAAATAATATTTACTTTATTTCTAAACATAGTTTAAAGATTCTCCAATGTAAAGTCTAATAGCATGTTAAATAAATGCAGTCTGGTATTGCCGCCATAGATGCCATGGTTTCGATTTGGATAGATGAACATGTCAAAATCCTTATCCGCTTTTACCAGAGCATTGACCATTTCTAGCGTATTTTGAACATGCACATTATCATCTCCCGAACCGTGGACGATAAGGTACTTCCCTTTTAGCTTGTCAACATGATTAATCGGTGAATTATCATCATAACCTTCAGCATTCTCCGCAGGAGTGCGCATAAAACGCTCCGTGTAGATATTATCATACCATCTCCAATTGGTAACAGGCGCAACAGCAATACCCATCTTAAAAACATCTGCACCTTTTGTCATACATAGAGAAGTCATATATCCACCGTAACTCCATCCCATCACTCCTATTCGATCAGGATCTACAAATGACCATTGCTGAACAGCCTTTGCAGCGGCAATCATATCTTCAGTCTCTAACTTACCCAATTGCATATATGTTGACTTTTTAAATGCAGCTCCTCTGTGCGCAGTTCCCCTTGTATCAACAGACATAACAATATAACCGCGTTGCGCCAGCAATTGATGATAGATATAATTCTTACCTCCCCATTTATCAGCAACTGTATTGTGCCCTGGTCCATTATAGATATTGAAATAAACCGGGTATTTTTTGGTCGAATCAAAATTCGGAGGTTTAATCATAAAGGCATTTAGATCATGTTCGACACCGGGGAGCGTAATAAATTCTTTCGGAGAGAAGTCCCACTTTGACATCATCGCTCTAACTCTCATATTGTCTTTAAGCATTTTGAGTTGATGACCTTTGCTGTCAAAAAGAGCTATCTCGTGCGGTTTACTTGCATTTGAATAATAGTTGATGTAATACTTCATACCCTCACTGAATGATGCGTCATTATGACCCTTTTGCTGAGAAAGCTTTTCTTTCTTTTTCCCATCCGTACGAATCTTGTAAACTGACTGATAAATCGCTCCTTCTTCAGCTGAAGTATAGTATATCGTCTTTCCTTTGGGCCCAAGTCCTTTCAACTCAATCACATCCCAATTACCACTCGTGATTTGTTCTTCCGAACCATCGAACCCTACCTTGTAAATATGTCGATAACCACTTTTTTCACTGGTTCTTAAAAATGATTCGCCATCCGGCAAAAAGATTAAATTATTATCTACTTCAACGTAAGTATCACTTTTATCAGTGTAGAAAACTTTTCCTTCTGCCATGCCATCGGCTTGAACCTCAGACATCACATAATTTAATTCATTCTGATGTCGATTCATAACTAAGAAAATCAATTTATCGTCATCATTGGTCCATTTCATTCTTGGAACATATTCATAAGGGCCTGTAACAACTTCTTTAGCTTTTTGAGTTTTTAAGTTAAAGATGTGTAAACTTAACTGACTATTTGCTTCTCCCGCTTTCGGATATTTAAAGGTATATGGACTTGGATAAGTTTCTCCATAATTGTATTCCATTGTAAATTCGGGTACCTCTCGTTCATCAAACTTTAAGTATGCAATTTTTGTGCTGCCTGGAGACCAGTAAAAGGCTTTGGTCACTTCAAACTCTTCCTCATATACCCAATCTGCAGAACCATTGATAATCGCATTGACTTCACCATCCGCAGTAACCTGTGTAACATCACCTGACATTAGGTCTTTGTAATAAATGTTATTTTCAAATACAAATGCTACCATGTTGCCGTTAGGAGAAAAATCAGCCAACATTTGCTCTTTTTTATCGTAAAGTGCCTGCACTTTTTTAGTTTCCAAATCAACTACATAATAATTAGCAGTATAACTTCTTCGGTAAATTGATTGACGTTCAGTAGCAATCAAGAGTTTTGTCTCGTCCGCATTAAATGAATAATCATCAACAGATAAGTTTTCTGAATTACCATCCCAGATAACCTCTGAAGATTCGCCAAACTCTTTGAAGCTATACTTTACAATTTTATTGTTTTCCAACGCAGAGAAATGCTCTCCATCATTCATCGACCTTACGGCATACACATAATCAACATCAAAACGAGACCGACCCATCCATATATCTCTATTTTCTAATTGTCGATGCGCTTTAGGTAGATCGAGCGGTCCCTTACCACGGGGATTAGGTTTATCTTGTGCAATAGAAGAAAATGGCAATAGCATCAGAAGACTGAATATCTTCAGGAAATAATGTAAGTGTTTCATAGTTCTCATTTCGTTAATGCGAAGATATTAAAAAATCTGCCACAGGTTTAATATCTTAAACAGTTGCAAAATAATAGGCGGTTAGCTTTCCTAATATCGAACACTTTTTGTGTTTAAATATTGAACACTTCTGCACTTTTTTAGTTAAATTTAGGACACTCACAATTAGAAAAAAACGATGAAAAAAACACTACTTTTTCTTGTCATCCTTTTAACAGGCGCGAC
The DNA here is from genome assembly GCA_030836155.1 of Crocinitomix sp. GTDB lineage: Bacteria > Bacteroidota > Bacteroidia > Flavobacteriales_D > Crocinitomicaceae > Crocinitomix. The sequence continues at coordinate 9,622 of JAURQI010000129.1, forward strand.
ATTTGCTCAGACGGACAATAGCTTTTTGAGCTATGGATGGTCTAACGAATTAACACATGAAACTCTTCCTGCTTCCATTGTAATGCCGGGATATGATCAGTCTAAAATTGACGCTGAAGATGTTTTGAACGATTCACACAAGGATATACCTTGGCGATTTGGTTATAAATACGATACCAATATTCAACTTGGACGAGAAGGTGACGGAAAATGGGAAACCATAGAAGGTGGTCGTGTTTGGAGAACTGTCATTGAATGTCCTGTGGCACTTTCTATTAATCTATTATTAGAAGATTTTTATATTCCTGAAGGTGCCTCGCTTTATTTGTATGATTTTGAGAAAACCAATAAGATCGGTGCTTACACTTCAAGAAACAATCGCGTAGAACGCGAATTAGGCACAGAACTAGTATTAGGCGATAAAATAATCGTGGAATATTTTGAACCCTATATGGTCACAGAACCTGGAAGTTTCACAATTGCTCATGTTATTCATGGTTACCGTAGTTTAAATATTATCCAAAAGGAACTTGAAAAAGGATTGCACGACTCAGGAGCATGTAATGTAGATGTTAACTGTCCAGAGGGCGATGATTGGGGCGATCAAATTCGATCTGTTGCAATGATTGTTGTTGGTGGCGGCGGCATTTGCTCTGGAGCATTAATTAATAATACATGTGAAGATGGTCGTTTTTTATTTTTAACAGCTAATCACTGTTTGGGTGGCTCTACAGCGAGTTGGTCATTCCGTTTTAACTGGGAAAGCCCTCCTGGGACAGAAGTGTGTGCTGAATTTGATTTAAGTACTGATCCAGGAGCGCCTTATGATCAAACAGCGAATGGTGCTACCATACTTGCTAACTCTGGTGCTTCTGACTTTGCGCTTTTAGAGATTGATAATATGACGGATGAAGAAGCCGAAACTTGGGATGTTTATTATGCTGGTTGGGATCGCTCCGACGATGAAACAGTTACATCTGCTGTTGGTATCCATCACCCAAGAGGTGACTTAAAGAAGATTTGTCGTGAAGATAATGATCCTTATCATGACGTAGCTGCTGGTGCTCAAGTCTGGTGGATCGATGATTGGGATGCTGGGGTTACGGAGCCAGGTTCATCTGGGTCTCCATTATTCGATCAAAATAAGCGTATCATCGGTCAACTATACGGTGGTGCTGCTGCATGCTCAGGTACTGACGATAATGATGCTTTTGATTATTACGGAAGAATGGGTGTTTCTTGGACAAATGGCGCAAGCGAATTCTTAGCGCCTGGTGGTTGTGGAGACACAGAAATATTAGATGGTATAGACGCAGGAAGTGACTGTACTGGTGAAATTTCAGCAACAAGTACAGACGCGCTTTGTCATAACGGAAGTTCTGGTACCATTGAAGTGGTAGTATCTGGCGGAACTCCTCCATACACCTATGATATTGGTGATGGACCTGTCGCATCGGGTACTTTTACAGATTTACCTGCAGGAGATTATGCTATTACTGTAACAGATGATACAGGTTGCGAGGATGTCGTTTATGTAACGGTTGATGAACCTGCCGAACTAGACGCTATTTACTCTTCTGAAGACGAAATTTTTGGTAGTGACGGTTCTGTTAACCTAACTGTTATTGGCGGAACAGGTCCGTTTACTTTTGATTGGTCAGGACCGGATGCATTCACTTCAACAGATGAGGATATTTCTGGATTAGTAAATGGAATTTATGAATGTGAAATTACTGACGCAAATGGATGTGTTCATGTTGAAGAAGGTGTTTTGGTTCGATCACAATTGTCAATTACAGAATTTAATCAGTCAATTCAAATCTATCCGAACCCTTCAACCGGACAGTTCACTGTTTCGTCAACGGGATCAAATTTGACGACTATCACTGTTTATGATTTATCTGGAAGGGTTATTTTGACAGAGTCTTTGAGTAATACTATTCAAATGACAATGATTGACTTAACCCGTGTTTCTTCAGGAACGTATTTAATAGAATTAACCACAGAACAAGGCAAACACGTTCAACGTATCGTGAAAAAGTAGCTCTACGCTTACATACAAAAAAAGGGGATTCGTGATCCGAATCCCCTTTTTTTGTACTCTATAATTGACAAACATCATGTATTTTGGCCCTGCATCTAGAATAATTTTTATCTACTTTTGTAAAAAAAATAGAATGAAACAATTAACCCTTTTAGTCGTCATCTTTTTAAGTGCTTTTTCTTTTAACACCAATGCCCAAGTGAACCCACACGCAATTGGAATTAGAGGATTGTCGGGTAATTTTGGAATTGGAGGCGAGGTGTCGTATCAACATGGATTAGGATCTTCAAACCGACTCGAGGTAGATCTTGGTTGGA
>JAURQI010000130.1 GCA_030836155.1 Crocinitomix sp.
AAAAACGGTTTGTACAAGTTGTAAAAATGGCGTTCAATCAAAGACGAAAGACGTTGCGAAATTCATTGAAGCAACTCGTCCAAGAAACGGGTTTGGATGTAACAGAACATGCCGAGCTTTTTCAATTTAGACCTGAACAATTGGCAGTGGATAAATTTGTCGAATTAACCAACCTTCTGACTCCTTAAACGTTAAATTAGAGGGTTATCCTTAAAATTATTATATTTATTTGTAACCGAACGATAGCATTTTATCGTACACTATGTGGATGAAGAAACGCTTGCTGACTTTGACTTTATTGATTGCTTCTGTGTGTGTCTGCGGACAGGCATGGAAATCGGTGCATCATGAAATTTACGCAGGTGTTGGAGCATCTAACTTCCTGGGTGATTTAGGAGGAGCGAAGGGAGTCGGTACACAGGTCTTTATTCCTAAGTTTTAATGAGTATGCGCGGCTTAGTATTGATGCTTTCTTTTATATGTGTAAATCAGGTCTCAGCTCAGGGATTCAAAACATGCGCTGAAATGGGCGTATATGGTGGAGGATCCTATTATATAGGAGATTTAAATCGGACACGTCATTTTATAGATAGTAAATTAGCAGGAGGGCTAGTTTTTCGCTATAATTTATCAACCCGTCATTCAATGCGTTTTACCGCCAATTATGGTAATGTTTATGCTTTTGATTCGGACGGAAAAGCGAGTGATCAAATCAATCGTAACCTAAGCTTTAAGTCGCGAATCATAGAGTTAGCAGCAGGCTTTGAGGTGAACTTGTTTAAGTATCGGATCAATGATATGAAATACCCGTTTACACCCTATTTTTTCTACCAATTGGCTTATGCACGAATCAATCCAAAAGCTGAATTGAATGGCAATGAGGTGGCTTTGCAACCCTTAGGTACAGAAGGGCAAGGTACAGGGATTCCAGGCACCAAAGACAGAGCATATAATCTTAATCAATTGACCGTTCCTTTAGGGATAGGTTTTAAGTTTAACCTAAGAAAGCGAGTAGCCATTTCAATTGAATATGGAATTAGAAAAACATTCACCGATTATTTAGATGATGTATCTGGTAATTATGTGGATGCGGATATTTTAGCTGCTTCAAATGGCCCTTTAGCTGCAGATATGGCTGATCGGAGTATCAATGGTATGGCCACTGCAGGATTAAATCGAGGCAATTCCGGGAATAAAGATTGGTATTCATTCTACGGCATCATGTTGACTTTCAAACCCTTTAAACGGGATATATGCGACATGCGCGGCTGGAAATAATTCAACCCAATAATTCACAATAAGTCTACTATCTTATCGTTAATACCCCATGACACGTGGGTTGGTTTTAGGTATATTGTGTTGGTGTTCAACGCAGGTGTATAGTCAAGCGTATAAGACATGCACTGAAATTGGTTTTTTTGGAGGAGGCTCGTATTATATTGGGGATATGAATCCGGGTTCGCATTTTCGTTATAGTCGTCCGGGAGCAGGTTTAGTCTATCGTTACAATTTATCAAAGCGTCACAATATCCGAGCAACAGCTTTTTATGGCTCAGTCTATGGAGACGATGCCAGAGATAATGATCCTACCCTGCAGAACAGAAACCTTAATTTTCAATCAGATATTATCGAAATAGCGGTAGGTTATGAAATTGACCTATTCAAGTATAATATCAATAATATGAAGCATCCGATAACACCTTATTTTTTTTACCAATTGGCTTACATGCGCATGAATCCAACAACTAACTATAATGGAAATAACTTAGAACTTCAGCCACTCGGAACAGAAGGGCAGGGCACGGCTTTAAACAGAAAAAATAACTACTCGTTAAATCAGATCACCGTTCCTCTGGGTGTTGGTGTTAAAATTAACTTAAAGGATCGTTTAGCTATTTCGCTGGAATATGGCATCCGCAAAACTTTTACGGATTATATCGATGATGTTTCCGGTAATTATGTAGATCCGGATCAGTTAAGGGCGCAGAACGGCCCGCTTGCAGCTGAGTTATCTGATCGACGAATAGACTCTTCAGAAGGATACAATAGAGGTAACGCCAACAATAAAGATTGGTATAGCTTTTATGGATTTATGATCACCTTCAATCCTTTTAAGCGTAATATTTGTGAAATGAGAGGTTGGTAATTATCCGTAAAAAGGACTAATCATCACGTAGACCACCACACCTGAAACAGCGACATACAACCAGATCGGAAAAGTAACCTTTGCCCACTTACGGTGCCCTTCTAAGTTATTTGCCCAGCCCTTTAAATAGGTTTGCATCACCAGCGGAATCACGACGATACTTAGAATAATATGCGAAGCCAATATGAAGTAATAAACATACGCACCTGAACCCAATTGAGCTGCCTCGGCAACTGAAAGTGTTCCATTATGATCTAAATCACCATAGAGTGTTGTGTCAGAAGTCAAATGATAGGCTACATATCCCACTAAAAAAAGTAATGAGCACAAAACAGCAGACATCATAAGACGCTGATGTAACTCTCTCCTACCTTTTTTGATGCTGATTACAGCAATAACAAGTAAAATAGCTGTAATACCATTAATGCTCGCATAAATAGGTGGTAAAAAGCTTAAATCAACACCGTCTACCTTAGGCATGCCGAATAATAGAGCTACTACCAAGGGAATAACGATTGATAGTACAATGACTAATGGTTTGTACCGTTTCTCAATGTCCACGGTATTATTATTTTGTTTCGACTCCATATTCAATTTTTAGTAATTTTCGAATGTCTTTTTCTAATCGATCTACTTCTGTTGTTTGTGTACCGTCGTACAGTCCACGGATATGTCCTTCACGATCGATCAATACGAAGTGCTCTGAGTGCAAAAAACCGCCCTCTGCGGCTTCATCTTCCATGGCGTTGATCATGTAGCCATTCTCGCCTAGGTCATAGACATACTCGCGCTCACCATAAAGAAAATACCAATTATGCGTATCAATATCTTTTTCATTGATATACCAGTTTAGTCGAGGGATGCTATCGCGCTCCGGATCAATTGTGTGTGATAAGAATTTGATCTCTTCAATATCTGAAGTATTACCTTGAAGCCGTTTCATTTGTTCTATCATTGCCGGGCAAATCGCCGGGCAGCTTGTAAAAAAGAAATTGGCTACATGCACTTTGCCTTCAAACATTTCTTTTTTTACGATGGAGCTATCCTGAGCCATTAAGGCAAAGTTTGGCACGGTATGATAAATCGTGTCTACACCAAAATCATGAAATCCTAAATAGGGCAGTCCAGAATGAGTTGGCTCGTCTGTGTTTTCATTTGCTTCAGAATTTGAATTACAGGCAAAAAGCAGAAAAGCAAAAAAGAGATAGAATGTATTACGCATGTCTGTTTTATTTGGTGTACAAAATTACGGTTTTTTCGACGAGCTGAATCATCTTGACTGTTAAAATAAAAAGGAATGTGAGGGCGCAGGCAGGTGCGAACTGAAGTTAACTATTTTGAAGGTTGGCTTCTTTCTTCAGCAGCCAGATTGGCATCAAATTCTTCTTTCTTTAAGAGTTTAACCATATCAAAGAAATTGCGGATGTCCGTATCTGACTTACCACCTGAAACAGCTCGTATATGACCTTCATCATCGATAAGAACGAGGCTGTTCGTGTATGCTTTTTCACCAATCTCACCATCTTGTGCGGATGCCGGTTGGTCTATGAATTGTTTGCCGTAATAATCGAAATCGTAAAAAGGAGAAACATCACCTGTAGAAAACCACCAAATTCCTGTTGTATCATACTGTTTGATTTCTTCTCTTAATGCAGACGAAACGGAGTCGATCGGTTGACCGTTTTGATCGGTCAAAATAGAGAGTACACGAACATTCCAATAATTATCTTGATTCTTTACCAGTTTATGAAAGAAGATTTCGTTGAAGTGAAAGAGACTCAAGCCACATGTGTTCAAGTCAGGGCATTCGTTTTGAATGGTGGTTAAAACAATGATTTTATCGTCAATGGAATCTTGAGTAATAGGATCTCCATTAAAATTGGTTAAAGCAAATTCAGGAACTTGGTAGGCTGTTGAATCAACCTTGTTTCCATTGGCATCCATCGTGTATTCATATCCTAAATAAGGAAGACGAAGAAAGTGGTTGTTAACCGTTTTTGAAATGAAATAAATGATGAGTCCAGGTCCGAGCAGGACCAATAAAATCAACAGGACACGTTTCCCTGAAACCATGAGGATATAAACTTATTTATATGACTGTGACAGGACCTATCCTTAATGGATCGTATCCCAAACACCTTTGATGTATGCAGCTTCCATTAATATAATGAAAATTAAATACAAGATAAAGATGATATAAGGTACAAGTACCATGTAGCGCAAAGTTTTTCGCTCATCACCTAAGTGCATAAATACAGAAACAATATAACCTGCTTTAACAACTGTTAAAAGGATATAACCGTATTTTATAAAGGCCCAAGCCATGCCGCTAACGTCATCTTTTGGGAAATAAGCTCCAACTAATACTTCAACGATCGTAATAACCGATAGAATGATTGTTACCTGCCAAATTTTCTTTCTGATTTTCACACCCTCTTCTTCTGAGTGATGTGTATCTAACGAATATTCTATAATGTCGTCTCTTACCATTTTCTTTCGTTTGAATCAATTATTTAAAACCTCTTTGGATTTACTTACACTAAATAATAGAACGTAAATACGAATACCCAAACAAGGTCAACGAAGTGCCAATACAAACCTACTTTCTCAACCATTTCGTAATGGCCACGTTTGTGATAGACTCCGCGAATAACATTTCTTAATACCAATGCGTTAAATACAACCCCAGTAAATACGTGGAACCCGTGGAATCCAGTAATAAAGAAGAAGAAGTTCGCATATAATGTAGGCCCATAAGGGTTATGAGCTAGTGTTGCATTATCTACCCAAGTTGAAAGATCTCCATCAGGTCCAGCAATGAATGTACTCCACTCCCATACCTGAGAGCCCAAGAAGATCAAACCTCCTAGTACTGTCCATAATAACCATTTGATTACACTCTTCTTGTCCATACGGTGTCCAGCCTCAACAGCTAATACCATTGTTACAGACGAGACGATCAAGATGAACGTCATGAAAGCAACATACAATAATGGAAGTGAAGCGTGCGTTCCCGGGAAGTGGAAGAAAACACTTTCGCCAGAAGGCCAGGTCATAGCTGTTTCTGGATTGGAGAATTTAGCATAACCAAGCGCGGTTAATAACCCTCCGAATGTTAAGCCATCAGAAACTAGGAAAAACCACATCATGATCTTACCATAGCTCACTCTTAATGGTGACTCTTTTCCGTCCCAAAGTTTTGATTGATCTATTTCTTGCGTAGCAGATGCCATAAAAGATAATTTTCGTTGTGCAAGTTTAATGAATAAAAATTAAAAATGCATATAAATAAAGCCACAATATGCCTAAAAAGTGCCAGTAAATTGACCCTAATGTTAAGCCTAAGTAATTGTCAGAGGTGTATTTTAATCGTAACCCCTTAATAAACACGACTAAAAGTGAGATAATTCCACCCAGCCAGTGTAATAAGTGCATTCCGGTGAAAGCATAAATATATGAGCTCGCCGTATTTTTTTGAGCATTCAAATCGTTGACCTTCTTTTTCGAAAGTGGTTCGTCTTTCCAGTAGAATTGTCGATTTTTATATTCGAGCGCTTCGCTATCATAATAAATGGTAAATGCTTCTCCATATTTACCTTTGATGATAAAATCACCTTTGTCATTTACAATATTCTCAGCAAAATGGAATAATCGATCATGTTGAATGTCTGATAGGGCTACTCCATTGGATTTCAAGTCGTTGTTTGTGTAGGTGAGTAAGTTGTTTGAAAAACGGATGGAAAATTTTGTTCCGTAATCACTCAATTGATACTGCTTGTTCTCAGATGTTGATCCTTCGATAAGAGCTTCTGAAAACACCTTCATCTCTGCTGCTAATTCCTCGGAAATAGGCTCACCTTTGATGTAGAAAGAATAACCGTCAAAACTTATTTCTTTTCCTTCGTAAATCAGCGTAAAATACTTTCCATATTTACCTCGGATATTAATGATTTCACCAGAAACAACATTCCCATTTTCAATCAATTGGGTCCATCCAATATATTGCGAAATACCGAACGTAACGCCTAATCCAAAAGCTAGTCCTAATGCTATTTTTAGAATGGCCGCTTTTCCTTTGATGACCGCCCATCGCGCCAAGAGTAGCAATCCACTACTTAATAAAATGGACGCGGTACTAATTTGAAATGCACCAGGCATTTTGATGCTCACCCAAAAGTTACCACCTCTAGAAACCAAATATCCGCTCGTTAAACCAGCAAAGATCATAGTCACCGCGAAGATGAAAATCCAAAGGAGGTTCTTCTTCATCTTAGCATTCAATTCCGGCGATATCTCCTGATTCTTTTCTTTTGTGTCCACAATTATTAAATTTTATCAAATACGTACAAAAATTGGATAATGGGCAGGTAAATGAATGAGGCAAACATGAGTTTTCGGGCCGATTTATCATCTAAACGGATGTAGAGCATGTATGCTTTAACAAAAAACCACATACCTGCTAAGGTTGCTGCGAGTAAAGTAATCTCGGAAGTCCAATCCAAGGTCCACGGCAGAATACTTACTGGAACCATAAAGAGGGTGTAGGTCATAATGTGAAAAGCAGAGCGTTTTGATTTTCTTTGCTTACTCGGTAATAATGAAAAGCCTGCTTTCGCGTAATCGTCATCCAGTACCCACGCAATGGCCCAAAAATGAGGGAATTGCCAAACAAATTGAATGAAGAATAGGAGTCCTGCAATGAGGCCATTTTCTCCTTCGAATGTACCGGTAACAGCCAAGACACCGAGCATAGGTGGTATGGCACCAGGGAAGGCGCCAACAAATACGGCCCAAGGCGTCATGCGTTTCAGTGGGGTGTAAATAAAAACATACATGACAAAAGCTAAAAGGCCAAGTATTCCTGCAAAGTAGTTGATTTGAAACAATAAAAATGTTCCCACAATTCCTGATCCGGTAGCAATAATAAAGGCTTCGTTGATTGTCATTCTTCCAGCCGGAATTGGTCGGTTGGATGTACGGTTCATCTTTTTGTCGAGATCACGTTCAATGATTTGATTAAAACCATTCGATGCTCCCGTGATTAAAAAACCACCGATAATCAAATAAACGAAATTGAGGTTAAAATCACCACCGACAAAGAGATATCCTGATAAAGCAGATAGCACAACCAAAAACGCTAAGCGAAGCTTTAACAGCAAAGCATAGTCTTTTATTTTCGAGGTGGATTGTGTTTTATCTGCCACAGTGTCTTCAGCTACCATTACTCATTATGAAATTGGTATTGCAAATTTAATAAAAAGGTAGCACTCTAGTGGCTCTTTTTATTGAGAATCATTCTAAAATAGAGTAAAAGATTTCAACAGTCTAAAAATCAGTGTAGCTATTCCACAATCGCGAACTTATACCCAATTGAAACTGATGTTGCATAAAGGTGTACTTTTCTGCTGTAACGGCACGGAATTGATAATTGAAAAAGGCCATTAATTCGATTGACTTCATAATGGGTATTTCCAATATGATATTATTGGTTAAGACATTGTGTTTTTTGCCCTGCATGACATAATGATCGTATTCTTTATCACGTGTTGTATAAGGTGCAAATATATTTTGACCATAGCTTATAGCTGATGTGTCGACACCGTAACCACTGTAGGTGAGTTTATTGGTTAATCGAAATTGACCAACGGGTTTTGATATAATTCCTAAGACTTCCCAAAAGTTTGCTCCCAAAGGGTGTGTTACTGAAGCGTTTAAGTGCCCATATGATGGGGTAGAGGTTCGGTGCGAGAACGTGAATGGTCGGACGACATTGAATTCCGTCTGAATGTATAAGTCATCTACATTGGCAAAATCAGATGACTTATAACCGAGTTGAAACCCATATTTATTGGCCCACCATCTAGACCGCGCTCGAATTTCTTTTAACAGAAAATCATCTAGAATAAGTTGCGTATAGATACAATTAGAGCGATCAATTTTGTAAGACATATTAGCACCAAGTAAGACGTTATCTGCAGATCCATTACCATATTCAACTGGTCTGTAAAACACAATTGGGTTTAAATAGTTCGGATCAAAACCACGATTGACCAATGAATCATTGGCTTGCCAAACGACTGTTTCGAAAATGCTGATGTTAAATTCACGCGTGACATTCCAACTGATATAATGCATGGCGGCAATTTTTCGATTATCTGGCCCTCGATCGAATGGATCCGTTGTATTGTCTTTCCACGCTTGGTAAAGGTTGACATATTTGATGTCTCCAAATTGTGTCTCGATCTTAAAAAAAGGATTTGCTGTGCTATTGTCCGACAGTAATAATGAACGGTAACCCTCTCCAAACGCGTTTCGGCCGTATCCACCTAAAAAAGTAAAAAATTGATTCGGTCGATATCCAACTATCAATTCACTAAAATGATAGGTTTGATTGGCAATGCCACGACTTGCGCCAGGAAACATGTTATAGTTACTTTGGATCGAATCGGTGATTTGATCCGATTGAGCATAGAACGGGAGAAATTTCCCAGTCATAAACCATTTGCTAGCACTGAAATCAATGCCTAAACCTGCTCCGGCTTGAAGAATCAGTCCTGAATTGTTTGTGCCGATATGACATCCTCCATTTAGATTCGCCAATGGGTAGATTCGTAAGTGACTTTTTTCAAAAGCTAGGGTAGGGACCATGTCAATCCCAATTTTTCGATTATACTGATTGGTGATTAATGGTAAAACTCCGGAGTGAATCCTTTGGTTGTCCTCGAAATAAAGTGAGTCATTTGCTATTCTAGTGCGATAATGCATGGGCTCTATTGACAATTGAGCAAGTCCTGTAAAAGCACTTGTTGTGATCAACAGTATGGAAATAGCCCATTTATTCACTTTCGTCCGTATTGAGTTTTTTCTTTCCTAAAAAAACGAGAAGAATAAATAACAAAGCAAAACCTAAACTCACCAAGAAGCTAAAGTTTGGATTTTCAAACTGAATAAAGAAAGCTTGCCCCATCATAAATAAATTGAAAATATAAATGATTAATACAGTTTTCCTATGCCCAAATCCGCGGTCTTGCAGACGGTGATGTAAATGGGTTCGATCAGCGCTCAATGGCGATTTTCCTTTGGACGTTCGTATGATAAAAACTCTTAAAGTATCTAAAAGCGGATAGGCAAGGATCGCCATCGCCATAACAGGTGTCGATATCATTTGATAGTCGGCCGGCAATTTATCAATAGGTGACTCAATGAGTTGTATCGCCAAGACACTGATGACTGCACCAATAATAAGTGAACCAGAATCACCCATAAATATTCGTGCTGGATTAAAGTTGAAGACTAAAAATCCAAGAAGGGCTCCACTTAATGAAAATGAAACAACTGCCCAATGCATTTGATCATAATGTGCGAACCAAATTCCAAAAACACAAGTTGATAATAAACCAATACCACTTGCTAAACCATCTACGCCATCAATTAAGTTAATGGAATTTACGACCACGATATAGATAAAAATTGAAAGTAAAATACTAGCATAGTCTGGAAGCATTATGTCCATGCCCAATAGTCCATGAAAACTGGTGATTTTAATTCCACCCATTACGACAAGAATAAAGCCAACCATTACATGGGCAATCAATTTTTTCATTGGGGACATGCCAATGATGTCGTCCTTAACGCCAACAAAGAATAAGAGGATTAAACTGGCCATTAAAAACATGAATTGTTGTAGACCATCAATTACGCCTTGGTCATTCACGGGTAACCATAAAAATGAAGAAAATATAAATGCACTAAAAATGATGACACCGCCAATGGTAGGAATGCTTGTGGTGTGTTTTTTTCGGGCCTCGCTTGGTTCATCAACGAGACGCTTCATTTTTGCCACCTTGATTAATGCCGGAGTGGCGAGTAAAACAACACTAAATGCCGTAATAAAGGATAATATAAGGTGATAATCTCTCATGTTTTCTAATAGTCCCGGTATTTATTCTTTAATTCCGTTCGCACACCTATATACGCATAATTGGTAAGTGGGTTATCCGCAGGGGAGTTTTGGTTGCGATAAAGATGTCCAAGGTACACTTGTAAATTGTTCCTTTTATTGAAGCGATAGCCAATCTCGAGTTGATTGTAAAGAAATATTCCGCGGTGAGAAGATTCTCCTTCAATATCTGTTAATGGCGCTAAGATGGTGTTGTAAACCGGTATGCTGTCTTGATAGATACGTTGAGAGTAATTGAGGCTATTTCTTATAAAAAAACGGTTGTGCTGATAATCTAACCGAACAACCAGTTCTTGAAAGTCATTCACAAAAGGATGGGCAATGGGTAAATTATTATGACTGTAATTATAGCGTGCGTTTTCATTTAAATAGGCACCTCTTAACACTTGATTATACTCAACCGCTAAATCCAACTGAGGAATGAATAGATTGTAATATTTCAAACCTAATTGATATCCTCCAATACCGCCATTGCTTACCAATAGCTGAGTATATGCATTGAGTGATCCTATCGACCCAGATAGATTAATGCCCATAATTGAAGAGAACCCTGTGCTATCATTTTGTTTGATTAGGCTGCTTACGAATGGAACAGGGTTTAGAAAAAGATAATTCGGTTGATGAGATCCCAATGAATCCACTAATCGCCACTGATTACCTTCGAATAAACCTATCTGTAAGTTCTTAGAAATCGCGAAATCTAAATAATGATAGGTTCCAATTTTTCTTTCATAAGTCGCCTCTGGTGTCGTGTAAAGTACCAATCGATAAGGATTTTGATGCAAGGCATAAATGGTATTGTATTGAATTCGATCCTCCCAAAGATTGGTCTCTAGTTTTAAAAAAGGATAATTCGTTGTAAAATCGGATAGTAATAGTGACCGATAGCCATTACCAATAAAATGATTACCATTTCCGAGTTGAATATTAAAATGCTTGGAAGGTGAATAGTGAACATAGCCTTCAGCAAAACCGAAATCGTAACCGTTGGTTTTAAATGGTTTTGTTCGTGCATAACCAGGAATGATAGCGTTGTTTTGTTGGTACTGTGTCAATATGCTATTTGGGAAAAACTCGCCATGATCGTCAGCATAAGTTCTTTGGTAGAGGGGCAGAATGGCTTGGTTTTCATATATCACCGTAGAAAAACCAACTTGGTCAAAGAATTTACCTTGAATTCGTATACCTCTGGTGTTCCAATAAAGCCGCTCCAAGCTATCCGCTGAAAAGTCACTCCCCAATTCTAAGTCTAAGATCGGATCAATGCTGCACCAAAAATCTGCACCTTCGAAAACAATAAAATTCTCTTTAAATATTTTTTGTGTGATCCAATAATAGTGTTTGCCTTGACTTTGATAGATATTTTCTGCGTTTGTTCTTTTATCCAAAATAGGCTTCATACTCAAGTGAGCATTGGATAAGGTTGAAGCGCTATCTGTTAAAAATTGACGTTCGACTTCATTTTGATAATAGGCGTTTAAAGGCAAATACAGCTGTCCGAATGCACTCGAGATATGGAGGCAGGCCAATAAGAAAAGGAAAATCGTAAGCTGTTTATTCACAATTAAAAATACGTAGTTGGAAGATGAATGGTTTCCAAAATTGAGGTTTATTCGACCAGACTGTTATTTTCTATTGCTAATTGGTAGGTTTTTTTAATGCCTTCTTCTAAAGAAATGGACGCTTTCCAGCCTAATTGATTCAACAGAGAGACATCCATTAATTTGCGCGGCGCGCCGTCAGGTTTGTCTGTGTTGAAAACGAGTTTGCCTTCGTATCCGACTATCTTTTGGATAAGTTTTGCTAGGTCAGCAATTGTAAAGTCTGCGCCTGTACCTACATTGACGAATTGTTTTTTGTCATAATTGTCCATTAAAAATAGACAGGCGTCTGCTAAATCATCAACATGCAAAAATTCTCGCATCGGCTGACCTGTTCCCCAAATTTCTACGTGTGGTTCATGTTTTATTTTCGCCAAGTGAAATTTTCGCAATAAAGCGGGTAAAACATGCGAGTTCTCCGGGTGATAATTGTCGTTTGGACCGTATAAATTCGTCGGCATAGCTGAAATGAATGCATCACCGTATTGATCGCGATAGGTTTCACATAATTTGATGCCTGCGATCTTCGCAATCGCATAGGGCTCATTGGTTTGCTCCAATGGTCCACTTAATAAATAATCTTCTTTTAACGGTTGGTCAGCAAGTTTTGGGTAGATGCAAGACGATCCAAGAAAAAGCAGTTTTCTAACGTGGTGATCGTGAGCAGCATGAATAATATTGCTCGCAATCATTAGGTTGTCGTACAGGAATTCTGCGCGATAGATATTATTGGCATGAATTCCACCAACTTTAGCCGCTGCTAAAAAAACATAATCTGGCTTTTCAGATTCGAAAAAATCCTGAACCGCTTTTTGAGATCGTAAATCCAATTGGGTGGATGTCCGAACGATGATTTTCTTGAAGCCTAGCGCCACAAGTTTCCGGTGGATTGCCGAACCGACCATTCCTCTATGGCCTGCAATATAAATTTTAGATTGCTTGTCCAACGTAATTACTCTTTTTGGTGATAAATTTTATGTCCTCCCTCAAGCAAATATTTATCTCGCTTGAATAGGGCAAGATCGGCATCTACCATCTCATGCACTAATTCTTCAAAGCTATAAGTTGGCTCCCAACCTAATTCTTTTTTAGCTTTAGATGGATCGCCTAACAGTAAATCAACTTCCGTTGGACGGAAATATTTCGGATCAACTTCGATTAAGACTTTGCCAGTTGCTTCGTCAATGCCTTTTTCATCAACCCCTTTTCCTTCCCAACGAATTTTGATATCTAAACGAGCAAATGATTTTTCAACAAACTCACGCACCGGATGGGTCTCGCCAGTTGCAAGTACATAATCATCAGCAGTATCCTGTTGCAAGATCAAGTACATGCCATACACGTAATCTTTCGCATGTCCCCAATCTCGCTGAGCGCCGAGGTTGCCTAAGAATAGCTTTTCCTGTAAACCTAATTTGATTTTAGCCGCTGCGCGCGTTATCTTACGGGTTACAAATGTTTCTCCTCTAAAAGGACTTTCGTGGTTGAATAAAATACCGTTACAAGCATAAATATTATAAGCCTCTCTATAGTTTTTGATAATCCAAAAAGCGTAGAGTTTAGCAACACCATACGGACTTCTTGGATAGAAAGGTGTCGTCTCAGACTGAGGTGTTTCCATTACCTTACCGTATAGTTCAGATGTTGAAGCCTGATAAAGCTTCACTTCTTTCTCCATCTTTAAAATACGAATCGCTTCGAGCATTCTCAGCGTGCCCAACGCATCCGTATTGGCCGTGTATTCAGGCGTGTCAAATGATACCTTAACGTGCGACATGGCCGCTAAGTTATAGATCTCATCCGGAGCAATTTCTTGAACAAGGCGTATTAGATTGGTTGCATCCGTTAAATCACCATAATGTAAAAAGAAACGCACATCTGATTCGTGTTGATCTTGGTACAGATGATCTATTCGATCGGTATTAAAGAGTGATGAGCGTCGTTTGATACCGTGTACAATATATCCCTTTTCTAATAAAAGTTCGGCGAGATAAGCACCGTCTTGTCCCGTAATACCTGTGATTAAGGCAACTTTGTGCATAGCGTATTTATTGTTTCAAATGTTTATTTCGAGCGATAAAATAAGGATTATAGAGGTTTTCCTTATTATATTTCAATGGTTCAAATTTAGTAAAATCAAGTACTTCACCGCCAATTGATCGGTAAATAGCATCTCCCGCTGCAATATCCCATTCCATTGTAGGTGCCATTCGGGGATAAAAATCGGCTTTTCCAAGACATAAATCAACAAATTTCAGAGCGCTGCCTTTTTTGATAAAGTCAACTTCACCGTAGTCTTTTTCGATCGATTCAATAAGGACTTTTGTTTTTTCAGAAAAATGTGATCGTGAATGAGCGATTATTTTGGTTTTATTTGATTTAATGTTTTTCAGCTGGAATTGTGAATGACCCATACCGTATTCTCCAAATGGAAAATAAAAGGCACCCATGCTTTCGCCACCTGCGAGTATCATCTTCTTGACAGGGTCAGCTAGTATACCAAAGACGGGTTGCGATTGATATATTAGCGCAATACAAACACAAAATTCATCATTCTGACGTATAAATTCTTTAGTTCCATCAAGCGGGTCGACTATCCAAATCCAATCTAATTGACTACGTTGTTTGAAGGGAGGAATCGTTTCTTCCTCAGATATTATTGGAATCTTGGTTTCTTTTAAGATACGAAGGATGATTTGACTCGATGTTTTATCCGCTATCGTCACTGGCGATCGATCTGCTTTGATTTCTACATCAAAATTAGTTTGGTATAATTCATCGATCGCATTTGCTGCTTCAATAGCAGCATGCATTGCAGTTTCAATCCAATCTTTATGAATAGCATAATCCATCTTTAGCATTTTTGATAAGCTTCAATTAAAGTATCATAAAGTGAACTTGCTCCAATTCTAAAAAGTTGTGGGTTTTGCCATTCGGCCCCTAATATTTCTCCAACAAGATTAAAATAAAGTATGGCGTCTTCAAAACTTCGGATTCCACCTGAAGGTTTAATACCGATTTTAATTCCTGTTTTTGTATAATGATTGTGTATGATTTCGCACATCCAGCCGACGGCTGCGGGTGTTGCACCAATCTCTGTTTTTCCCGTTGAGGTTTTGATGAAATCTGCACCAGCGTCAATAGCAATTTGTGCCGTTTTTTTGATTAGCCTTTCATCTTGTAATTCTCCTGTTTCTAAAATTACTTTTAGGTGCAAAGTGCCAATTGCTGCACGAATCTCGTTTATTTCATTGCTGATATTTGAGAAATTACCAGCAATAGCATCGCCTCGATTGATGACAATGTCTAGTTCATCAATCCCGGTTTCTGCAATCAATTTTGCCTCCGCTATTTTTGCTGAGGACAAGGTTTGACTTGTAGGGAATGATGAGCCAACAACTGCAGCTTTAATACTCGGATTTAATTGACCTTTTACGAAATGGCCAAGGTTTGAAAATGTACAGACGGCAGCTGGATGAATACCGTCGTGACCTTGGTTTGCTTTGTCGATTAGTTCTTGCACTGAATCTTGATTGTCCTTATTGGATAAGGTCGTCAAATCAATACAACTGATCAGTTTCCGAAGAATATCTTTTTTAGTTAATTCGACCATGGTGTAGAAATAAAAAATCCGTCCCCAATGCTTTGGGGACGGATTGATTCAGTAAGTTATTAAAGCTTTTTATGACAATTTAAATTTAATTGGAATCGTATAACGAACACGTACTGGCTTACCAGCTTGTTCTCCGGGTTTCCATCTTGGCATGTCACCAACTACACGTTTTGCTTCTTTGTCAAGGGCGTCAGATACCCCTCTTAAAATTTTCGTTTGCTCTATCGATCCGTTTTTGTTAACAACGAACTGCACATAAACCGTTCCTTGTTCACCCATTTCTCTTGAAAGTTCAGGATAAACAACGTTTTTCTGAATCCATTTTGCCATCTCAGCCGGTCCTCCTGGGAATTCAGGTTCAACCTCTGCAATGTCCAAAATTTCTTCTGCAACGATTTCTGGTTCTTCTTCATCTGGAACTTCTTCCAATTCATCATCAATAAAACCTAAGTCAATTTCATCCACTTCCTCATCATCTTCTACGACTTCAATGTCCTCGATAACCGGTGGTGGTGGAGCTTGCTCTGGTGGCGGTGGTGGCGGTTCCTCTTCTTGCGGAATATCAAATAAAAGATCTTCCGTCTCTGTTTCGTGTTCCACATCCGCAACTCTATCATCTGGGATGAATTCACGGAAATTAAATGCCATCAACACTAATGCTGAGATCATTACAAGACCAACAAAGAAAAAGCCTGCTCGCTTGTTTTCTAAATTCGCCTCTCTTGATTTTTTGAGTTCCATAGTTCTTAAAATTTGAACGTTGCTAAGTTAATAATAATATGCTCAACTTAGCGGTTAATAATACCTAATTTTATAGCAGTCCATTTGAAGGTAATTACTCCAAAAATTGTTCCAAAAAAATTCGCAACAATATCGACAACATCAAAATGCCTTCGGTATATGAGCGTTCCTTGAATAATTTCGATCGCTGTACCAAACAAAAACCCTACTAATATCACTCCTCCGTACAACCGAATTATCGATTGGTTCATTTTTTTTTCACGCTTTATAAATCCAAGCAATAATGACCAAGACAGTATCGAGTACATTATCAGATGCGCAAGCGTATCCGGAGATATCCACGTGAGGGTCAAAGTGGGAATTCGATCCCCTGGCATTAAACTCAAAACCAGAATAATCAAGCTCCATAAAACCCATGGAATGTGATACCGGTTTTGCTTAACCAATGAGGTCTTTGTATTCATCTGCTGACAAAAG
>JAURQI010000131.1 GCA_030836155.1 Crocinitomix sp.
ATTGTATTCTTTTAGTTTTTTAGTCCTACTTGCTTCATGCAATAGAGGTCCAGAAACCACAGAAGGGCTTACCAATGAGCAAAGTGAAGAAATTGCTCGTCTTAAATCAGAGAATCGACAATTAGCATCACAATTAACAGAGAAAGATTCGGTATTAAACGAATCGATCATGTTATTCAATGAGATCGAGGAGAACTTGGCGATGATTAACCTGAAAGAGGATGAAATTCGTTTTCGTTCGAAAGATGTTGAGTTAGCGGAAGATGGAAAGCAGTGGATTCTTCAAGAAATTGAGAATATCAATTATTTACGTGAAGCCAACCAGAAAAAGGTGAGTGAATTGAATAAGATCTTGGATAATAAAAACACAGAGATTGAAGAGTTCAAATTGATGATCAATAATTTGATGAATAAAATAGAGGTGCAAGAAGAAGAGATTGAAATGCTTCGCATGGAATTGGCTGACTTGGATAAAGAGTATGTTGAATTATTAGAAGCCTATCAAGAGCAGTCGCAAATTGCAGCAGCAACGATTCGAGAGCTAAATCGTGTTTATTATGCATACGGTTCTGAGAAAGAACTTATTGCAAACGGTGTGATTGTTAAAGAAGGTGGATTTATAGGGATTGGTAAAAAGAATGTCCTGAAGGAAGGATTTAATGAAGATTATTTCACAGAAATTGATTTGACACAAGAGGATAAAATTGAGATTATGGGGGAGAAGGTGAAATTCATCACGGATCACCCGTCAAGTTCTTACGAAGTTATTTCTAATGGTCAAAATCATACGATCAAGATTAACGATCCAAAATCGTTTTGGAAGGTTTCGAAATATCTCGTGATTGTAGTCGACTAGGGGTAGGTCTTAAAAATAGACGATTATGGGTTTAAATATTTTCATATTTCTTATTGTCATAATCGTTGCTTTTCTTTGGATTGCTGCTTTTGTTTTCTACTTAAAAACAGGTTGGAGCGGGGCTAAAAACTGGTTATACTTCTTTATTTCTTGGGTTGCTATTGACAGTTTACTTTGGTGGATAATAGTAAAGCCAGTCCTTGATTGTACGGGTTTTCTATGCGGGCTTGAAGAAGTTTTCATGTTTCTAGGTTTGGGCGTGCTCGCTGGATTGATTTTAGGTTTGATTGCCTATCGAAAGAGTCGAATGTATGCTGATAAATACGTCGTTAAAAAGAGTCAAGAAATCCTCGACGATACATTTTAGTTAATTATTGGCTAGAAATGGATCGACAACCATTCTATAACGTCTGCTCGAATTTGACCTTTATTGCAGGCTCCTCCAGACCAGCCATGGCCACAATTATTATATTTTAAGAGTTTATGTGGACTGGCGAAATCAGCGGGTTCAGCTGGACTTGTTCCGAATGTTAAATTCAAGGCTGTTAAAAGTGAATCACCATGGGCTGCTGGCACTAAATCATCGGCCATTCCATGCATTAAGAATACCGGTAAATTTCGGACTAAGTTTCCTTCATAAGCAGGACTAATGGTATCTGTATATTCAGGTTGTGTGGATAATAATTCAAGGGGATGACCAACAAAAGACTCAATAGCTTTAAACATATTCATCGTTCCGGTGGTGCGCTGCGTACAACCCAAATTCTGATCGCGTAATGCAAAAACACTATTAACAGCAAAGTTGGTATAAGGGAAACTGGAGGCATTGGCTTTAAAATCAGCCTCGTCCATTAATGTTGGACCGTAGAATGAGATCACTGTTTTTAAATCAGGATCATCTGAACGTAAGGCAGTCATAAGGGCTAAATGAGCACCGGCACTTTCGCCTAATAAGGCATATTGATCAGCAGCAATATTGAGTGTTCCTGCTTCCGATTTTAATTGGTCAATGGCAGTTTGAACATCAGCCATCATTTGATCCAGATAAAAATTGGAGTCTCCTGTTAACTCTGCCTCAGTATTAGTATAACAAGCTAAACGGTATTTCATTTCTGCCACAGCATATCCCGCGGCCAACAAATCAGGTTTTAAAGCGATGCTCGGTGTGTCAAAAAGAAGGATAGGGTCATCGGGGAGTGGACCAAGGCACCATGCTCCGCCATGAATTAAAAAAATTGTTTTTGTTGAAGCGTCATGATTCGCTGGAATAAAGAGATCAAAATGTTGTCGCGAATCTGCACCGTACGAAATGCGTAGTTCTTCAATTTCATCCGATTCGTTTCTTTTTAAGAAGCTGTTTAAGTGAAGATAACGAATTTCAGGTACGAAACCCTTATAGATGATTAGGGATTCATTACCAAGATAATCATGTAAGCAATATATGAACCAACCAGCAGAGCGCCTTTAAAACGTCCGATTCGTTTACCAATTAGCATCATTGGTAGCAATGCTGCGGCGATAATAACCACCCACCACATATCAAAATGAATGGCCTTATCTTCAACCGGCATTGGTTGAATAATAGAAGTTATACCAACCACTGCCATGATATTAAAAATGTTGGAGCCGATTAAATTTCCAATAGAGATATCCGTTTCTTTTTTGAACGCGGCGACCAATGAAGTGACGAGTTCGGGTACCGAAGTACCAAATGCAACAACAGTCACGGCAATCACTCGTTTTTCCATCCCTAGAGATTCAGCAATATCAACCGCACCGTTGACCAGCCATTCGGATCCAAAATAGAGGGCCACTAAACCAATTAAAGTAAAACCTAAAGCTTTCCATATCGGATCTTTGACTTTACTGATTTCATCATCATCTTCCGCCACTTCAACGGCTAATTGTTTGTTTCTTCTTCTCGAATTTCGAATGAGAAAAAACGTAAAAGCTACGAGGATTGCGAAAAGAATGCCGCCTTCATAACGCGCTATATGGCCATCCATAGCAAATAAAGCAAATAGGATAGTGGCTAACATCATCATGGGCCAATCAATGACCTTACTATTTCGATCGACAATTATAGGTAAAATCAAAACAGTCATTCCGAGCACCAATGCCAAGTTGGCGACATTTGAACCGATAACATTTCCGATTGCAATTTCAGCATTTCCGTCTAGAGCAGCTCCAATGCTCACAAATAATTCAGGAGCGGAGGTTCCAAAAGAAATAACCGTCATTCCGATAACGAGGGTTGAAATTTGAAACTTTTTAGCGATACCAACAGCCCCTCTTACCAGAAATTCACCACCGACGATCAGCGTCACTAAACCCAATATCAAGAAGAAGTACATCATGCTTGATCCTCGTTCTTAAGTGAGTCAACTGTTTTGGTGTTTTCAGGAGCTTTTAGTGTTTTTTCTGGATCATCCTTTTTAAAATCTTGTGGTTCATTCACCTTCTCAATCTCCTTTTTGATATCATTGAGCGGATTTTCGATGTTCAAATCCTTGCGCATTTCAAGCGCAGAATTTTGAATGTCTCTTTTAATTTCGTTTGAGGCTGTACGAATCTCTCGCATCCCTTTTCCGAGTGTTTTGGCGAGTCCAGGTATGCTCTTAGCGCCAAAGAGCATTAACACCGCTAAAAGGATGAAAATGACTTCGCCACCACCAATGCTATTTAAAAATAATAATGTCATCTAAAAAAAAAGCCTTCCTTCCGCCATAAACGGATGTGGAAGGCTTTTAAGCTTTATG
>JAURQI010000132.1 GCA_030836155.1 Crocinitomix sp.
AGGGTGACGGTGCTCAAATCAACAGTTGACTCAGCTAGATAAACAGATTGATCGGATTAGATTATTAATCTACATTCGGTCAGATTATCGCCTATTTTGGGTATAATGACAAAAACTAAATTCAAAAATCTCATACTTCAAATTTTAGGATGGACGTTCATTTTAGATATACCATTCTTTTTGTTATATGTATTTTGTTTATTAGCTTTTAAAGCTTATCAGCGGCATAATCCTTTGGAAGATAGTTTTGAATTGTTCATGGTACATTCATTTTACAGCGAATATGATGATCCTATTTTTCAAACAGTATTGGACCCAGATCAGGATGAAAAGCTAGACATTGAGTGGATTGTAAACGAGAATGAATTACGTGCATTTCAAGATCCAACGATGCAGATAATTAATCACGGGGGAGCATTTTATGCCAAATCTAGAGACTATTATGAACATTACTGGATACATGCTAATTACGAAACATTTAAGGATGGTGAAATGGAAGAGAGCAATGATGGTATGCATTGTGGTACAGGAATGTTTAATGAGCTGATCGAATCTGGTGATACAATTAAGTATAGATGGTTCTATTCTATTTTTGATAAAATTAGTACCCCATACTTTAGGAATCGCGACACAGAAGTAAATCCGTACGAATTAATAGATCAATTCTTTGGTGATTCTACACGTATCTATTGGAGTTTATTGACTTTCTCACCGCCTTGGTCAAATTATATGCCTCAAGTTGTGGAATCACCATCATTTATGCTCTATTCAGATGATTTAAAAAATAAATGGTCAAGACTAGTCGCTTCTAAAACAGGAAATCCAAAAGCTTATTTTATCTGGAGCCATAAAAGAAGTGAGTTATGGTGGAGATTAATGGAACGTTATGTGATAAAGTATAATTACAGGTATGATTCAGTGAAAAAATGGTTCACCTGAATATCCTTAAACTCCACCTTCTCCTCTGATCCGCCATTCCAGAAGAACATAAACGGAGTTGTTTTGATTTCTTGAGTCGGCTCAATCATAAACTCCATTTCTACCCATTCATCTTTTTTGAGGTATTGATCCAAACCAAAAACAAAACGCTGACCATCTAATTCAATCACCAAACGCGTTTCTTCACTTTCTGTTCGTGCACGTGAGTCGAAATGAAAAATCAATTTGCTGCCTTGTCTTAAATTCTTAACGGGCAGATATACGGATGCAGAATAGTTTTGCCAAGCCGTTACCTCGATTGACCAATGATTTTCAATCAACAATGGAGTGCCTTTTTTAATGAAGTCAGCGGAAGGGTTGAGATCGATTTGTTTTTCTGCCTCCAGTTTCCAATGCTCATGCGGATATACCCTTGCTTGTTTTTCAAAGACTAAAAAGTTATCCCAATATTGTGTGGATGTTGCGGATCCTCCCGTTAGTATTCCATGGCGTATTTGCCAAGCTTGTACGATATTTACAAAAACAAAAAGGGCTACTAATAAACCGAATGTCGTTTGTTTTAATGACCATACGCAATTTGAAATATTAGTTTTTTGCAAAATGATTGCCAATAGGTAACCAAGCAAAATATAATGATCAATCATAACCCGTTGACTCATTCCTGCTCCATAATACCAGCACCACCAGCTGCTAAAAACATAGATCGTTATAAAGTAGAAGCCAATGGCAATGATGAATTTTTTTTTGCAGCGTTGATATAGTATCGGCAATCCGATAATTATGATTAACGCAGCCAACGGCGTATATACCCACCATCCTTTGAGGTAAGAAAATATAAACTCAAACAAATGAGGATCGTCAAAATTGAAGCCTTCTTCCCCATAGGAATATACGATCCAGTTGCCTGTTTGTAGTTTCCAAAGTATAAAAGGAATGATTAAGACACATCCAGCAATTGTTGTAATTGGCAATACGTTTCTGGGCTTGAATAGATAACGAAATAGGTTTTTATAGAATTGAAAGTCAGTAATAAAAAACAAAACTAATCCAACAACTAAAATATTAGTTGGTCGTGTAATTCCAATCAATGAAATAAGAAAAGCGGCATAGAGCAATGGCTTTAATTGCTGATTTTCTTTGTGTTTGAGTAAAAGGTAGATGAACCCATTAATCATGAAGAAATTATAGACATGCGTCACCGACTGATCATAAACGGAATAAAAGAAAAGGTTGGTGCCCAGCAGCAGAATTGCTGGTACTAGATTGGAAATAAGCGTTGAAAACTGATTAAGCTGTAGCACTTTTTTTAAACCCATTAAACCAAAAAACAGATAGACCCATAAACCGAGATCAAATAAGACTTGATAAACGGTTGAATACCCATCAGCCTCTAGTCCGAACAGTAAGGCCAAAGCGTGCGCTATTAAAAAGAAAGGTAAGTAGAGAAGAGCAACACCCGGGAAGGTTTTATTTACTTTTCCATCTCCGGACGCTTTCAAAAAAGACTTTTGATGTGATTCGGGATAATATTTTTCATTGATGGAGTCAATGAATTCATAATCTAAATCCTGATAAATAAAGATGGCTGGTAAATAAGCGTAATAAGCTTGAGCGTCACCAGCTATCGGACGTTCATAGGGATTTGAAAAGTCTTTGGAAAATAAATGGAACACCAAAAGCGCCAGAGTCAAGAAAAGGACGCTATGGGTTAAAATCCGTTTCATTATTCAAGATTACGAAAAGCGTCATCAAAATAAATAGTTTTACTTTTTTTCAAACCATATTCCGTGAGACTATCCATTAAGGTTCTTCTAAATTCAGCAAGATCTTCTTTTCGAATAACATCCAAAGGTAAAAATAGATTAAGATCGTCTTTGTACTGAAAATTGATCATGTCTTGATGCATTTCAACGCGAATTAAACTCGTAAAATAGAGGATGTGCATTTCACGATCAAAATAAGCAACAGCGGTATCGCTTATGCCAATGCGAAAAGCTTTTCCCTTCCGCGTAATCCGCAGGGCAAATGACGCTGATTCTAGCGCAAGAATAAATAGCACCGCGATCATTGGATAAACTAAAGTAGGCTCGTAACCAACCAGAAAAGACAAGAAAATAATAGCTCCGACCATAAAAACCGTTTCCGCCATGGTAAATAATGAAGAGAGGCCTAAAATTCGGTATGAAATTGGTTGAGCATAGCGAAAAGAGTCGAATTTTTTCATATCCTTAATCCCTTGCCACCGCCTAATGATACGTAGCATACCCAAAAGAAAAATGACCAAAGTAAAGCCGTATGCAATTTCTTTTTGCCAAGGCATATTTGTCAGAGATAAACCACTAGAAAGTGACAAATCAAAGCCCAATGCCATGACCAAAAATCCGTACAACAGAAAGAATATGCCTGATAATGTGTTGACTGCTTTATTCATTTTCTTCTGCTGCTGTATCTAATTCGGGTGTATTTTCTGATTCTGCATTTACTGAAGCTTCAGCAGCAGCTGCCTTTTTTGCTTCACGGATCATTTTTAACTGCGCTTTACAGTCATCAATTTGTGACTTTGTTTGGTTGATGTCTTTCGTGACATTTTTAAACAAAGGATTGGATTCATCTGCATTAGCAAAGAAACCAAGGTTATTTTCATATTTAAGAATATCCTGATTCAATTGATCAATACGTCTTCGGATGAACTGCTGTTCTTTTTCCATTAATTGATCATTGCCAACAAGCGTGTCTAGTTTGGATTGGAATAGCATTTTTTGCTTTTCATCCTTATCCATTTTAATGGCGTCGTATTGAGCATCCAAAGCAGTTTTGTATGCTTTGTATACACGATCTTTCTCTTTAAAAGGAACATTGCCTATTTCGGCAAATGCTTTCGAGAAGGAGCGCAAATCCTCAATCGCTTTTTTCGGATCTCTAGCTGATTTATAAGCCTTAATTTCAGCGATGATAGCGTCTTTTTTGTCCAGGTTTTCTTTACCTGCCTGATCTTTTTCCTCGAAATGACTATCCTTTGCTGCAAAAAAGGCATCAATCGGATCACGGAATTTTTTCCAAAGTTTATTTTCGTGTTTATTTCCCGCTGAGCCTAATTTCTTCCATTCCTTCTGGATGGCTATGATTTGCTTTGTTGTGTCACCCCAATCGGTCGAATCTTTAAATCCAACCACTTTTTCAATTAAAGCTTCTTTTGCTTTTCTTACGCCAGCAAATTTTTCATCTTGTTGATTGTAGAATGCTTTTTTAGCATCAAAGAAAACGTTAAAGACAGCTCTGAATTCTTCCCAAACTTTATCATTTTCTTCTTTTGGTCCAAAACCGATTGTTTTCCACTCTTCTTGAAGCGCTAATAACTGATCGGTAGTTGTTTTACATTCTTGGTGTGTCGAGCATGGGTTTTCAGTAATTGCCGCCGCTTTATTAATCAACACGCGTTTTTTCTCTATGTTTTCCGCTTGTTTAGCACGGCGCTCGTCATAAAAAGCATGAATCTTTTCGTATACTTGATTGACGGTTGTCCAGTATTCATCTTTGATTTTTTCCCAATCTTCTTGATGGGTTCCACCAATGCCGTTCCATTCGTCCTGAAGGCGATGAAGTTCTTTTTCAACCTCTTTGATTTTATCCATTGAAACCAAAGCTTTTAATCCGGCAATCACGTCTTGCTTTAATTTGAAATTACGCGTCAAATCGTGATCTTTGATTTCTTTGTAGATATTGATATTATAATGGAACGTATCTACCAGATTCGAAAATTCTTTCTGAATGCCCTGACGCTTGTCACGAGGAATAGGTCCTACCTCTTTCCAACTTTCATTGATGTCTTTAAATCGACCAATGGCGCGTCCTATATTTTCCTCATTCTGAACGAGGTCTGTAAGTGCCGCAACCAACGCTTTTTTCTTATCAAGATTTGCCTTTTCAGAATCTCGTTGCTCTTGAATTTCAACTTTCTTTTTCTCATGAAAAAGTTGTGTAAACGCTTTGAATTCATCCAATAGCGGGTAAACAGGCTTCTCTATTGCTTCCGGTTTTTCACCAGCTTCAATGCGCTCAAGTTTTTTAATTTCCCAGTGACGTTCTTCTTCGTCTTGGATTTTATAAAAAGCAGTGACAAGATCATTGAATTCGTTGAGTGATCCCAATACTTTTTCTTGTTCAGCAAGTGTTTTGATGTTTGCTAAAATTTCGGCTTTCATTGATTCGAATTTTGTG
>JAURQI010000133.1 GCA_030836155.1 Crocinitomix sp.
AGAAAAACCCCATTCGTCACAAGACGAATGGGGTTTTTAATATACTTGTATGTTTACTCAGCTTACTTTACAATAGAAAGACGCTTTGTTATTACATTTTCGTTTACAGTGATGTTGATCATGTAGATTCCTTCACCTAGGTCAGAACCGTCAATCATAACATTTTGAACACCGTTTACATCACCCATGTTGTTTGAGAAAACAACTTGTCCTAATGCATTCACCAACTCAACTTTAACTCGTGAAAGCTCGTTTACTTCAAACTGTACGTTTGCATCAGCGTTTGTTGGGTTAGGCCATACTTTAGCAAATTCTAAAGTTGTAGCTTCTTCAACACCAGCAAATCCGCCAGTACCTTCAGTAGACACTTTGAATAATGGAGTAGCAGCGTATCCGTATGCAGGATCAACGTCAATAGTTAATCCAGAGTTTGGTGAGTTAACTGTTAATGTACCACCGTCACCGAATGCTAAACCGTCTCCGTAGTTGTCGAAGATGTAGAAGTGGTAACATCCAACTCCTAAACTTGGGTAAGTAGAAGTGAATCCAGCGTCAGCATCCGTCCATGTTCCGATTGCTTTGAAATCGATTTGACCAGGATAAGAATCACCGCCAAATAATGGGTAAGCAGAGAATGGATCAGCTTCAGCTACACCATCAGATGCAAAACCGTATCCGAACTCAGAACCGTATCCGTCAAATTCAACTTCTAATACGATATCTCCAATTCCTAAGTCTTCAGCAACGTTTACATTAACTGTTACATCGAGATCATCATTTGAAGCATCATCATTGGCAGTTGTGATTGAAATGTTGATGTTGTTTGTTCCTGGATCAACAGAAGCCATTCCTAAACTTACTTCTTCGTAAGCATAAGGAGCTAAAGTTAAATCAACGTCTACGTCAGCAATAGTAGCACCACCTAAAGTCGCTTGTACATTATAAGTACCGTCCATTGCATCAGATGAGTTGTTTTGGATAGCAATTACTAATTCAACGTCAGTCGCTCCGTCTTCACAAGAAGAGAAGTTAGTTTCAGTTGTGCTTCCTACAATTGCAGGATCATCTCCTGAATCTAAACCTGGACATGCAGCTACTGCAGATTCCCATGCGCCTAAAGAAACCTGTCCAACTTCTGTTGTCGATCTGTCTGGGCATACCAAAACTAATGTAGGGTAGTATGCAAGGTTGATGTTTCCAGCAATTTCATTATCATCAGCTAATGGATATAAAATCGCTCCACCTAAAGTCCAGTCACCAGCACCTGTGCCGGCATCTGAGATATTTGATTCAGGTACTCCAGGGTCAGCTTCTAATCCGAAGATTGCAACTTCACCAGTTCCACCATCACCAATACTCATATAAAGGTCTTCTAGTGTTCCACCAACATGGTATGTCCAACATGGCCCACACCAATCAGCAAAAGCGTCAATAATAACTGGTTTCCCAGAGTCTAAGATAGCATCGATATCGTGTGTACCACCGTCGATGTCTGTTACAACGTGCCCTGAAGGATAGATTCCGTAATCAGGCAGCTGTGCAGATGCTCCTGTAGCCATTGTTAAAGCAGCTACTGCACCTAATCCGCGTAAGATTTTTTTCATAATTATAAATTTACAGTTTTTAAATGTTCACACAAGATAAAGACTTTAATTATAAAATGACGATTTAATAACCTAGCAACCTTGGAATTCTAAATTTGGTTTGATTCTTGATTAATGTGATTCGGACTTGACCTGACAATTCCTTTTAACTATATTTGATAGTTATAAAACAAACAGTTATGATGAAAAAAAGACTATTTACATTGATTGCCTTAATGACACTTGGGGTTGTATCCTTTGGACAAATTGAGATCCATTACGATGGTGAAGTGGTGGAAAGCCCTTCTTCTGAAGTAACGGGTGATGTTGGTGGAGGAGTTTATTTCCAAGGCTACTATATAGTCAATGTCTCTGGGGCAACCGTTGAGTTGGATTGGAGTCGTCACAATTTATCAGGTGGTAACTGCCTAGATGATCAAGTCTGTACAGACGAAAGTTGTTATACCCCATTTGGTGGAGGCTTAGTGTTTAATGCCCCTGAAACGGCTGAAATTGCACCCGGTGATTCGACTTACTTTAAAGTAGGTGGTTCTGCTGATGCAAACTGTTGTGCAATCTTCCGTTACTACTTAAGAACCGGTTTAGGTACATTGCATGATTCAATTGATGTGAAATACAGAATTGGTGATATTGACTGTTTCTTAAGTCTAGAAAAAGAAGAGAAGGTTGAAATCTCGGCATTCCCGAATCCGGCGAACGACCTTTTTAATATCACTTTGGCAAATGTTGCGAATGGAAATCATTCGGTTCAAATATTTAATGTAGTTGGCGAGCGCGTTCTTGTTAAGAACCTGGTTAATGGCCAAAACAGCTTAAACATTGAAAGCTTGCCGTCTGGTGTTTATTTCTATTCGATACTCAATGGTAGTCAAACGGTCGAAACAAAAAAATTAGTGGTCAGACATTAAGAATTGATTCTAACCAATTTATAGAAGGGGTGCGTCTATGACGTCATCCCTTTTTTATGTATTCTTGAAATCTTGAATCAGGATATCGACAAGTTGAGGTACTTTTTCAGTTGCAGTTCCCTGAAAGTGGATGAAAGATTCTTCCTCTAAGCCTAAATTATTTGGATCTACAATAAAGCGATTTGCCTCGGGAGGGCAAGCATAACAAAGTCCAGCAGCAGGGTAGACATTTAAAGAAGTGCCAATGACAAGCAGAATATCGCAGGATCTGACAATTTTCTCAGCTTCATACATGGCTGGTACGGGTTCTCCAAACCATACCACATGCGGTCTTAATTGATTTCCGTCTGGGGCATGATCCCCTAAAGCGATATCTTTTTTCCAGTTAATAATTAGTTGGTCATCGCTAGCGCTCCTAGCTTTTAAAATTTCTCCGTGCAAATGTAATATGTTGGTTGAGCCTGCACGCTCATGCAAATCGTCAATGTTTTGTGTGACGATGTGAACATCAAAATGTTTTTCTAATTCAACAATAGCTTTATGGGCTTTATTGGGCTGAACATTCAATACTTGATGACGACGCTCGTCATAAAACCGTAGGACTAATTCGGGATCCCTACGCCAAGCATCAATGGTTGCAACCTCATGAATATCATAGTTCTCCCAAAGTCCATCACCATCGCGAAAGGTCTTTAAACCGCTTTCAGCACTGATGCCAGCGCCACTCAAAATAACTAGTTTTTTTTGCGACATTTTGATTTAGTTCAACTTTGACTGGCTTAAAGTAGGCATTTTTCAGGATTAAATCAGTCCTCAACTAACTGTAAACTTTCGTCGAATTCGTCTGATTTACTGTCGACACAATCACTTGACTTGGGCATTTTTCTTATATTTACCGGCTTAATCAAAACCAAACTAAAATGGCCAAAAACAGAAAACAAGATGCCCTGGATTATCATTCAAAAGGTAGACCAGGAAAGATTGAAGTTACGCCTACTAAACCATACAGCTCCCAAAGAGATTTGTCCTTGGCTTATTCGCCAGGTGTTGCTGACCCATGTTTAGCCATTGCGGAAAACAAACAAGACGTATATAAATATACCGCGAAAGGTAATTTAGTTGCGGTGATATCAAATGGTACTGCCGTCCTTGGTTTAGGAGATATAGGACCAGAGGCTTCTAAACCTGTTATGGAAGGGAAAGGTTTGTTGTTTAAGATTTTTGCTGATATTGACGTTTTCGATATAGAGGTAGACGCAAGTGATCCTGAGTTGTTTATTCAAACGGTGAAAGCTATTGCTCCTACCTTTGGCGGGATCAATCTTGAAGATATCAAAGCACCAGAGGCTTTTGAAATTGAAAGAAGACTAAAAGAAGAACTAAATATTCCGATCATGCATGATGATCAACACGGCACTGCTATTATTTCGAGTGCAGCGCTCATCAATGCATTAGAATTGGCTGAAAAAGACATTAAAGATGTTGTTATTGTAGTGGTGGGAGCAGGTGCTGCTGCTTTTTCTTGTACTAAATTGTATTTGGCATTGGGAGCGCAACAAAAAAACATTTTTATGTATGACAGTAAAGGATTGCTTGCTCAAGATCGCGACAATCTGGATAAATATAAATCAGCGTTTGCGATTCACGAAAAAGGAATTACACTGGAAGAAGTGATGAAACGAGCGGATGTATTCTTAGGGCTTTCTAAAGGTGGCATTGTAACCAAAGAAATGGTCGCTTCAATGCCGTCAAATCCAATTGTCTTTGCATTGGCCAATCCAGAACCTGAGATTTCTTTTAAGGAGGCAACAGCCGTTCGTGACGATATCATCATGGCAACGGGTCGATCGGATAATCCAAATCAGGTTAATAATGTATTGGGCTTCCCATTTATTTTTAGAGGAGCCTTGGATGTCCATGCAACGACAATTAATGAAGAAATGAAATTAGCGGCAGTTCATGCGATTGCGGAATTAGCAAAAGAATCGGTTCCAGAAGAGGTGAATGAAGCTTATGGCGAGAAGAATATCTCATTTGGAAAAGATCAAATCATTCCAAAACCGTTAGATTCTCGATTAATCACAACCGTTAGTCCGGCAGTAGCGCGTGCAGCGATTGAATCAGGCGTTGCGCAAAGAACTATTGATGATTGGGATGCTTACGAAGCTGAATTGCGAATGCGATTAGGGCTGGACAATAAACTAATCAATTCATTGACAGAAAAGGTAATTAAGAATCCTAAAAAAGTGGTATTTGCTGAGGCGGATAATTATCGTGTATTAAAAGCAGCACATACGGCTGAGGATGAAGGATACGCTATTCCGATATTATTAGGTAGAAAAACTAAAATTGAAAGTCTGATTGAAGAAATAGGACTTGAATTTGAAAATGCAATTATTATCGATCCTAAAGAGGAGGAGCAAATACCAAAACTTGAGGAGTATGGCGAGTTGTTTTTTCAAAAAAGAAAGCGAAAAGGATTTACACGTTATGAAGCAACAAAGATCATGCGTGAGCGAAACTATTTTGGCTCGATGATGGTTGGGTCTGGTGAAGCGGATGCTTTGATTTCTGGTATTACACGAAATTATGCAGATGTAATTCGCCCTGCTTTGCAGGTGGTCGGAAAACAAGATGGCGTTGACAAAGTGGCAGGAATGTATTTGTTGGTGACAAAACGCGGACCACTTTTCTTAGCCGATACAACGGTAAATATTGATCCGACGGCAGAAGAGATTGCTGAAATCACCAACTTGGTGGCCCGAAAAGTAAGACGTTTAAATGTTAATCCGAGAATTGCTTTATTATCATACTCCAATTTTGGATCTGCACGTGGTGCCGATGCGCAGAAAATGAGTAAAGCGGTGAAAATCGTTAAAGAACTTTATCCTAACCTTGTCGTGGATGGAGAGATTCAGGCCAACTTCGCATTAAATAATGAATTGAGAATGGAAAAGTTTGACTTTTCCACACTTGCTGGAAAAAATGTAAATACGCTCATTTTCCCTAATCTTTCTTCTGGAAATATTGCTTATAAACTTTTACAGGAAATGAATAATGCAGATGCAATTGGTCCTATTTTGATGGGGCTGAATAAATCTGTACACGTATTGCAATTAGGAAGCAGTGTTCGTGAAATCACGAATATGATTAAAATTGCAGTCCTAGACGCACAATATAAATAATATGATAGCACATTTAAATGGCAGATTAGTCGAAAAATCACCCACACATGTCATTGTTGAATGTGGAGGCGTTGGCTATTTTGTCAAAATTAGCTTAAACACATTCTCTCGTTTAGGAGCTGATGAGAACATAAAGATTTTTACGCAATTACAGGTGCGTGAAGATGCACACACACTGTATGGTTTCCATTCTGAAAAAGAACGCGAAATGTTTAATCATCTGATATCTGTTTCAGGTATTGGAGCGAATACTGGAATTTTAATGTTATCGGCTTTGACACCAGATGAAATTGCCGCAGGGATTGTTGGAGAGGATGTTGCATTGATTCAAAGTATTAAAGGGATCGGCGCTAAGACCGCACAGCGTGTTATTGTTGATTTAAAGGATAAAGTTGCAAAAGCAGACTTCGGAACAGAAAATGTTTTGTTTGTAAACAATACGAATCAAAATGATGCGTTAACTGCTCTGTTGTCTTTAGGTTTTGACAAAAATCGAGCCGAAAAAGCATTGAAAAAAATAGCGACAGACGATCAATCTGTCGAGGAATTAATTAAACAGGCATTGAAAGTGCTGTAGCCCTATGACCCAGGCCCTGTTTGAACAATTGGTGACGATTATGCATCATTTGTTGAAGCAACCTAACGGTTTATGTGGTAGTTAACAATACTGTTTGTACACATGAACAAGAGTTTAATAACAATATTGGCGTTTTTGACCACCCTCAACAGTTGGGCGGTTGTAAATACGGAGAACGATCGCTTGACGATTGTTGAGGAGGAGGATACGCCGAAGGTAAAGCTCCCTTTCCCTCTTTTTGATTATTATGATTATACTGATCAAAAAAAATCCCCTATTGATTTTAAGAATCCTGCAAACATAAATACGGATATTGTTTACAATCCGGAAACCGATTCTTACGAGGTCATTCAAAAAATTGGAGATCAATACTACCGCTACCCAACTTCAATGACGCAAGCAGAGTATATTGAATACCAGCGTCAAAAGGCATTGCAAGAATATTGGGGAGAGAAAGTGGAGGAAGTTAATGAACAACAAAGAAACTTAATTCCACCCCTCAAAGTAGGAGGGGAAGCATTTGACTTGATTTTTGGCGGAGATGAAATTAATATTCGTCCGCAAGGGTCAGCCGAATTATCGTTTGGTGTCAATGTATCACGTTATGATAATCCTGCTTTACCAGAACGTCAAAGAAGAGTAGCAACTTTCGATTTCCAACAGCAGATTCAATTAAACATGGTGGGTCAAATTGGAGATAAACTGAAGTTGACCATTAGCCAGAATACTGAAGCTACTTTCAATTTTCAAAACCAAGTTAAAATTGAATACACAGGTTATGAGGATGAGATTATCCAGAAAATTGAAGCGGGTAATGTCAGCCTTCCTTTAAATACAACGCTAATTCAGGGATCGCAGAGTTTATTTGGTATCCGAACGGATTTGCGATTTGGACGTCTGACTGTTCAAACAATCCTGTCGCAACAAAAAGGTAAACGTCAAGAAATAAACGTTACGGGTGGTGCGCAAGTGCAGGATTATGAAGTTCGTGTTGATAATTACGAAGCAAACAAACACTATTTTTTAAGTTATTATTTCCGTGAAAGCTATGATGAGGCGATGGAAACAATGCCCATTGTGAATTCACCGATAAACATTACGAAAATTGAAGTATGGGTAACGAACCGTATTAACCGAGTGGAGGATACGCGTAATATTATTGCTTTCTCAGATATTGGCGAAGAACGTATTGAGAACTATGAAGGTGGTCCATTGTCATACGGCAATGAGTATCCATCGAATAGCGCCAATAATCTTTATGAAACCTTAAAAGAGAATCCAGATGTACGAAACTTCTCTAATGCGGTTAATTACCTGTCGACAGTTTCAGGTTCTCCAGGTCCATTTGCCCAATCGGTTCACTATGAAAAGGTAGAAAATGCTCGAAGGTTATCAGAGCAAGATTTTAATTATAATGCGCAATTAGGGTTTATTTCCTTAAAATCACCCCTTAATCAAGATGAGGTGCTTGGTGTTGCGTTCCAATACACTATTAATGGCAGAACTTTTCAGGTGGGTGAATTCTCAACTGATGTGCCGGTAGAAGAAGGATCAAAAAGTGCATTGATGCTGAAATTGTTGAAGCCTACGATTATTAACCCAAAGAATAAGACATGGGATTTAATGATGAAAAACGTTTATTCAATTGGAGCATACCAAGTGAGTGAAGCTGATTTTACGTTTGATGTTTGGTACAATAATCCAACAACAAGTGTAGACATCAACTACCTACCTTATGATGGGGCTGATGATATCTTATTAATGCAGCAATTGGAATTAGACCGACTGAATTTGAATCAGGAATTATATGCCGATGGTCGATTCGATTTTGTACCCATTCGTTACGAAGGAAATAGGGCAATTAATGGAGGAACGGTTGACCCAAGGACGGGACGGATCTACTTTACGACCATTGAACCTTTTGGGCTAACGCTAGCTAAAAAACTGGATGAGACAACACCATTGGCTCCTTTTGAAATTGACGGAATTGCTTATACAGAACTTTACGATAGCACAAAAACAGCGGCGCAGTTAATACCGAGTAAAAACCGTTTTAGCATTAAAGGACGATACCAATCATCTGTCAGCTCTGAAATATCTTTGAATGCATTGAACATTCCTGAGGGTAGTGTAACAGTTTTAGCTGGTGGAGCTAAATTGATTGAAGGCGTGGATTATACCGTAGATTATAACCTCGGTCGTGTTAAGATTTTAAATCAAGGTATTCTAGAATCGCAAACACCGATCAAGGTTCAATTAGAAAGTAATACATTGTTCGGATTCCAATCTAAATCATTGGTGGGCGCTCACTTTAATTATGAAGTTAATAAAGACTTTAACATTGGAGCAACGGTCATGAACCTTACTGAAAAACCACTGACTCAAAAGGTGAATATTGGTGATGAACCGATTAGTAATACGGTGGTAGGTACGGATATAAGTTATCGAACAGAAGCACCTTTCTTAACCAAACTAGTTGATTTCTTACCTGTCATTAGTACAAAAGAAAAATCGAATATTACGGCGTACGGTGAATTTGCATATCTCATTCCTGGTACGCAGCGCGCGATTAGTCGTGAGGGAATCTCTTACATTGATGGTTTTGAAGGAACTCAGAGTGCAATTGACATCAAACAGTTTCAAACATGGAAATTGGCATCTATTCCGCAAGGACAACCAACACTTTTCCCAGAAGCGGCAATTAAAACGGGAACGGAAGCTGGTTTTGATCGTGCGCACTTAGCTTGGTATCAGGTTGATCCATCAGCTTTTTATCAAAATACTTCAACGACACCAGATCACATTCGAGATAATCCTGAAGTGTTGGAAAATTCACAAATGCGTCAATTAAAACAAAATGAATTATTTCCACAGCAGCAACCTCCTCAGGGGACTTTAAATAATATCCCAGTTCTTGATTTAGCCTACTTTCCGAAAGAGAGAGGCCCATATAATTATGATACGACGGCTGCAGATATTGATGCAGATGGAACATTTTTGAATCCTGAAGATCGATGGGCAGGAATAATGCGTGCATTGACAACCACAAACTTTGAAACAGCGAATATTCAGTTTATCCAATTCTGGATGTTGGATCCATTTAATAATGATGCAACCGATACCTTAACCAAGAACATGTCTGGTGGTGACTTATACTTTAACCTTGGAAATATTTCGGAGGATATCTTACCAGATTCTCGTAAGAGTTTTGAAAACGGATTACCTACCGGAACTTCATATGATCCTACTGATTATGATACAACTTCGTGGTCAGTAGTATCGAATGAGCAAGTAATTGTGAATGCTTTTGATAATAACAGCTCATCAAGATATTATCAAGATGCTGGTCTGGATGGTTTAGTAAATGAGGCAGAAAGATCATATTTCTCCAACTTTTTGAATTGGGTAAGTTTAAGTTCTTTAAATCCTTCGGCTAAGGCTAGACTCAATAATGATCCTTCTTCAGACCGTTATAATTATTA
Organism: Crocinitomix sp.; assembly: GCA_030836155.1. Lineage (GTDB taxonomy): Bacteria > Bacteroidota > Bacteroidia > Flavobacteriales_D > Crocinitomicaceae > Crocinitomix. The sequence continues at coordinate 9,757 of JAURQI010000133.1, forward strand.
TCGTGATGATGATTATGACGCTGCGGAATTGGATATCGTTCAGCGCTATAAATACTTTAATGGTACAGAAGGAAACTCGGCAACACCTGAGATTTCAGATACAATTAACGCGGATGGATATCCAACACGTGGTACGCAAGCACCAGATATTGAGGATATCAATGTAGATAATAACTTGAGTGAGTCTGAGTCTTATTTCCAATATCGCGTAAGTTTAAGACCTAACGATATGACTGTTGGTCAAAACTTTATTACCAATGAGCAAGAGATTGTGATCAATGAGGACAACGGTAAAACTGAAAAGTGGTATCAATTCAAAATTCCTATTGAATCTCCTGAAAGTGTCATTAACGGTATTTCTGATTTTAGATCGATCCGATTCATGCGAATATTCATGGCGAATTTTGGACATGAAGTCGTTCTGCGTTTTGCACGTCTAGAATTGATTCGAGGGGAATGGCGTAAATACTTATATAACTTGAATGAACCAGGAGAAGTTATTCAAGATGACCCCAATTCAACAGAGTTTAATTTGGCAGCTGTAAACCTTGAAGAAAATGAAGGTAAAGAGCCAGTAGGATACGTTTTACCTCCAGGAATCCTTCGTGAACAAGATAATGGTTCAATTAATTTGCGTCAATTAAACGAGCAATCATTGTCCCTTGAGATATGCGGACTTAAAGATGGAGAAGCCAGGGCGGCCTTTAAAAATGTCACCTTCGATGTCAGGATGTATAAGAAATTAAAGATGTTCGTCCACGGTGAGGCCAGGGGGAATTACAATGACCTCCAAGACGATCAATTGACCTGTTTCATAAGATTAGGGACCGATTTTGAGGATAATTATTATGAATTTGAATCTCCCATCAAAACGACCGACTGGGCACCTGGTGCATTTGTGGATGGGGTGTCTACCAATGCGGATATTATTTGGCCAGAAGCCAATAACCTTGAAATAGTTTTCGACTCATTGACCAGTCTCAAAAAGTTTAGGAATAAAAATGGTTTGCCGGCAACAGTAGAATATTCCGCTGAATTGGCACCAGATGATTTTGGAGTCGTCCGACGAATTAAGATTAAGGGTAATCCAAACCTACAGGGTATGAAAACCATCATGATTGGTGTAAGAAACCCCGGGAAAGATACCGACCATCCATGGCAATATGCAGAAGATGGCTTAGATAAGTGTGCCGAGGTTTGGGTAAATGAATTACGATTAACGGACTTTGACCAAACAGGTGGATGGGCCTCTACGGCTCGGGTAAATATGCAGTTAGCTGATTTTGGATCCGTTAATTTATCAGGAAATTATTCAACTCCAAACTGGGGTAGTATTGAGAAAAAAGTGAGCGAGCGCCAACGTGAAACGCAAATGGGATTTGATGTCTCTTCGAATATGGAGCTGGGTCAATTCCTAGGCAAGAAAGTGAATGTTCAAGTGCCTTTTTATATAGGCTATTCAACAGCAATTATTCAACCTGAATTTGATTTATTGGCGCCAGACGTGCGTTTAAGTGAATACGAGGATCCTGAATTTAGGCGTAGGCGTGCCCAAGAATCTCGAGACGTTACCACAAGAACCTCCTATAACTTTACCAATGTGCGAAGGGAGCGCCCTGCTGGTAAAGAAAATCACCTTTGGGATATTGAAAACTGGTCGGCCAGTTACTCTTACAATGAATTGTATCGACGAGATATCAATACCGAAATGGATATTACTAGAACTTATCGGGGTGGTTTGAATTATGTTTATTCGAAAAAGCCACTTTTAGTCGAGCCGTTTAAAAACAGTAAATTCTTAAGAAAATCAAGATGGTTTAGTCTCATAAGGGAGTTTAATTTTTATGTTGGACCAAGGTCACTTGGTTTCAATACGGAGTTAGCTAGGATGTATAATGAGCGCCAAAACCGTAATGCATTGGATACGAATTTTGTTTTCTTACCGACCTATTTGAAAAACTTTACTTGGAATAGAAATTATGACTTCAAATACGATCTTTCAAAAAATATTAAGTTCTCTTTTGCAGCCAATAATTCTTCAGTTATTCTAGAACCTGGCGGTGCAATAGACCCCAATGCTGAAATAGGTACAGATGAGTATAACAATTATCAATTATATAGGTCTAATGTGAGAAGTGCATTTGATCCTTTTGCCACGGGTGATAATGATTTTGGTGGTTTTACATTGAATTATGGTCATAATTATGACTTCACTTATAAAGTACCGTTTGATAAATTGCCCCTAACCGACTTTATAACGGCGAATGTTAAATTAAGGAGTAGTTATGATTGGCAACGCGCACCATTAGCCTTGCCTGAAATTGGAAACACAGTTCAAAACTCTCGGAATTTTACAGTTAACGGTCAGCTGAATATGGTGACACTGTATAACAAAATTGAGTTCTTGCGCAAGATTAATAATGACGGAAAGGGAGGTCGAGGCGGTAGACAAATGGTGGATCGCAGACAACAGAATGGTGCTGATGGTGTTAGAGGAACCGGTGGCCAAGGTGGTCAAGAGGAAGAAGAAGGTGAAGAGGGTGAAGACGGTAAAAAGAAGAAAAAACGAGAAGGAATACACCCAATCGTTAAAACGACGGGACGTTTATTTATGTCATTTCGTAACCTATCTTTTACGTATTCGCAAAATGATGGAATTATGTTGCCTGGTTTTGCTGGGGAAACAACGATCTTGGGAATGGATAATTTTGGAGCACCTTCATTTGCCTTTGCGTCCGGTCAACAAAACTTGGATTTATTAGGAAGACAAACGAATGCATGGGGAGAGTATGATACCTATGCACCTTTTGCGGCAAACAACGGCTGGTTGGTTGCAAACCCCGATTTGAATATTTTGCACACGAATGCCCATACACAATCATATAATGGGCGCGCAAGTTTTGAACCGTTTAAGGATTTAAGAATCAACGTTACGATTGATCGTAAATACACCGAGAATGAAAACAGTTATTTCCGATACAATGATACACTCGTTACAGCAGAAGGAATCGGAGATTGGCAGTATCAAAATAGAGTGAATAGTGGATCATTAAGTTTCACAACCATCACCTGGAAAACGGCCTTTACGCGATTGGATTCAACGTATGTTTCAGATGTGTTTAATGAGTTGAGAGCCTACCGTCCAACCGTTTCCCAACAATTGGGTGAAGAGGCCGGTACAAGTTTAGGTGATGATGGGTATTATGACGGGTTTGGAGCAAATCAGCAAGATGTCTTAATCGGTTCTTTCTTGGCTGCATATACGGGACAAGGAACAGGAACAAGTTTCTTCGACGTATTTAAGGCATTGCCATTACCGAACTGGGACATTCGTTATGATGGATTGTCTAAAATGGATTTCATGAAGGATTATGTGAGAAACTTCTCAATTTCCCATGCCTATCGTTCAAATATCTCGGTATCGAATTTCCAAACGAACCTCGCTGCTTTTGATGCAAACGGAATTCAGCAACAGGATGTTTCCGGAAACTTAATTCCAGGCAGACAAATACAAAGTGTAACGATTACAGAGCAATTTGCCCCATTCTTGGGCGTTGATGCTACTTGGATAGTTGGTAAAAACGGATTAATTACCAAATTTGAGTTCAAACGAGACCGATCATTGGCCTTAAGCGTAACCAACCTTCAAATTACTGAAATGCGTGGTCGTGAATGGGTAATTGGAAGTGGATACAAATTCTCTAAAGTTAAATTGCCATGGAAAGTCTTTGGTGAGTACCCTGAAAGTGATTTGAACTTACGTTTTGATTTATCCATTAGAAGTAATATTGCTTTGAATAGAAATATTATTGAGAATAGTCAACAGGTTACATCCGGACAAGATATGTACTCGATTAAATCTAGAGTGGATTATAATATCGGTAAGAACTTAAATGTGGCTATCTATTTCGATCGTGTTGTAAACAAACCGCAATTGTCAACGGCGTTTAACACGGCCAATACAAGTGCTGGTATTGCTTTAAGGTTTAACCTAGCACAATAATCTGAATATGGAAATAACAGTCAGAGAAGCCGTTCCTTCAGATATGGAGGCCGTGTGGAATTTAATTCGCGAATTGGCGATATACGAGAAAGCTGAGCACGAATTTATCAATACCGTGGATCAATTAACGAAAGATGGTTTTGGGCCAAATGAGGTATTCGATTGTATAGTCGCTGAGGTAGGTAGTCAAGTTATTGGATTTGCACTTTATTACACGAGTTATTCGACATGGAAAGGTAAATGTCTATATCTAGAAGATTTTCTCGTCACTGAGGCTTGGAGAGGCAAAGGGATTGGCAAATTATTGTTTGATCGTGTTTTTCAAGAAGCAAAAGACCGAAATGTTGGTAGATTTGAATGGCAAGTATTGGATTGGAATGAGCCAGCGATCAATTTCTATAAAAAATATGACGCCATTTTAGATGAAGAATGGCTGAATGGAAAGATTATTTTTCGATAGCAGCGAACTTGATTAATGCTCTCGCTCAAGTAAGAAATGAGCTAGGCCTTCTAAAGGCGCTTTTTTAGTAGCATCAACACGAATATGCTTTAAGTTCTCCATAGCCATGTCATGATAGTAATTCTTTTTTGATGTAGCTTTCTGATAAATGTCTAATTCATCATATAGTTCCATTACACCTTTTACTTTTAGAGCAACGTCAGTTGTTGAAAGCAAATCATCAAATCGTTTTTGTTGATCCGAATTTGCATCCTTTAGAGCCTGCAATAAAAGGAAAGTCTTTTTATTGGCTATGATATCACCTCCTACTTGTTTCCCAAACTTATTTTGATCAGCATACACGTCCAAAATATCGTCCTGAATTTGAAAAGCAATACCGAGATTTAATCCAAATTGATAGAGGTCGTCTGCATCTTCATCTTGAGCTTTGGCTGTTATAGCCCCCATTTTAAGACTACAGCCTAACAAGACCGCCGTCTTATAGGCGATCATCTGAATATAATCCTCCGTAGCGACCACCGATCTCGTCTCAAAATCCATATCCATCTGCTGACCTTCACATACTTCAGTCGCAGTTTGATTAAAAAGAGGAAGCAATTTTGCTAATGTTTGCGGCTCATTATTTGCCAAGCACTTGTATGCTTCAATTAAAAGAGCATCGCCACTAAGAATACCAATGTTGTCATTCCACTTTTTATGCACGGTCTCTTTACCTCTGCGCAAAGGCGCTTCATCCATAATGTCATCATGAATCAAAGTGAAATTATGAAAGAGTTCAACAGCTAAACCTGCTTGAACAGCATTTTCTAATTCACCACCAAACAATTCGGCACCCATAAGTGCCAATACTGGTCGCATTCGCTTCCCTCCCAAAGTGAGAAAATATCGAATAGGATCATATAAATTTTCAGGTCCTTCGGGCAGTCGATGCGCTGAGATATGCTCCGCGATTAATTCTTGGTAGCGTGATAATGCTGCTATCATGTTTCGTCTGAATTGGAATGACTGCTCTGTGTCTCGATTTCTAAACTATCCAAGTCTATATCTTCTTCTTCATTATAGAGCTGAAAGAGCGGTTCAGCAAGGGCTTTATTACTGATTTTAGCTTCCATCCAAAGCAATAAGCTCGGTAAAATCAAAAGGTTTGCAAACATCGCAATGAGCAAAGTTAAGGAGACCAAGATTCCAAGAGCCTTGGTTCCACCAAATTGTGAGAATACAAATACCATGAATCCAAAGAAAAGTACGATGGACGTGTAAATCATACTTGTGCCCGTTTCACGGAGTGCAACGAGAATACAACGTCTTAAGTCATGTTCATGCACCTTTAATTCTTGTCGAAATTTTGCCAAAAAGTGAATTGTATCATCAACGGATATACCAAATGCGATACTAAAGACAAGTAAAGTGGAAGGTTTTATAGGGATCCCCGTGAACCCCATAATACCAGCAGTAAACAATAACGGAATAAAGTTGGGAATCAAGGACACCAAAACCATTCGCCATGAGCGGAACAGGATAGCCATCAGAATTCCAATAAGAACAATAGCAATGGCCAGCGAAATAAACAGATTCGTTACTAAGTATTGTGTTCCGTTTGAAGCCACAACCGATGTACCCGTAAAGGTAACTTCCCACTCATTTAAATCGATTGCCGCTTTTAAGCTATCATTAAAATCTGGTCGTTCATGATTCTTGTAAAACGCTTCCTCATCCATCGTATACGCATCCAATAAATCAGCATTACCCGTTGCGTACATTCTTTTTAAGTCATTCAAGATTGATGGATCATGCGCATATAATGCTTGGATGCTATTTGAACGAACATCACCGTTTTGCTCTTGGATTGAAGCATAAAGACTATCCGTTTTCCCTTTTTTAGGATTAATGATTGATTCAAAATCAGTACGCATTGAGTCAACAAGTCCTTGTATTTCATACGACCCTAGGTCTCGAATTTGCGCTGTGATGCGTGTGATTTGTTGTGTTGAATCCAAAAAGCCATTGGTTCCGGCAGAACCGTCGGTTGTGTTTTCAATATAATCTCCAATACGATTTAATTTGGCGCGACTAGGGATTTCGAATTTTTCCGGATCACCGTCGCTGTAAGCCATACTCGCCAGTTTAATCGCATCGGCAATAGAGAGTGATTTAGAAAATTGAGGATAATTGGCTAAATATCGTTGAGCCGAATCAATTTCGTCAAAACGATTAAAAAAAGTATTCGGTTTTTTTGTATCTAACAGAATATCGAACGGAATGGCTCCTCCAAAATTATCCTGAATAAAATTCAAGTCATTTGTAATCGGATCATTCTGCGGTAAGTCTCCGGTAATGTTTCCAGTTGCTGTTGTTTTTAAAGTACCAATGACGGCGATGATAATGACAATACCCGAACCTAAGAAAACCCACTTACGCTTGTGTAGGCTTAAGATTTCTAACTTTTCAACTGTGTAATGCAACCATTGCTTTTCAAGATGCTTTAAATGTTTGCTTTTCGGAATTTTTGAATAACTCAAAACGATCGGAAGAATTGTGATCGAAAGCAAAAAGACAAATAAGATATTCATGGAAGCAATTTGACCAAATTCGGAGAGGCGTTCAGAGTTGGTAAAAATAAAAGTAGAGAAACCTAGAGCTGTGGTAAGGTTTGTTAAGAATGTCGCATTCCCAATTTTTTGGATAACCCGAGAAAGAGCCTTGGCCTTGTTTCCATGCGTTTTAATTTCCTGATGAAATTTATTAATCAAGAAAATACAATTCGGAATACTGATTACAATGATCAATGGCGGAATAAGAACCATTAAAATGGATAATTGATAATCCAATGCACCAATGCTTCCTAATGACCAAATAACACCAAAGAATACAACGGTATTTGCAACCAATACAATCTTAAGTGAGCGGAAAAAGATCAGTAAAAGAATCGATGTAACGATAATCGACAAGGCGATGAATAATCCAAGTTCACCCTTTAGTTTTTTACCCACTGCTACGCGTATGTGCGGCATACCAGAAACTCGAACCTGCCCTAGTTCTTCTTGATAATCTAAGGCGACGGCTTCAACATCAAAAAGAACATTAGCCTTTTTCATATCGACCATAATAGACTCATTCACAAAGACCATCATTAAAGAAGAATTATTCTCTTCGGAATAAAGAATGCCTTTATAGATAGGATTCGACCTGATAATTGCTTTTAAACTGTCAACCTCGGATTGTGTTTCAGGCCGTTGGTTAACAATTTGCTCAAAGAAAAATGTTTTATTCTCCGGATCCTTTGCGAGCTGATAAAGATGTGCTTCCGATAAGACAGAGTCTACAGCATCAAACGCAGCAACGCGTTCTCCGAAATCATACCAAGCTTGAAAAGTGGATTTATTGTAAAGGTGAT
>JAURQI010000134.1 GCA_030836155.1 Crocinitomix sp.
ATGATTGCATAATCAACAATTGTTGATTGCGTTTAATCGACTTTTTTAAATCGTAATAATTCTTTCCCAGATGCATCAGAAAATATAAGGACTGTATTTTTGACTTGATATTTTCTCGTGTTGGTTAGCGCCTCGTAAAATTTCTGTTCGAGTGAAATACTTTCACACATCATTTTTGTTCCAGCAATAGCTCCTAATTTGATGTGCGTAGAATTGTATTGCTCAATTTTCCCCATATAATTATTACACGAGCCATTCCCCATAAAACGCATGAGTTTGAGGTTAATCTCCATATTCGGGCGTTGTGTGCTGATTTCCAAAACTTCCGTGTTTAAGTGTGTCAGGGCCCAAATATCATTGACCCGATAATAATCCATATCTATCATTTTAGTCACAAGTTCGACCATTCGTAGCTGCGGTTTCCCTTCAATTTTTTCAACTTTAACCTTTAACTGGCAAATGTATCCAGGTTCAAAGATGAATCCATTAATCCGTTTATGAATACATTCCCATCCCTCCAGAGCCGGATACTTGGTTCCAACTTGTGTCAATAAACCAAGTTCATTGGCCCCTGATGGCAGGGTGTCTAATTGGCTGCCCACCCAAATTAAAAGTGTGTCCTCATTTGAATAATCATATTCAACCACTTTATCCGGTATGTTTTCTTCTACTTTTTCGGATGCTGTTTCAATTTGATCTGAAGCTGTTTCCGTTTCCGTTTCAGCAGAAGCAAGTTTGCTTGTGCCGCAAGCATAAAAGAGTATGCTCAATAGTAAAATGCTAAGGCTTTTCCACATAGTTCGTTATTCATGGTTTCATCCAAATATAGAAAAAATCATGCCTAATCATCCATCATAACAAAATCCCAGCTGGTCGCATAGAAGTTTCTTTCAGAAAATGCGAGTATCGTTCCGCCTGCGATAGTAAATGCCGTTCCAATTGCTCCTAAGCCCAATCCAAATCCCATTGTTAAAATAGCGGTTACAGGATTTTCATTGTTCTCGTGACTTAAGAAAATAACAGCTCCCGCGGCACCTGAAAGGACACCTACTGCAATGAGTTTGCCGCCAACTGCTTTGTTTGTCGGAACTGAGATTTTGATGCGTTGTATCTCAGTAAATAAAATGATTTGGTTTTTGATTACAATTGAACTATCGCTATACGATCCGATTTTTCCTTTTATAGGATCTGAACTATTTTGTGTCCAAACCTTGCATGGCGCATTCTCTTTTATCACAAAGACTTTTTCTGATTTTTCTTTGTTTTGCAATACAAGAGCAGTATTGGACAAAGTTACCGAATCAGTTTGAGCCGATATTTGTAAAGAAATGAAAAAAAACACCAGTAAATAAATCCGCATAACCCTTCTTTAAACGAAATAACAAAATTTTATTTTCTCCCAAGTACAATTTTGACAACAAATGTTTAGATTAATCGTATAGTCTAAGAGCTGATGATGCAAAAGAAATTTTTATCGAACCTTCTTCTGATTGTGGTTTTAAACCTTTTGGTAAAACCCTTCTATATCTTGGGTATTGATGCCGAGGTGCAGAATAGAGTAGGAGAGGCCATTTATGGTAATTATTTTGCCTTATTAAATTTTTCATTTTTGCTCAATATCTTGCTGGATTTAGGGTTGACAAATTATAATGCCCGAAATATTGCGCAGCATCCACAGCAAGTATCGAATCACTTTGGTAAATTACTTTCCTTGCGATTTTTGTTGTTTTTTCTCTATGCTGCTGCTACCGGATTGGCAGGTTTTTTTATTGGCTTTTCAGGAGAAGAAGGATGGCTGCTGATGCTCTTAATGATCAATCAGTTTTTAGTAGCAATAGTCCAATTTTCACGTTCAAATTTGGCAGGGCTGCATCTGTTTAAAACGGATGCTTTTATCTCCGTCCTTGACCGTTTATTGTTGATTGCGATATGCAGTGTAATGTTATGGACGAATTGGTTAGGTGGAGAACTTAAGATTGAGTGGTTTGTTTATGCACAAACCATAGCTTATGGAACTGCTGCCGTTATATCCATAGCGGTTTTACTTTTCCAAATAGAGAAAGTGAAATTCCGTTTCAAAAAGGTTTTTTCGATCTATATTCTAAAGCAAAGCTTCCCCTACGCATTGTTGATCTTATTGATGATGATGTATAATCGCATTGATGCGGTTATGCTTGAGCGTATTTTGCCAAATGGTGATGAGGCGGCCGGAATTTATGCGCAAGGATTCCGCTTATTGGACGCTGTCAATATGTTTGCGCTTTTATTTGCAGGTTTATTATTGCCCATTTTTGCAAGATTGATTAAAGCAAAAGAAGGGATTAATGAAATGGCTAAACTAGCATTTAGGATCTTGTTTGGGGTGAGTGTCGTTACAGGTATCGTCGCTTATTTATACCAATCTGAGCTGATTCAATTGCGTTATCAGGGGGCGACAGCTGAATCCGCTGAAGCTTTTGGCTACTTGATTCTAAGCTTTATTCCAGTTTCCATGACCTATGTTTTTGGAACCTTGTTAACGGCTAATGGTAGTTTAAGACAGCTGAATATAATGGCGTTGGGTGGGGTTGTTTTGAATATCGTCTTGAACTATTTCCTGATTCAATCCTATGGGGTAGTGGGGGCAGCGGTGGCCACTTTAGCGACCCAAACCTTAACAGCAATTGCTCAAATTATTATTGCCAATATCATTTTTGATTTATCATTTGGGAATCGCCTGCGTGTTGCCCTGTTCGGTTTGGTCGGGATATTATTGATAACCTATACGCAGTTTTTAGAAGGGGCTGATAACCCTTGGAACGGTCTGTTTATTCTCTTAGGTACGGGCATTATCTTACTCTTTGCCTTAGGGTTTATACGATTGGGTGATTTAAAATTGATCTTTTCTCGTGGCGCTCAGGAAGAGGAATGATTACACCTTTTTTAAATAACAGATAAAATTACAAGCATTAGACCGAACAATAACGTTACCCCAACTAATCCTTTAGTCATCTCGTTTAGTCTCCAACGGAAATTGGTGAAATAAAATAAGAACATATTCGGTAATAAGCAGAATATCATAATATTTTGCTTGTCAGCGCCAACTTGCGCATAGTTGATATACTGGGTTAAACTCATATTCAACCCCCTGGTCAGTATGGGGTATGAAATAAAGAATCCGGCAACTGTCAGAATGATGCCTAGAACAATTCCAACGCTCATTTTATCATACTTTTTTAAACGCTCTTCCATAGTTTAAACTTTTAGGTCCCATTCATTCATGGTTGAAATTAAATGATGTGCTGTCATATCAAAATGAGTAGGGACAATTGAAACATAATTATTTTCTAAGGCCCAAAGGTCCGTGTCTTCACCTTTATCTGTTCGTTCAAACGCTCCAGTTAGCCAATAATATTCGCCACCAAAAGGGTCTTTTCGTTTATCAAAAGAATCTTCCCAAAATGCTTTGCCTTGGCGACATATTTTAAGTCCCTTAATTTCCTTTTTTGTAGCTTTAGGAATATTGACATTTAAGCAAACACCTGGCTGAAGTCCATTGTCAAGAACACCTTGTGCAATAATTCGTGCATAGTGAGCAGCAGCTTCAAAATCAGCATCTGCAGCATGGTCTAGAAGCGAAAAACCGATGGAAGGAATGTTTTCAATAGCTCCTTCAACAGCTGCTGACATCGTTCCAGAATATAATACATTCGTAGCAGCATTTGATCCGTGATTAATTCCAGACACCAACAAAGTTGGTCGATCTTTGATAATCTCATAGATGGCTAATTTGACACAATCTACCGGAGTTCCAGAGCACGTATAAGCTTCAATACCCGGAAATTCATTCGAAGGCTTTAAACGCAAAGGATCGTGTATCGTAATCGCATGCCCCATGCCGCTTTGCGGTTTATCAGGAGCCACGACAAGAATATCTCCCAATGGCTTCATGGCCTCCACAAGGGCCTTTATTCCACCAGCTGAAATGCTGTCGTCATTCGTGATTAAGATAAATGGTTTTTTCTTTGCAGGCATATTCGATAAGATATGCAACAAAGTTGGCAATTAATTTTGGCATTACCAATACTATGGAGAGGCGATAGCTATTAAATGCGTGTTAAATAGACTAAGGCTCCTTTGTACGCCATAATAATGGTACGATCAGAAAGTTCTGCGATCCCGTAACAGTCCAAATTATTTGTTCGATGCACTTTCAGTGTAGCTGGCAAATCATCTGGAATCGTTTCAGGCATCTCTCCAAAAGCACGATAGAGATAGTCTGCAGTCTCCATAAACTCGATATCACTGAATTTTAAGTTTATTTCGTCCACTTCTGAACCTGAAATTTTTTCTTCAGTAATTTTAACCTGACTTCCAGTAATTTTCGCGAGCTTTTTAGTGTCCGATTTGCGGATGATAACCGTGTGTTTTTCAATGGTATATCCACCTAAGACATTTCCAGTAGCAGCATCTTCATCAATTGGTTTACGCGCAATTCCCTTAGGTACGGACTTAAGACCAGTAATACGTTTGTTTGAAACGGGTTGAACTTTCCCGTTTGTTTTTGTTGTATCCTGCGCAAAGGTTAAAACAGCTGCACTCAACAAACAAGTTAATAGGATATATTTCATAGTTGTTTTTTTTGTAATCGTTATTTCAATTATTGTGCCATATCGGCTTTTACCAGCTGCTGCCAGCGCCACCACCCCGTGATCCTCCTCCTCCGAATAATCCACCACCTCCTCCGAATAATCCACCACCTCCTCCGAAGGAACCACCACCTCCGCCAAACGATCCGCCACCGCTGCTGTAGTATCCGCCGCCACTGCGTGTTCGTTGTTCCCGTGGAATCGTATAGCGCTTTATTTTCGTGTGGCCACAATTCTGACACTTATATTTTTTTTCCCCTTTTCCTGAACTTGAATAGGTCGCTGAACTAATGATTTTATCGTACTCCTTAAAATAGGTCTTGTAGCCACAATGATCACATTTATTATATTTTGTAAACCAGCTTTTATAGGCTAAGATCACAATATCATCTCCCGCATCATTGATCCAAACGTCATAATCAATCGATTTGACGATTTCTTCAGAGATTTGTCCTTGACTTAAATGTTGATCTTCCTCTTCCTCGCTTAACTTGTGCAATAGGTCACCACTTTTGAGCCCAACTCTTTCCATATTGCGCCAACGGTTAGAGGCTTTACGGGTGTAATAAACTAAAAAGATAAACGGTAGCGGAGAAATAAAAGCATAAATCCATAAGGTCCATAAACGCATCACACGGTATCGGAAATGTAAATCCTTAGAGGCAACAGCAATTATTAAGAAGATAGCATAAAGTAGACTTAAAATACCTGCTATTACGCAGTATCTAATAAATAGCGGGTGCATATACCACGGGTCAGGTTCATAAGAATAATCATAATAACCGCTGGATTGACTGTTAATGTCATCTGGATCTTCATCGAATAGCACTTGTTTTCCACGCAAATCATCATTCACGGCTCGCACACCTCTCAATACTCCCGTTACATAATCATTTTCCTTAAAGAAAGGCACCATATATTCCTGCTGGATATCATAGCACTCTACATCAGTTAAAATTGTCTCCAAGCCTCGACCTGTAATAAATTCAACACGGTGTACATCGTTAATGACTAGAATGATGAGACCGTTTTCGGTGTCTTTATCGCCAACTCCCCACAGATTAAACAGGGCCGTACCAAAATCTCTTGGTGGATTGTCTTCAATTGAATTGAGACATACTACCATCATTTCATAATCTTTATCGGTATACAATTGATCAATAATCGCCTGCATTTCGCTTTCGCTTTCTGCCGTGAGCATGTTGTGCGGATCACAAACATTTCGATCTTCTGTGACCTTCACATTGGGGACTTCCTCTACTGACGTATAGACACCACGTGTGTTTATGGCTTCATAATTCTTCTCTACCTCACGCGATGATAATCCTTGAGCATACCCTTCTTGCCCAAGTGCAATAGAAGAAAGGAGGAATACTCCGATAAGCAGGATAGCCGAGAGAATATGTTTTTGAAAAAATTTAATCTGCATTGTAATAGGATTCTAATTCATAATCTGGATAGGCTCCTTTACTCTTTTTTACAAGTATATTGTATGATTTCACCGCATCGTTGTAGTTTTTCTTTTCAAATGCGATACGATTTTCAGCACCTTCTATTTGAATCATAAGGCGTTTTACGCTCTCCGGTTGACCATATTTTTGAACCAATAATTTGGCCTCTCCAATTTTCTCATCCAATTTTTGCTCCAGTTCGAATTTAGCAGAGCCCGATACTTCATCAATCTTATTTTGGAGGTTATCAATTTCTCGATTTAAGGCCGATAAGTCACTACTTTCATTTGAAACGACACCAAATAAATCCGGTAACATGGCATTTCTTTGGTCAATCGCAGTCTCAACCAGGTCAAGCTTAGAAAAGACATCCTCTTGCGCTTCAATTAATTGATTTTCCAGTTCATTCGATGCTGCAGATTGTTCCCCCTGATTAAACAAAACCATTAAAATAATGACGAGCAAAACAGCCCCTCCTCCAATCATCAAGTATTTCTTAATCGCTTTTTTATCTTTTCCTCCAAGCTTCTTTTTCTTATTGATAGCGCTTAAAACGTTTATCGCCACTTTGTCATTAGGGTCCGTTAGCAATTCTTTTCGAGCGTAATACTCGGCTTTTTCACCCGCACTTGTTTCATTGTCTTCCAGCCATAACATTTGATAGGATTTCGCTAAAACCGAATTTCCATTTGGTATATAAGGGTTGATCGATGTGGCTTGTTCTGCCTCCTGAATAGCTTGCTCAAAATTACGCGCTTTTAAATGATCTTCTGCCAATTGCAAATGAACAAATGCTTTCTTTTGCAATGCCTCCCATTCATCATCACGCATTCCCATACTCAGGGCAAGCTCCTTTAACTCGTCAAGAGTCAATGGACGTTCTTCTAATGAATCACCCTCCGCTGCAGTGACAACTGTTCTAATATGTTGTTTAAATTTTTCTTCGCTGTATCCTGGCTCCATATTAAACTAATTTCGCTTTAAATTAATCAAACAATTGCAATCTCTGCACCCGGTGCTTCAATGAAATCTCCCTTTCGCAGTTTTTTTCTTTTCCGATATTCCACTTCCTCATTGACGACAATTTCGCCGCTCGTAATCAATAGATTGGCATGACCACCAGTTTGTGCTACCTGAAGGATTTTTAATACTTTATTGAGTTCAATATAGGGTTCGTCACCAGCGTTTTTTTGATCTGGTTTTAATTCAAATTTCAGTTTTTCCATCCTTGTAATAGTTTAGCATTTTTGCCGCTGCTTGAAATGATGTTAATGATCCGTTTTGAACGGCTTTTTCAAGTTCTTTTTCCAATTTTAATAAACCATCTGTTTTATAAAAGTCAGTAAGTAGTGCATCTTGAACAGTTTTTTTCATCCAATAACGATCTTGCTGTGCTCGCCGTTTTTCAAGCCAACCGTTCGTGTTGACTTGGAGGGTGAATGATTGGACAATATCCCATACCTTCTCAATGCCCTTTTCTTCAAGTGCACTAACTGTTTCGACTTTTGGTATCCATTCATTGGGGTTAGGAGGAAAGAGGTGTAAAGCATTTTTATATTCTGTGCGTGCTAAATTGGCTTTACGTACATTTTTTCCATCCGTTTTTGTGATGAGGATTGTATCTGCCATCTCCATAATTCCACGCTTAATTCCTTGCAGTTCATCACCAGCGCCAGCCAGCATTAATAACAGGAAAAAATCGGTCATCGCGTGCACTTCTGTTTCAGATTGTCCTACACCAACTGTTTCAACAATTACGATTTCGTAACCCGCAGCTTCGAAAAGCAAGATGGTTTCTCTTGTCCGTCGTGCAACACCTCCCAATGAACCTGATGTGGCTGTTGGTCGAATAAAAGCATTGGGGTGAACAGAGAGTGTTTGCATACGGGTTTTATCCCCCAAAATACTACCGCCCGAGATGCCGCTGCTTGGGTCAATTGCCATAACAGCTACTTTTTTTCCTTGCTCGGCAAGAAAGCTTCCGAAAGATTCTATAAATGTACTCTTGCCAACACCCGGAACTCCTGTAATACCAATGCGAAGCGCATTGCCAGTGTTTCCAAGGCATGCTTTTAGAATAGCTTGTGCTTTATCCTGATCTTGGCTTCTAGTGCTTTCAAGCAATGTGATGGATTCACTTAAAGCCTGCTCGTCGCCCAACATAATTCGCTCGGAAAGATACTCCGCTGTTTGCGATTGATTGCGCATACGGCGTTTCTTAAGCAGGCGCTCAATTTGCGCCGCTCTATCTGATTCTTCTTTTTTAGAATACTTTTTATCCATCTTTATCTACGGTCCGCTTATAGGCGGATCTGGTGGCAGCGCTGAATAGGTACTTATCCAAGATTTATCCTGAATGTCTTTCAGTAGCTGGTAAAGGTTTTCTCCGTAAATATAGTCAGTTAGGATGTTTTCAATCCCATATTGAGCGAGTAAAAATTCTCGCTGTGCCATCGAAGGTTTATATTGGCCGTGACTCCAGCCATACAAATCATATAAGAATGGATGCTCTCGAAAGCGTACTTTCCATAGTTGTTCAAAAATAGGACAATAATAGCCTACAATTTTCTCATATTCATCTTCCACTAAAAAGCAGCTATCCAAACCATTTTCAAGCAATAAATTCTGACGTTGAGGGTTAACGAGTCCTGGCCAATGTCCCAAAGCGGTGTACATAAATCGATCCTTACGAACCACTTGTGCTCCTACAATTTTCCCATCTCGTGTAGAGACAAATGCGTACGTAATGACGTTAGAATGGGCACCAACAAAAAATCCAACCGCTAAATGCGATTGCTTTCCTGATTGGGCCATGCTGAATTGGCAGACCATCAAGAGCGGCAGCCATATGTAAATTAACGATCGAATGTTGAAAGTCTTTCCTACTTAAACTTAGCGATTTTAGCTATAGTTTGCAAATTTGCATACTGGTCTAAAACGCTAAACAACTTAATTTATGTTACGAATTTCTTGCCTTTTGGTTATTGTACTGATCTCTTTTACGAGTTTTAGTCAAGATCCTCCTTCTGATACTCCTGAAATGGATGCGCTGCGCGTATTTCTTGATTGTTCCTTTTGTGATCAAGGATATACACGACAAGAGGTCAAGAACGTAATTTTTGTGAGGGATCGCAAACAAGCGGATGTCCATTTATTATTCACATCTCAACAAAGCGGAAATGGAGGTCGATCAGAGCGTATTCAATTCCTTGGATTAGGCATCTATGATCATCTTTCTGATATTCTTTCCTACAATTCGGCCGTTGATATGAGTGCTGATGAAATTCGAGAGTTACGTGTTCGTTATATTGAGTTAGGTTTGATTCGTTTTCGCATTGAAGCAGGTCATGAAGATCAAATTGAATTTTCGATTTTAGAACAGGATAGTACGGCTCAGTCTGAAGAGGAAGACCCCTGGAATGCATGGGTTTTTGATATGTATGCTGGTGCTCGATTTAATGGTCAAGAAACCAATCATTTTCGAAACATTAACGGAGGTGCTGCAGCAAAGCGCATTACAGAAGGGAATAAGTTTATAGTGCGTACAGGATATTCACAGAATCATTCAAGATTCATTTATGATGATGACGAAACAATAGCCCGACAAAGAAGTGCATGGGCAAACGCGCAAGATGTTATCAGTATTGATGAGCATTGGTCGTACGGTTTTTTTGCAGATGCAGGTAATTCTATTTTTAGCAATTATAAAATCTATGCTTCTAGCTCTGCAGGATTAGAGTTTGACTTCTTTGAATATTCAGAATCTTTTAATAAACAAGCAATTATTGCTTATAATGTTGGTGCTCGATATAATCAATATTACGATACAACGGTCTTTAATCGATTAGACGATCGTTTGGCTTTTCATGAATTAACGGTTGGAGGAACAGTTAAAGAAGATTGGGGTAATTTTTCATCAACTGTTTCTTATCAGAACTTTCTTCATGATTTCTCACTGAATTCAGTCTCTTTATGGATGAATTTGAGAATCCGACTTTTTAAGGGATTTACCTGGCGAATAAATGGGAAATTTAACATTCTTAACAATCAGGTAAATATAGCGCGACAAGGAGCAAGTATTGAGGATGTGTTATTACAACAGCAACAATTGGGCTCTGGTTATACCTATTGGATGAACACAGGAATTAATTATTCGTTTGGATCCATGTATAATTCCGTTGTCAACCCTCGATTTCAGATCTGATAAATACTGTCATTTTTTAAGTTTTTCTTGCCATTGCTTGCGAATCTGTCATTTTTGAATGGTTTCCTTCGGACATTCTGTCAGCAAGTCTTGAATGGCATAAGCATTGCGTAGTTCATATCAAACTTAAAAACGAATAAGAAGATGGCAACGAAAGGAACAGTTAATGTACAGACGGAAAATATATTTCCACTAATTAAAAAGTTCTTATACAGTGATCATGAGATATTTTTGCGAGAATTGGTGTCTAACGCCATTGATGCAACGAGCAAATTAAAAGTACTCAGCACTTCGGGTGAGTTCAAAGGGGATTTGGGTGACCTTAAGGTTGAGGTAATTTTAGATAAAGAGGCCGGAACACTGACGGTTAAGGATCGAGGGATAGGAATGACAGAAGAGGAGATTGAAAAATACATCAATCAGATTGCTTTTTCTGGAGCAGAGGAATTTGTAAAAAAATACGAAGGGAAAGAAGGAGCAGAGCAAATAATCGGACATTTTGGTTTGGGATTTTACTCGGCTTTTATGGTTTCGAAAAAAGTACAAATCAAAACCTTATCATTTAAAGAAGGATCACAAGCCGTGCAATGGGAGAGTGATGGAACACCGGAATATGAAATCAAGGATATAGACAAGGAAGATCGTGGTACGGAGATCGTTTTGCATATTGCAGATGATTCAACAGAGTTTTTAGAGAACAACCGCATCGGTGATATCTTGAATAAGTATTGTAAATTCTTACCAGTTGAGATCAAATTTGGAACGGCTACTGTCAAACAGGACGATCCGAGCGGAGAAAAGGACGAAGAGGGTAATATCAAAAAGATAGATGTTGAGGTGGATAATATCATCAATAATCCAGCTCCAGCTTGGTCTAAGGCACCAGCAGATTTGACGGATGAAGAATACATGAAATTCTATCGTGAGCTCTATCCAATGACCATGGAAGATCCTTTGTTCCACATCCATTTGAATGTTGATTACCCCTTTAACTTAACTGGAATTCTCTATTTCCCGCGTTTAAAAGAAACGATGGAAGTGCAGAAAAACAAGATTCAACTTTATTCAAACCAAGTATTTATTACGGATTCGGTGGAGGAGATTGTACCTGAATTCTTAACACTCTTGCATGGGGTAATTGATTCGCCAGATATCCCGTTAAATGTATCACGTTCTTATTTACAAGCGGATGGTAATGTGAAGAAAATCTCTTCACACATCACAAAAAAAGTAGCGAGTAAATTGAACGATATGTTCAAGAATGATCGTAAAGACTTCGAAAACAAGTGGGATAACCTAAAAGTCTTTGTAGAGTATGGAATGCTAACTGACGATAAATTCTACGATAAAGCTGAAAAGTTCACGCTTGTTAAGAATGTCAAGGGTGAATATGCAACGTTAGAGGAATACCAAGAGAAAATCAAAGCTATTCAAACGGATAAAGATGATAAGCTTGTGATTCTATATGCACACGATCAAGATGCGCAGCACCAATTTATCAAAGCGGCAGAAGATAGAGGATATGATGTCTTATTAATGGATAGCCCGCTAACGCCGCATTATATCTCTAAATTGGAGAGTAAACTTACAAATGTAAGTTTTGCTCGTGTAGACGCTGATACATTGGATAAATTGATTAAAAAGGATGAAGAAATCCCGTCAAAATTATCGGATGAAGAAAAAGATAAATTGAAGACGGTTTTCGAAGAGGTGGTAGACAAGGACAAGTTTACTGTTCAAATGGAAGACATGAGCGAAACGGAGGCACCTATTGTGATTACGCAGCCCGAGTTCATGAGAAGAATGCAAGAACAGCAGCGAATGGGTGGAGGCGGAATGAATATGTTTGGTTCTTTCCCAGAAATGTATAACCTAACGGTTAACGCCAATCACCCAATAATTGGTGCTATTTTAAGAAAACAAAAGGACAACAAACAAAAAGTAGCGAAACAATTAACAGATTTAGCACGCTTATCACAGGGTATGTTAAAAGGTGAGGAACTCACTACTTTTATCAATAGAAGTGTAGATTTGATTAAATAGTCAAATTACAATAAAGGTAAGACGGTACATTCCGAATGGGGTGTACCTTTTTTTTATGCTTTGGGGCGAACGAAAATAACTCCAAATCCATCTGGATCAACAACCATGGTGCCGTACTGCCGCCAATAAGGATTTTTAGGTCGTGATGCTTTTATGTTCAGGAGGCTCATTCTTTTAAGGATTAAATCGTACTCCTCCAGAGTTTCTGGATAAAAGACGAGCAAGTCATCTTCATCAGGTCGATGCAAAGGTTGCTCCCATGAAACGGTAAACTCCAAATGCCAATCTTTATTCGGCAGTCCGATAAAAACGCCATCATAACCTTTATGATCCTTAAATTCTCCCAAAACCTCTAGGTCAAACAAACCCACATAAAAATTAATGATGGGCTCTAAATGATTGGTATGGCGGGCTTGTCTGAATTTCATATTCGGCTTCAAATTTAACTTTTATTGCTTGGATAGCGGAATCTCAAGGCTAATATAAAGGAAAACACTATGTTTGTTTAGTCTATTGATTCTGACCAATTGTGAAGGTAGCCTATGATATTTAATTCCATAGAATTCTTGCTTTTTGGTGTGCTTTTTTTTGCACTCTGGCCATTTATGCGGAATAATAAGGAGACACGTTGGTCGTTCATCACAATGGCTAGCTTTTTCTTTTACGGTTGGTGGGATTGGCGTTTTCTGTTCTTAATAATTGGTAGCGGTTTAATTGATTATTCTGCGGGATTAGCAATTGAAAAATATCGGCGAAATAAGCGATTCTGGTTAGTCTTGTCGCTTCTTGGTAACCTCGGCGCATTATCCATTTTTAAATACAGTCTGTTTTTTGCGCAAGTAGGCGAAGATATTTTGGCAAAAATAGAGGTGACTGTGAATCTTCAGGATTCGATTCCTGAATTTGCTTTGATATTGCCAGTGGGTATCAGCTTTTACACGTTTCAATCCTTAAGCTACACCATCGATATTTATCGTGGTCGCTTAAAACCTACAAAAAACATCTTACATTTTTTTAGTTACTTGGCGATGTTTCCTCAATTGGTAGCTGGACCAATTGTCCGAGCAAAGGACTTTTTATTTCAGCTGAACCGGGTAAGAATCCCTTCCACACTTGAAAGATGGAATGCGATTAAAATGATCGTTTTTGGGCTTTTTCAAAAGATGGTTATTGCAGATAACCTTTCATTTTTTATTGATAGTGCTTTTGAAGGGAAAGCTGTATATGACGGGGCTCTTTTCTGGTGGGTGGTGATGATCGCCTTTTCTTTTCAGATTTATGCAGATTTTAGCGGGTATAGTTTAATTGCACGAGGACTGGCTAAATACATGGGGTATCATTTTAAAATGAATTTTAATCACCCATACTTGTCCAGAAGTATACGGGAGTTTTGGACAAGGTGGCATATTTCTCTTTCCACTTGGTTTCGTGACTATGTTTATATCCCGTTAGGCGGGTCAAAAAAAGGCTTTTGGTGGGGATTATTGGCTATGGCTTTAACGATGCTACTTTCAGGATTATGGCATGGAGCGGCCTATACTTTCCTCATTTGGGCGGCACTGCATGTCCTTTGGCTATCTATTGAACGAATAACAAA
The DNA here is from genome assembly GCA_030836155.1 of Crocinitomix sp. GTDB lineage: Bacteria > Bacteroidota > Bacteroidia > Flavobacteriales_D > Crocinitomicaceae > Crocinitomix. The sequence continues at coordinate 13,924 of JAURQI010000134.1, forward strand.
ATGGCCAAAAATCATGAGGTATCATTCCTTAATTATCCCCGTCATTTTTATACAAACCTTATTGGCTTGGGTTTATTTTAGATCGGCAGATATGGAGCAAGGAAATGGTATTATAACTAAACTTTTCAGCGGAGAGTCGTCGGATTGGGCATTCTTTCAGTTTTATTTGGATTCTATCTTTTTCCTAGGCTTGGGTATATTAATCGAGTTAGTGATTTTTGTTCGAAAAAATGATCAGCAATGGATTCGTTTTTATTGGCGATATGGTTTTGATGTATTGTTCGTTTCCTTGGCAATCGTGGCCATTATATTCTTTAGAGGTGAAGGAAAACAATTTATTTATTTTCAATTCTAAATGGCGATTCGATACAAAATACCGCTGATGTTGCTGCTCACCATTTTGTTGAGTATGGTATTGAAATGGACTTTGCCAGACCCGATCAAAAATACCGAAATGCGTAAAGAGTTTTGGTTGCGTAAAACGCATCCAGCCGAATTGTATGATTTTGTAATCGGCGGTGATTCTCGAACGTACAGGGGAATTTCGCCAAATGAGTTGAGTGAGACATGGGACCATTCTTTACACGGAATGAACTGTGGTTATTCCTCCATTGGATTATCGACAGATTATCTGGATTACTTAGCGGAAAGCACGAAACCAAAAGGTACTATTTTATTAGCTGTGACGCCTCATAGTTTAACTGCTGAAGCCGTTAAAAATGAATTCTTTAATGAGCATAAAAATACCAAACGCTTTGATCTTTTTAAAGGGCTTTATTTGTCAAGATATTTAAAATATACCGCTCCTTACAAAGTAACAGAGGTTCTGGATCATCTTACAGGAAACACAGCCGCTGATCGTTATTTCGAGACTTTTTACCCTGATCAGGGTTGGGCGAAATCTTATCGAATTCCGGAGGATACGGTTGTTGCATTGGAAATATATGAAGGATTATTCAGCCGTTATCAAGTAAGTGATTCCGTTCAGATGGACTTATTTGAAAAAGTAACAGAATTAACTACAAAAGGATATACTTTATATGCCTTCCGGATACCGACGATGAGAAGTATGATTCAACTCGAAGATTCTAGAAGTGGATTTAAGGAAATTGAATTTCAGCAAATGTTTGATAAAGCTGGAGGAACTTGGCTGGATATTGATCCAAGTCTTTACCATACATACGACGGCAGCCATTTGCATTATGAATCTGCAATTCGTTTGTCTAGAGATCTTGGTACGTTATTGAAGAATATCCGCTAATTACGTTCGGTGAATGAGATAACTGTTCGCTTGTGCTAAACTGGTTACCACCAAATCATTGATGCATAAATGAGTAGGAAGCGTAGTTGAATAGTAAACCAATTCTGCAATATCTTCAGCTGTCATTGGTTGATAACCGTTGTAGGCATCTTTCGCTCGTTGTTCATCACCATGAAAGCGGACAATTGAGAATTCTGTTTCCGCGGCGCCAGGAGCGATTTGCGTCACTTTGATGCCGTGTTGCAGCAAATCAATACGCATTCCTTTTGTAATTGCATCGACAGCGTGTTTAGAGGCGCAATATACATTTCCACTTGGATAAACTTCTTTACCGGCTGTGGAGCCAATATTAATGATGTGACCTTTTTTCTGCGCCATTAATAATGGGATGATCGCGCTAGATACGTATAGCAATCCTTTTACATTGGTATCAATCATTTTATCCCAATCTTCGGTGCTTCCTGTTTGAATCGGATCCAAACCACTGGCAAGGCCCGCATTATTCACAAGAATATCGATGTTTTTCCAGTTTTCAGGAATGCTTTCAATTGCCGAAATAACCTGATCTTCTGAACGAACATCAAAACATAGACCCAAGGCTTCAACCTCATATTTGTTTTGAATTTCTTCAACCAACTCATTTAATCGTTCATTTCGGCGACCAGTGATGATCACGCGATTTCCTTCACTTGCAAACTTAATAGCAATCGCTTTTCCAAATCCGGCAGTAGCTCCTGTCACTAAAACTGTTTTTTTCATGGTAGATATCTTGAAAATTTCACAATAAAACTAAGGAAAAACAAAGGATTTCTTGTCTGAAATCGCATTTTCATTTGGGAATAATTAATTTTAAAGAAAAAAGAGATTTTATGAGTGGCATCAAATTCGAAATAAAAGATGGAGTCGGTATAATTCGTCTCAATCGTCCATCCGTATTTAATAGTTTTAATAAAGAAATGGCATTGGCTTGTCAAGCACAGTTGGATGCCTTTGAAGAAGACAATAATGTTAGAGCCATATTTATCATTGGAGAGGGAAAAGCCTTTTGTGCGGGTCAAGATCTGCAGGAAGTAACTGATCCAAACGGACCCGAATTGACATCAATTGTTCGCGACCATTATAATCCGATTATTGAGCGTATTCGAAATATTGAAAAGCCCATTGTTGGAGCAGTAAATGGAGTGGCTGCTGGAGCTGGCGCAAATATAGCATTGGCTTGTGATATTTGCGTGGCAACTGAATCGGCTAGTTTTATTCAAGCTTTTAGTAAAATTGGTTTGATTCCAGATTCAGGAGGAACCTTTACGTTACCGCGCTTAATAGGTATGCAAAAAGCCGCAGCACTGATGATGTTAGGTGATAAAGTGTCGGCTGTTGAAGCAGAAAAAATGGGCATGATCTACGCTTATTATCCTGACGAGAATTTTGAAGCGTCAGCTATGAAATTGGCCAATAAATTAGCTAAAATGCCGACTAAAGGTTTGGGTTTGACGAAAAGAGCCTTAAATCTCTCGATGATATCCGACTTAACAACGCAGTTAAAGACCGAAGAAGAATTGCAAACTATTGCAGGAGGGACCCATGATTATAACGAAGGAGTCGCTGCGTTTTTAGAGAAAAGAAAACCGGCCTTTAAAGGAGAATAGCCTATGAAAAACCTGTTGGGTGTTGTATTGATAGTAACCACTTCATTTTCTGCCTTTACACAAGGAAGAGTGGATGGCTTTCTGAAAGGAAAAGGCAATTTGGATATTGCGGTTGGAACAAATGTTGAATTGAACGAGCGGTTCTATGCCGGAAACAACTTGATCGACTTGTCAAGAACGATCGTAAGTGCAAATACGTTTTTCGCATATGGAATCGCCAATAACCTAGATGTGAATGTCTCTATTCCTTTTGTTAGTGTGAATGGTGTTGAAAATAACCTGCAGGATGTAGCTTTGTTTCTAAAGTACCAATTTACTCAACTTAAATTGGCGGATGGAAAAAAAGGAAAAATCAACTTTCTTATTGCCGGTGGTTTTTCTTCGAACATTACGAATTACGAAACGGAGGGTGGTTCTGCAATTGGACAACAGGCAAAAGTATTGGATATCCGACCAGTCATCCAGTATCAGACAAATTCGGGTTTTTTCACAACATTACAAGGCGGATATAACTATAAATTTGATCCCGTTCCTGATGCAGCCGTATTTGCAGCCAAAATTGGCTTGGCAAAAGCAAACTGGTATGCAGATCTTTGGTATGATGGACAAATAGGGAGGGGTGGACTAGATTATTTAGGAATCCCAGCCCCTGCATCATTTCGGGAACTAGGTGTTGATTACCATAAAATCGGAGGAACATTTTATAAACCTGTAAAAGAACGGTTGGGAATATATGGGGGAGCTTCATATGTCCTTGACGGCAGAAATATTTCAAAAGGTATTGGATTTAGTCTAGGACTCGTGTTCAAACCAAATGTTAAACGAAAAAACAAATCAAAAGAATGAAAATATCAGTACTTGGAGCAGGATCAATGGGGTCAGGAATATCACAGGTTGCTGCGCAATCAGGACACGAAGTTGTTTTGGTTGACACGAATCAAGATGCGCTGGATAAAGCCAAAGGTAAATTGGCGAAAATCATGGCGCGTCTGGTTGAAAAGGGAAAATTTGGGCAAGATATTGCAGATGGAATTCAAAATAGAATTACCTATTCAACCCAAATGGACGATTTCGCCGGCTCTGGAATGGTCATTGAAGCGATTATTGAGAATCTCGAAATCAAACAAAAAGTATTCAAAACAATAGAGGGTATTGTTGATGAGAACTGTATTCTTGCGACCAATACTTCCTCATTATCCGTTGCGTCCATTGCTGCGGCTGTTGAAAAATCTGAACGGGTAATAGGTATTCACTTTTTTAATCCGGCACCGCTTATGCCTCTTGTTGAAATTATACCTGCTGTACAAACCGATGCAGCGGTCACAAATGCGGCAAGAGACTTGGTTGACTCTTGGAAAAAAGTAACTGTTTTAGCGAAAGATACACCTGGTTTTATTGTGAACCGTGTCGCGCGTCCGTTTTATGGAGAGGCATTAAAGATTTATGAGGAAGGTGTCGCTGATTTTGCCACCATTGATTGGGCTATGACAGAACTTGGAGGATTCAGAATGGGACCCTTTACGTTAATGGATTATATTGGTAATGATATTAATTATACCGTTACAGAGACGGTATTTAAGGCATTCTATTACGATCCTAGGTATCGACCATCTTTCACACAGAAAAGACATTCAGAAGCTGGCTGGTACGGTCGTAAGTCGGGAAGAGGTTATTATGATTACAGCGAAGGAGTAGCTAAACCTATCCCAAGTCAAGATAAAAACTTGGGCGAAACTATCCTAAACCGAATTTTAGTGCTATTAATTAATGAAGCAGCTGATGCCGTATTTTTAAATATCGCCTCAGCAAAAGATGTTGATTTGGCAATGACAAAAGGGGTTAACTATCCAAAAGGGCTTTTGGCATGGGGAAATGAAATGGGTCTGGACAAAGTGTTAGAACAATTAGACCATTTGTATGCCGAATATGGCGATGATAAATATCGAGCTAGTGTTTTGCTAAGAAGGATGGTAAGAAATGGAGTTACTTTTGATGTGAAGTAAACTGACGATAGCAAAGACAATTTAGGCCCTAGGATTCAATAATGGAGACTAGGGCTTTTTGGTTAATGGAACAGGTTGTTCAGTAGTTTGATCAATTACTACTTTTGAGTTGTTCATCTCCAGATCTAGAAAGTCTTGCTTATTTTCCGTTTTGCGGTTGGTGTTGAATACATATAATAGTATGCACAAAATGATTGCAAAACATAAAACAATAACGTTGCTCTTTGTCATTATCCACGATTTAGGCTGTATTTTAATTAAAGTTTAGAGAGAATACAGCGTTATTTATATAGTGTGGGACGGCAAATTTAGAACAAATAAATCCTTTAGATTCTACATTTTACATGATTTTTTTTCTGGATTCAGCTTAATGAATTAATGAAAAACTGAATAGTTAAGGTGAAATAGTTTTGACTGCTAGTAATCGGTATTAATAGGTCAATAATCAGGGTGTGCAAAAAAGTGGAGTTAAAAAAAATGTTGTACAAAAAAAGCCTTTGCTCTCGTGAGCAAAGGCTTTTTTATGATGAAAAATATATTGTTTAATGCTTGATAAACTTCGTTGTCTCGCTGAAGTTCTCAGCATTCAAACGAAGGATATATGTTCCTCTCGGAAGGTCTTGTGCATCAAATGCAATTTTGTTAGCACCTTCTTGAAGATCTGTTGAAACAACTTGCTGAACCATTTGTCCATTTAAGTTGAAGATTTGAAGTTGAACATCACCGTTTGAATCCAGGTTGAAATCAACCGTTGCTTGATCCATTACCGGGTTAGGGTATAGGCTGATATTCACTTGGAATTTTTCTTTTACAAGATTGTCGCTATCTGGTGTTGACAATAAAGCGTCAGTACTCCAGATACCACGACCGTGTGTTCCGATATAAACCTCACCAGGACGTTTACATCCTTCATCCCAAGTTCTCCAGTTCTGCTGCATATCGAATATAGCAACTCGTCCGAATTTACCAGTGATATCAGACCAGTTAGCTCCGCCGTCTTCAGTAACGTATGCACCAAATTCAGTACCAACAACAATCGTATTGATATCGTCTCGGTCAACGATTACAGAGAAACAAGGTATACCAGCTTCAGCTGCTCCAGTTCCTTCATCACCAGGGAAGTTCAATGCCGTGAATGATGGATCAACACCTGTAGCATTCGTTGATTCTCTTACACGACCAGAAGTAACGTAATTACCTAATGTTACCACTAAGTAGTCAGGATTTCCAAGAGGACCAGAAGCAATTCCAGTTACTGGACCAGGCAGTGATTCAATTTGTTGCAATTCAGTCACAAATCGGTTACCCATATGATCGATCAATGTGTCATACGTGATTCCACCCATTGTTGGACCTTCTAAGATTTCAGTTGGCGAGTATGCATCGTTAAATCCAGTTACTCTCCACAATTGACCTGAGTATGTTCCGATGAATAAATAATCTCCGTCTTTCGAGAATTCCATCGTAGAAATGGTCCCCATACCTTCAGCTATTTTGAACCATGCTTCTTCTTGAGCAGAGAAACGCAATGCGTTTCTGGTCATCCATACACCGTTAGCTGTTCCCATGTCAAGAGCAAACCATGACTGGTAAGGGTCTTGTACACGCAATGTATCCCAAGCAATGTTGAAAAGAACAGAATCGTTACCCATATCCACTTCTTCTCCTGGCTTTAAATCATTGGTACCCACATAATGATCGATAGTCGAAAAGCTTTCAACAATAATTGTATCATTTTCTTCTACACCAATAATCAAGATGCTGTCACCTTCAGAAATTGCAGGTGCACCAAAAATGAAGTCCCATTCCAGAAGACCTAAATTAAAGTCACCACCAGTGATCTCATCAACCACAACTGTATCGTTAAATGTCAATGCATCGTCGTAAACTAACGTATCATCAAATACGATGTCGATTGGACTCTCGTAAGGAATGAACGTTTGCGTAGTCGCCGAAGGCACTTGGATAATGTCACCAGCATTATAACTTTCTGGAGCAATATAATCCAATGTATCTGTTGAAGCTAAATCATTCGGATTCTCCCACATTTTAAACTGCGTTACGAATTGTCCACATCCAGTACCGTCAATTGCACCTGGCGTACAAGGAGAAGCAGGAGCTTCAAATGGATCTGGAATAAAAGGAGAAGGATTTTCACCACGATCAGAAGAACGATATACTGCAGAGAAATAAACAGAACCAAACGTTAAATTACGATTGATGAATGAAATATCAGCTGAGAATCCGTCTCCACCTCCAATTCGATCATGCTCTCTCCAAGTTGTTCCAGTGTGGTAGTTAGCTTGAACACCGTTGTCTTGAGTTCCTCCGACAACATCACCATGTGCTGAAACACCTATTGCATAAAATTGCGTTACTCCATAACCTCTATTAGCAGGGTGGAATGTAGGATCTAATGTAGTTGCGTTATCTGAAAAAGCGATACCACCATCATTACCTATGTACAAACGTCCATTTGCATCCCAAGTAAATTCGTGATTATCTGCATGTACATATAATGGATTTGTTGGTGATAAGAACCACTGTGAAATTTGTTCCCAGTTTCCACCTTTTTTCCATTGGTAGCAATCAATTCCACCTAGTAAAATTCGATCAGGAGCGCCAGGAACAACAGTAATAATATTGTTGTATAAACCTTGTCCGCTAACTCCACCGGAAGTAAATGGTCCAAACCCACCAGGCTCGCCTGTGTATGCTGGAGCAATTCTTTCCCAAGTCATTCCGTTGTTTTCTGAACGCCAAATACCTCTTAATTGTCCTGATGCTCCAGACCCGTAAACATAATATTTACCATCTACTTTCTCATGTGAGATTGCAAACTCTAAACGTCCAACACCAATGCTGTTAATTTTTCCAGCAACTTCTGATGATTCTGATACTTCACTAAATGTAGCACCACCATTTTCAGAAGCTAATGCAACTGATGGTCCACCTCCTACGGCGTATCCAACGATTACTTGACCATCACCTGAAACAGAAAGAGAAGTACATGCCGTACCTGCTCCTCCAAATGAGCTGATGCTTTCTAGTTCTCCCGTTGAAGGATCATACTTTTTTAAACCAGATGAACTTGCTATCCAAACGAAATTATTAACATCATCACAAGCAATCTCGTTGATGTATGTATAATTTTCTGTTCCTTCAATTAAGCTCCATGAACCGTCTGCATTTCTGATGTAAGCACCGTATCCTCTACCACCACTTTGTCCATCAACTCCGGAAACTTGTTCTTCCTTATGGCCTGTAGCAGCATAATACGTTCCATCAATTGTTTGACACATTGATGAGATTGATAAGTTATCAGCGAAGTCTTCAACTTTATCCCACGTTCCACCGCGGTTAATTGATTCAAATAAACCACCCGATACTGCTCCAGCATATAAGTGATTGATATTCGAACGGTCAACAAGGATAGCTCGTGTACGTCCTCCAACATTGTCAGGACCTAAATCCATCCAATTGTAATCTGCACGATCTTGTGCTATGTTTTTTGAAATTTCGAGTGCTCTTGCACGATCTTCAGAGTCATATTCTCCGAAGATCGTTTCGTAAAACTCAAACGTTTTGTCAATAGTTGACTCGTCACTTTGAATGTGTGACGATAACCTTTGCTCATACTTTCCGCCCGAAACCTCTGTGTTAGAGAGGAATAGACCGGATGCAATCGCTATGGCCGGTAAGGATCCCAATAGTAGTGCTTTTTTCATCATAATTTTATTTTTCATCTAAGCGCAATTTCATCCGCGCAATATACGACATAATTATTAATTATTCTGTATGAAATTTTGATTTTTAATCCACATTTTATTCGTTAAAACGCTAACAGTAAGAGAGACTTGCATTAATCTATTGTTCGCGTTTCGATTATTTAAATCAAATTTTTTACAGAATGTCAAAAACGTGCTTTAATAGAACAGTTTTGTGAACGTAAAGTTCAGTGATAATTAATGATTTTTCAACCTCCAATAATGCAATTTGAAAATTATTTATACATGTCTAGTGGAGGCACCCGATTAGAAAAGATGTTTCTCAGCGTGATAAGAAGATCGCACCAATGGCCCGCTCTCAACAAATCGAAAACCTTTTGTTAGTGCATAATCACGATACTCGTCAAATTTCTGAGGTGTTACAAATTCTGTAATGGGCAAATGATTAGGCGTGGGTTGTAAATATTGTCCCATAGTCAAGATATCACAACCAACACTACTTAAATCATCTATCGTTTCTATGATCTCAGTTTCGGTTTCACCCAGACCTAACATGATACCTGATTTTGTTTTCATACCACCTCTTTTGAGTCGCATTAGCACCTCTAAACTACGATCGTATTTAGCTTGAATTCGAACCTGTTTGGTTAAACGGCGAACGGTTTCTAGGTTGTGCGAAACGACTTCTGGAGCAACGTCAATGATCCGTTGTAAGTTTTCCCATTTACCACCGAAATCTGGAATTAAGGTTTCCATTGTCGTTCCTGGACTCTTACGTCGGATGGCTTTTACAGTAGATACCCAAATTTCGGATCCTCCGTCTGCTAAATCATCTCTATCGACAGATGTGATTACCGCATGCTTTACTTGCATTAGTTTAACGGATTGTGCCACTTTTGCGGGTTCAAAAAGGTCAGCGGCCAATGGCTTTCCAGTTTTGACTGCACAAAACCCACATGATCGTGTACAAATGTTTCCGAGGATCATGAAGGTCGCCGTTCCTTCTCCCCAACATTCGCCCATATTCGGGCAGTTTCCGCTCTCACAAATGGTATGCAATTTATGCTCATCAACCAGTGAGCGAACTTTTTTATAATTTTCTCCAGTTGGCAACTTGACACGAAGCCATTTTGGTTTTTTTATTTTTACTTTCTCTTTCGTCAATGTTTCCATGTCTCAATTAATAGAGTTTTTGACCTAAGTTAAATTGTAAATAGAGCGATACAAAATACCGTTGTGGGTCATTTTGATCTAACAATAAAATGGGATTTGTAGCAAAGCAGTCGGCCATTATTCCCAACTCGCCTCCACTGATTTTATTCTTAGTGCTGGCAAAATTAAAATCGACACCAGCTTTTGCAAATGCTCCAATTTCTACACGCGATTCTCCAAATCCTTTTCCCCATGAAGACCGTGCTGTTATATTTTCTTTATTGTGCACGGCGGGGTCATAGCGTTCTTCAATCGTTGTATTTCCAACGTCTATTCTAACATAAACGGGTTTTACTAGACCAAAACTAGGCCCCAATGACCATTTAGCAGTTACCTCAATTCCGTTTTCTCGCTCAGATCGAAAAAGGGTACGCTTACCTCCGTAAGTTGGACGGAAGCATACTAAGGAATTTAATTTGCCATAAAAATAACCTCTAGAGCTCAAGTTGCTATAAATCTTATATTCTTTGGGATGTCGAATATTCGTTAATGTAAAACCAAATGTATTTCGATATTTGTAGTTTTTCTGTATGGCATATTCGAAGGCCACACCCCAGCCAGTTGATCCAGCGTTGGTGTTGAAGTTCAGCCCAGCAAGTACATCACGACGCATTAATACACTGCCTTCATCTTTCTCGGGCTCTTGTCCAAATAAAGTGGCACTGAATAAAATCAAGCCTAGTATATATATGTATCTTAGTGGCACGTATACAAAGTTAGTCAAATACAACCGAGTAACCTTAGATTTGTTCAATTAATCAAAAGTTCATTCATGACCAAAATAGACAAAAACTATGAAATCTCCTACGAAGGTGATTTGCGTGTAAAAATGACGCATTTAAAATCGGGTACAACGATTTATTCAGACGCACCAACGGATAATAATGGTAAAGGCGAATCTTTTTCTCCAACGGATTTACTTGTTAATGCGTTGGTTTCATGCGTCCTTACGATTATCGGCATCCATTTCAAAAAGAAAGATCGCAATATCAAACGTATAAATGCAGGTACAAAAAAAGTAATGTATGCTGATCCTCGAAGAGTAGGTGAGGTTTTAATTGAATTTGATTTCGGTGAGAATGAATTTGATGAAAGAGATTTGATCGCTATCAAGAAGATTGTAGAAACTTGTCCCGTTACTTTAAGTATCAATACTGATATCAAAATTCAAACTAATTTATGAGCTTAGAAAAAGTCGAAAATTTGTTTTTCAAACATCTCACTTTCTTCTAAAGCTGGAATTGTTTTTAACGAGGTGTTTTTGACAGGTTCGTACAGCAATGAATTCGTTTTTAAGTCTTTTGGTATAAACTGGTTTTGGTGATCGTAAGCTTCTAACATCACTAGTATAGCACTTAAAATAAACCACACTTTAATCAAGCCAAAAACCAATCCTGCAATTTTATTTACGGTGCCTAGCGCAACTACTTTGACTGCTTTCTCAATCAATTTTCCGGCAAAATAGACCATGGCTCCCACTAGCAATAGTGTTACGGTAAATGCGATAGCTGGTAAATATTCAGATGTGAGACCGAGGTTTTCTCGAAGTACATTGGCCATTAAATCTGAAAAATGGATGCCAGCATAAATTCCAACAAGCAAGGCCAGTAAAGTGAAGATCTCAATTATAAATCCTTTTTTAAAGCCTCGCCAGCCTCCAATGATTAAAGGAATTATGATTAAGATGTCCAAATAGTTCATACAACCAAAAATAATTCGGAATTTTGCAAAAGCTGAAACATGCGTGCAATTGTTTCAAACAGAAAACTGTTTATTATCATGGATTATAAGGTTGAAATTCAATTTCAGGAATTAATCAAAAAATTAGAAAAGCGTTTTGGTGACGGTTTGGAAATGGACACGGTTATGTTACTTATCGGTGTTCAGGAACTTGGTCAAGGCTATTGGGAGTTTAGCAAAGATGAAAAGATGAACCTAATGCATATTGCGATTTGCACACTCTTAGAACCCTATGGTTTTTACAAATATGTGGCGAATGATGATGATGGCTGGCCGCACTTTGAGAAGGTAAAAAACTTGCCTCCAATTTCTAATCAACAACAGGAGCACCTCTTAAAAGAGGCTGTCATCAGCTATTTTACAGAGAATAAATATGTCGAAAACGAATCAGGAGATTAATATTTTAAGACACTGTTCCAAGTAAAAATGTATCTTTGTGGGCTAAAATCGAATGAATGGAATTTCTTATTAAAGCAGGGCAGTTAATTTTAAGCTTGTCGATCTTGATTGTTTTACACGAGTTTGGACACTATTTGCCTGCACGCTGGTTTAAAACCCGTGTTGAGAAGTTTTATTTATTCTTCGATTATAAATTCTCATTATTCAAAAAGAAAATTGGTGAAACCGAATGGGGGATCGGATGGATTCCCTTAGGTGGTTATGTCAAAATTTCAGGAATGATTGACGAGTCAATGGATAAAGAGCAAATGAAACAACCACCTAAAGAGTGGGAATTTCGTTCGAAACCAGCTTGGCAACGCTTGATTATTATGATTGGTGGGGTAGTGGTGAACATGATTGTTGGAATAGTGATCTATATTTTGGTGCTATTTGCTTGGGGAGAAGATTACATTGCTGCTGAGCATGTTCATAATGGATATGCTTTTCATGAGTATTATGAAGGTTTAGGATTTCAGGACGGAGACAATGTTATTGCGGTTGATGGAGAAATGCCAAAGGATGTTGTTGACATCAACAAATTCATTCTATTAAGGGGAGCAAGAGAGATTACCGTAGAACGTAATGGAGAAAATATCACCATCGCACTTCCTGAAGATGTCGATATGGAGGCTTTTAAACAAGGAGCAATGTCAGGTATTACACCTCGTTATTATGCCGTTATGGACTCCGTTTTGGTGCCAGAATCAGAAGAGACTGCTGAAGACGAAATGCGACCAGCATTTTTGGCAGGTTTTGAAGATGGTGATAGTGTTGTTGCAGTCAACAATCAGCCGGTCGTTTTTTGGGATGAGTTTACTTCCATTATTAATGAAAGCGAGAATGAAGTCGTTGCTATTGATTTCTATCGAAATGATTTACCACAATCACTCAAAGTTCAAGTAGACAGTAATGGACGAATTGGCGTAGCACCAAAACGCCTTAGTCAATCGTTTATCATATCACATGATGATTATTCATTCGGAGAATCTATTCCTGGTGGTTTAGCGCTAGGTGTAAATACCCTAAAAGATTATGTTTCTCAGTTGAAGTTCTTGTTCACAGAAAAAGGTGCTTCAAGTATTGGCGGTTTTGGGGCTTTCGGAAGTTTATTCTCGCCCACATGGGATTGGGAGGTATTCTGGAGTATGACTGCCTTTATTTCAATCATGTTGGCTTTTATGAATTTCTTACCGATTCCAGCGTTGGATGGAGGGCATATTATGTTCTTGTTATATGAAATGATATCAGGAAGAAAACCGAATGAGAAGGTAATGGAATATGCCCAACTCTTTGGTATTATTCTTCTCCTTTCACTCTTGGTATATGCCAATGGGAATGACATTTATAAGGCAATCTTTGGAGATTAATTAATCTCATCTTAATTTGAGTTGAAAGAGAAAGTGCATGAGCATTAGGCCATGTTAAATGCGCGCGAGCTAACCTTTTGTCTTTCGTCCATCATCTGATATCATTTAAGGAACAATGGAGAGGGAAGATGCACACGCATTACGCTAGGCTAAATGCGCGCGAGCAAATCTTTTGTCTTTCGTCTATGATCTAATTTCATTTATGGAGCAATGGAGAGGGAAGGTGCACACGCATTACGCTAGGCTAAATGCGCGCGAGCAAATCTTTTGTCTTTCGTCCATCATCTGATATCATTTAAGGGGGAATGGAGAGGGAAGGTGCACACGCATTACGCTAGGCTACATGCGCGCGAGCTTGAGCGAATTACAAAGTTATTCCTTTTGATTGGATAAGCTATGTCCTTTTGATTGGATAAGCTATGCTATAGTAGGTGACATGGTGTTAATTATTCGCGCCGTCTTCAATCGTATATGTTAAACGTACAATGATAAACTCTGTACGACGATTTACTTGATGTTGTTCTTTTGAACATCTAACGCCATCAGCACACTCGTTTACTAAACGTGATTCACCGTAACCCTTACCAGTAATACGATCTGGGTTAGTGATTCGTTCCTTGATATAATTAGCAGATGCTAGGGCACGTTTTTGAGACAATTTCATATTAGAAGTAGCGCTTCCACGTGAATCAGTATGCGAACCTATTTCGATCACCATTTCTGGGTTTTCATTCATTACCTTAACGATCTTATCCAGTTCAATAGCAGCATCCGGACGAATATTATAGCGTCCTACATCAAAATAGATGGGATTGATGTCAATCATTTTTGAAAGATCTTGTCCAAGCTCGACTTTTTCTAAGGTAATATCCATGTCTGTATGCAGGTTATAAATGCCTTCTTTGTCGAATACGAGATTGTACGTAATTGTTTTGTAGAAGTAACCTTCCCTTTCGAAAGTGAAGTTATAACTTCCGCGGTCATCTAATTTTTTATCTGCAACAGCTCTTCTATAACTTCCAGATTCATCTGTGATATGATTATCAGTTGATCCTTTCATGTTGTCTGTGATTGACATTTTAACGCTATCCAAAGGTTGACCAGACTTTTTATCAGTCACTAGAGCATAGATCGAAATTCCAGGATCTTTTTCAAGCATAAGGTCCGCTTTCACGGTTTTTTCAGCGGTTAATGTGTTGACTTTACCGTGTCCATCGAAATATTCATCTTTTTCTCCGAGTAATTTGAATTCCTTATCGGAATCCACCTGGTACATAAAAACACCGTTTTCATCTGTTGTTGTATATTCTTCTCCGCCGTCTGTTAAATTCATAAGGGTGATCACAACATCTGGCAATGGATTACCTTTTTTATCAAGGGCCAAACCTTCAATTGTTTTTTGATCGACAGCAAAAGAATAAATATCCATACCACCAAAACCTCCATTTCGATTAGAAGAAAAATATCCTCTCTTACCATCTTGCGTAAAGCTTAGGTAAATGTCATCACCTGCTGAGTTCATTGGGTAGCCTAGGTTTTCTGGGTATGACCATTCTCCATTGACCAATTCAGATTTGTAAAAATCATATCCGCCAGAACTGTTATGCCCTTTTGATGAAAAGTATAAGGTCTGCCCGTCTGGAGATAGGTAAGGACTGTCCTCATTTTTTTCCGAATTAATAACCGGAGAGATACGCTTTGGCTGTGACCATAAAGAGTCTTCAAGATGACTAATGTATAAGTCAAGATTACCGCCTTCAAATTCAGGAACAGTCATTGCGCTGAAAATTATTGTCTTACCTGAATCAGCAAAAACGCCATGTGGTTGAAAGTAAAAATTGGAAAGTGGCTTCGGTAAAGGCTCTATTTCGTTTAGTCGATCCTTGTCAATTGACGATAGCCATATCTTATTCTTATAAAAGATGAGGATATCATTATTGTCATAACGCGTTCCGATTACAGCGTGATGGTTATCTTGTTTGATTCCTGGATTATAGCTTGAGGCAACCGATTCTTCCAAATCGAAGTAATAGATATTCTCGTAGTACTTATTATCGATGGTGATTTCTTCCGTTTCAAAATCTTTGTAACGGGCATTGTATAATAATAAGCTATCGCCTTCTAGAAAAACTGGTGTATATTCTGAATCTACTGAATTGATGAAGAAGTCCATATTTTGAACCGTATACGTCGTATTGTCGTTAACAATTTGTTGGTTTTTAATGGCGTAACGACACGACTCAAGATTTTCGTCAATTTCTTGTTGAACTAATTTTAACCTCCCTTTATTTGCTGTTATTTTTTTGTAAACGAGATAGGCATCTATCGCTTCATAGTGCCGTTCTTGCATTCGAAGACAATTCCCTTGATGAAAGAATACCAAATCATTTGTGTCAGCGACTACATTATTTAATCGCTTATCGATATAAGTAGCAGCAGAATCAAAGATTTCATAACGATACAAATAAATATCAATAAGTCCCTCTTGGGCGCTAGCGTTATCAACGTCAAGTTCGAGAACTTGCTTATATGTTTTTATAGCCTGAGGAAAGTCTAAAGAGCCTTTAAGTTTTTTTGCATCATGCAATAAGCTCTTAATTTCTCGTTGCGCGTGCAGCCCTTGTCCTGATATTAGGATGAGCATTAATAAAAATATGGACCAAGTTCCTTTTAACATTGTTGGATTTATTACTTTTTCAACTTGAGAATGAAGTTAATACTAATCGTCTCGTTATTCATTCCTTGCTAAAGATTCAAAAATAAAACAAATAATTTTAGAATCAAACATTAATGCTCATTGATAGCGTTTTATAATCAGTTTATCAAATAAAACCTTCGTTTTATCGAAATTAAGTCTTTCTTTTTTTCTTTTTCGCGGCTGGAAAAAGGATATTATTTAAGATTAGTCTATAACCAGGGGAGTTTGGATGAAGGTTCAGGTCTGTTGGTGGATCACCTACTAAGTGACGATAATCTTCTGGATCGTGGCCACCATAGAAAGTCCAGGTTCCCTGTCCGAATTCACCGTGGAGATAGCGTGCCGTTCCAATTGCTTTGTTTTCCCCCATGACAAGTACATCAGGTTTTATAAATTCAGTGCGGAAATCCGTGGTTTGTCCCATGAATCCATCAATCTCCTTCGTATGATTTTGACAAAGCATGGTTGGAACAATATCCCATTTTGCAGAAAAGTCAAAAAGGTAAAATTTATCCTGATTTTCGGCCACTCGCGTGTGGTCACGGGTTCCGTCAATATCGGAATACTCATATTCCATGGGATCTTTTGAAACCGTATAATCCTTAAAAGCTAAAGTCTGTGTATAATCAATTTGGCTTTGAAAATAAGGTGTTGATGGATCATGATCATACATGTGTTCACAAATATCTGTATTCATGGCGCTTAAGGCAATATCATAACTGTCTGTTCCAGAACACATCGTGAATAAAAAACCACCACCTGCGACAAATTCTCGAATACGAATGGCAACATTTAGTTTCAATTCAGATACTTTTTTGAAGCCTAGTTTTTTCGCTGTCGCTTCGTTATCGCGCACTTGTTTCTGATACCAAGACTGAGTATGATAGGCCCTGTAAAATTTGCCGTACTGTCCTGTAAAGTCTTCATGATGCAAATGCAGCCAATCAAATTCTGGCAAACCATTCATGACAACGGTCGAATCATAAATCTCCTCGTAAGGAATTTCAGCATAAGTTAGAACCAGCGTGACGGCATCATCCCAAGGTTGTTTTCCAGTTGGTGTGTATACGGCAATCTTAGGCGCTTTTTCCAATTGAACAACTTCCATATTTGCTTCTGGATTTGCAATATCAGATTTTATTTTTTTTACTTTAACATCCGGTAATACGGAGTAGGAAATACCTCTTACAATTAGTTCTTCTTCGATCAAGGAATGATGTGGAAAAAGAAAACTACCTCCACGATAATTTAACAACCATTCCATCACAATTTCGCGTTCGAGCGCCCAATAAGCAACACCATATGCTTTCAGATGATTTTTTTGCGATTCATCCATAGGAACAAGTATAGTCGAGGCATTTGCCTCAGCGCTAATACTTATGAGTAGAAATAATAGTATGTTAGAAAGGTACCTCTTCACTTGTATTACTTAAAAAGTCTTCATCATCATCATTCATTTTGCTAGCGACCGTAATTGTATCGGAGCTGCCCGCTTCAAAACTTTTGTTCGGCGCAAAGCCAGAACCGTAGTCCATCTCGTCAAACGCATCCAAATTATCGAATTTTGTCAATTGCTTGATAAAGCGCAATCGAACGGTATCCAACGAACCATTTCTATGCTTAGCTACAATAATCTCGCCAATTCCGTCAGTCGGCATACCATTTTCATCTTCAACCAACCCGTAATACTCTGGTCTATATATAAATACAACCATATCTGCGTCCTGCTCAATCGCTCCTGATTCACGGAGGTCAGAAAGCATTGGTCGCTTATCGCCCCCTCTCGTTTCTACAGATCGGCTCAACTGTGATAGGGCTATAATCGGTACGTTTATTTCTTTGGCAATTTCCTTGATTGATCGCGAAATAGTTGAAATCTCTTGTTCGCGATTCCCCCCTTTTGTTCCGGCGGTCATCAATTGCAAATAATCAATAATAACCAATTTGATATCATGTTGCATTTTCAAACGTCGACATTTTGCGCGCAATTCAAAAATGGACAATGCGGGTGTATCATCAATGAAAATGGGTGCTTCCGCAAGTGCATTAACGCGACTATGAAGTTGATCCCAATCACTTTGATCTTTAAAACCTTTACGCAGTTTTTCGGATGAAATTCCAGTCTCCATCGCCATTAAACGTTTCGTAAGCTGTACGCTTGACATCTCCAAAGAGAATACGGCAACACCCTGACCAAACTGGACGGCTGAATTTTTTGCCATGGATAATACAAAAGCTGTTTTACCCATACCAGGTCGCGCTGCCAAAACAATCATGTCTGATTTTTGCCAACCTGACGTTAAACGATCAAGGTCTGTAAAACCAGTCGGAACACCACTGACGCCATCTGTGTTTTCAGAAGCTTTTTGAATTTCCCCGATAGCTTCTTGCACAAGATCTCCAACCTTACCGTAACTCTTTTTTAGGTTTCCTTCTGCAATTTTAAAAAGGCCTTCTTCCGCTTCGTTTAATACGCTAAAAACATCTTGCGTTTCATCATATGCGTTTTTGATGACATCTGAAGAAACCTCTATCAGTGAACGTAGAATGTGTTTCTCAGAAATGATCCGCGCATGGTATTCAACGTGAGCAGCAGATGCTACTCGATTCGTTAATTTAGCGATATATCCTGGTCCACCGACCATTTGGAGTTCTCCATTTTTTCGCAATCTTTCAGTAACACTAAGGATATCAATGCTTTCTGAGTTCGCAAATAATTCGAGAATAGCGGCAAATATTTTTTGATGCTCTGGTTTATAAAAGCTTTCTGCTTGCAAAATATCAATCGCATCATTAACTGCATTTTTTTCCAGTAACAAAGCACCCAATACGGCCTCTTCAATGTCCTGCGCTTGTGGGGGTAATTTACCCGCTTCACTCACCGCATTTACTGAGGTTGTTACGAGACTTCTTTTTGTCTTGGGTTTGATATTTCTGTTGTCCTCCATTATAACAAAGATAGAAAATGCGTTGGTGCCATGATCGAATAGTCAGAGATTTATTTGTTAACAGTTTATGAGCAAATGAAATGTGGAAAACTTCTGCTAGTGCAATTGAACTTTTGCACGATAATCGAGAGTTGGAATAACCACTATATAGAATCCTGTTTTTTGAAAGTCAAGTGCTCCTGCATCCTGAATATTCGTTTGATGAACGACTTGACCAGTCAAATTATAGATTTCAATTTTCGCCGTTAAAGTCAACCTGTCGAATACGATAATAAACCCATTCTTTGTTGTGAGGTGTCGGATCAGTGTAGCGGTAATAGAGATGCTCTGAGGATGTTCCAGCACCAGAAATGGAAGCGATTTCTTCGAATGATTTGCCATCGTACGAACGTTCAATTGCAAAATAGTCATTGTCATTTTCAGAAATAGTTTCCCAGGTTAATACCGTTCCGTAATCTTCCTTACCAACATTAAATTCAACCAATTCAACGGGAAGTACACAATCGTTGCAAGAAACGGTAATATTGTCAAAAATCCAATATTCATCACCAGCCTAAGACATGCATGAAACTCTAATTTGCAGCGTTGATCCAAAATCAATACAAGGGCAAGTGTAAGTAATAGGTCTACCAAGGCCACCTATATCTCCTGTTTGAATCATTTCACCCGGGGCCTCAGTCATGGTTAATGGACAAGATACGCCGGCAACTTCTACCCATCCTCCGCCATCTAAATTATACTCTAATTTTACCCAGTCGATACAAGTTGTTCCGGTACCACCGCAGTCCGCACAATCCTCCATATCCCCTGACTCTTCTATGTCTATTGCGATTTCTAGTCCAGTACAGGTTGAAATATCAAACGTGCTTGTTTCAAAAACTGCTGCAGGGCTATTGGTATCTCTGGCTTCTAGTTTATTACCAACAACTTTTAAATAATCTGTAGCGGCTAAAGAACCCGGACAAGTTGCGGTCCAAGCAGTCGGACCAATGGCATCAGACCCTGCTACAGCGTCGTCTGCCTCATCAAATGTTTCAGAGAACACCACTTGGGCCAATATGCTTTGACCAAAGAATAAACAGGATATAAAAAAAAGTACCTTCACCGTCTTAACTAGACTGTAAAGGTACTTCAATTCGATAGAAAGGACAAGTTATGTTGATAACTTAATGCTTTCTTAACAGCTTATTTTCCAAGTGATAATGCTACTAATGCTTTTTGGGCCACCTTCATCTTACCACTGAATATTTTAGCTTTAGCCTTTTTGTTAGTTTCCGCTTTAATCAGATTAAACTCTAACACTTGACCCTGTGCATTAATCGTTTGTTTAGTTGCAATCATGACACCATTTTTCTCAGCATAATCAGCAAATGTCACCAAAGTCTCAATTGGATCACCATTTTCATCTTTAACGATAGACTCAACTTTGCTAAGTAAACTCGTTACGACGTCATAATATTCAAAACTCAATTGCTCTCCTTCAACCACTTTCACTTTGTAATGAGGTTTGTCATTATAGGTGGCAATGCCCATAAGAACAACCTCTACGGTATCATTTTCCAAATTTGCTAATTGTCCAACTGGATACGATGTCAATTTCTTCCGTGCTAGATCTGCACCTGCATAGGCTTCGTCTTTTCCTCTTGCATCCTTTTCTCTCCCTTCTTCACCATTAAACCATGCTGATTCAGCCACTTGACCACCCATTGCACTGGTCATGTATAAAACGTTACCTGATTTATTTGGAAAGGCTTGTGCTGTATACATGTACAATTTAACACCATACTCTTTCATTTCTGCTAAGCGGTATACTTCAATCTGTTGGATGCTTTTCAGTTTGTCATCATAATCTGCTTGCGTTTTAGCATTCATTTTTGCCATTGCATATTTATTGATGATGGTTTCTGCAGTAACCCCTTCTGGAGCAGCTTTGAGCATCTCTTCATCCTCACCGTATTGGTTTTTAAAATCTACTTTACCGTCAAAATCAAAATCATTTAACTTTTCAGCGATTTCCTCGTTTCCAACAACCACAATATTGAGATTGTTAGGCTGAAGGTATTTATCTGCAACCATCAAAAGATCTTCTTTTGTAATGCGTTCTAGCTTTGTTAGATAGGTGCTATAATAATCAGCAGGTAGGTTAAAACGGAACATGTTCAGTGCAAAACGCGCTACTGTCTGTGGATTTTCTAAAGATCTTGCAAAAGCACCAGTCATTGATTTTTTAACCAAATCAAGTTCTTTATCTGTGACCGGTTCATCAGCGATGCCTTTAATCTCGTCTAGAATTTGCACAATCGCGCTATCAGTAACTTCATTACGGAAACTTCCTCCAGCAGAAAAATTACCTTTTAGTTCATCACTGCTCATCTGAGAGTAACAACCATAAGTGTATGCTTTATCTTCTCTTAGGTTTGACATCAATCTTGCTGAAAAACTTCCCCCACCCAAAATCTGGTTTAAAAGTCTCAATTTAATCTCGTCTTCATGCCCTGGAGTTAAGTCAACGGTGTGCGTAATTTTGATAACGCTTTGAACAGCTCCCGGTTTATTTACAAAATAGACTTGCTTTCCAGTCGTACGTGGAGTTGCATAGTCTACAGGTTTTAAGTCTTCTTTACGCTGCCACGGAACAAAGTAATCATAGACATACTCCTTTACTTCTTTATAAGTTACATCTCCTACAACAACTAGATAGGCATGATTCGGTATGAAGTTTTTATTGTAATAATCTTTCACATCACTTAATTCGATATTATCCAATGTTTCTTCCGTCATCACTTCTCCATAAGGGTGGTTTGGACCAAAGTTTACAACCGAGGCTACATTAGAAGACATGCCTGATGGATCTGAAGCTAATGATGCCAATCCTGACTTGTTTTGCGCCATAATGCGATCAAAATCTTCTTGTGCAAAAGCAGGTTCGGTTACCACTTGATTTAACATCTTTAGTATATCTGGTGTATGCTTCTTGAGTGAAGATGCATAGAACCCGCGCGAGTTACTAAAGAATGTCGCCCCCATATAGTCCATTTGTTCGTCAAATTCTGTTTTGGGTGTTGACTTTGTACCTGACCCGAGCATTTCTCCAAATATTGAGCTAACTCCAGCCTTATCTCCCTCCAATGGATTGGGGTAGTCAACAAATAATTGAAAAGACACTTTTGGTAGTTTATGGTTTTCAACAATAATGACGCGCAATCCATTTTCGAAATGCATATCTTGAGGCATTTCGATTTTAATCTCTGGATTTGGCTGAGGTTTTGGAGCCTCACTTCTATCGATTTGTCCGTAACCAACAAGTACGCTGGACATCAGACTAAATAGTATAACTAACTGTTTCATTTTTGCAAAATTTCTTTAATGTTTGTGATTATTCTCCTTTGTTTGGAAGGTAATATAAAACCACTCTATTTTCTTTTGTGAAATAAGTTTTGGCAACGCGTTGAATATCTTCCTTGGTGACGGCTAAATATTTGTCTAATTCTGTATTGATTAACTCCGTATCGTTTTCATATACATGATAGTCAGCGAGCGCTTCAGCGATTCCCGCCATTGTTGAATATGAGGAAACAAAACGGCTTTCAATCATATTGCGCAATTTTTCCATTTCACGATCGGTTATCAATTCGGCCTGCAACTTCTCCACTTCTTTTTCAATTGCAGCTTCTAATTCGCCTGGATCAACACCCATATTTGCGATCGCGAAGTTGATAGCCAAACCAGGGTCTTCGAGTTGAAAAGGGAAAGAATAGGCTCCTAAGGCCAATTGTTGATCATCTACCACATTTTTCACTAATCTTGAACTATTGCCATCAGCCAAAATCATCGTTAATAATTCAACAGCATGTTTGTCCTTGTGCATTAGCTCAGGCGTTCGATACGCCATCATCACTGCGGGTAATTGAATATTATCGTAGATGGTATCTCTTACTTCTTTTTTTAATAGCCCCTCATTAACCGATGGTCTCGGAACTTCGATCGGTTTACTGCTTGCCTTTGCAAAGTATTTTTTAATGAATGCTTCTGTTGATATTTTACCATGGTAGTCTTCTCCAAATTCTGAAGCAGTCGCTTGTGGCCCAACGTAAGTTCCGTATTTATCCATAAACGATGAAAAATCTAAAAACTCTTTGTCACGGTAGATGTTCAGTTTTTCGCCGTTTGGAATAGATGCAAAATAAGCATCAATCCATTTTTTGGTTTGAGCAATGTCAATATCGCCAGCTATGGATAAGGTCACGTTATGTGGCACATAAAATGTGCGATAAAAATTCACATAATCTTCTTCTTGAGCAGCATCTAAATGCTCCATACTTCCAATTGGAATCCATTGGTAAGGATGCTCATTATACGCTCTTCGAAAAACCTCGTACATAAACGAACCATAAGGTTGGTTGTCCATACGCTGACGTTTTTCTTCTTTTACAACTTCGCGCTGTGTCTCGATTCCAACATTATCTACTTTGGCGTGTAACAAACGTTCTGACTCTAACCACAAACCAAGTTCTAGCTGGTTCGAAGGCAATAACTCATAATAAAACGTTCGGTCATGAGAAGTGTTTGCATTGAGTGTTCCACCAGCTCGTTCAACATACTTATCATATTCATGTCGATCGATGTTTTCCGTTCCTTCAAACATAAGATGTTCAAAGAAGTGAGCAAATCCAGTTCTATTTGGGTTTTCGTTTTTTGACCCCACTTTATACATCATTGTCACTGCGACAATTGGTGTGGTATGATCTTCGTGTAAAATAACATGGATTCCATTGTCCAAATCATATTCTACATATTCAATTTTTCGCCGTTCTTGTGCGAAACCAACCGCTGATAAAATAACAGCTGCTGATAGTAACCAATGTTGTAATTTCATAAATGATTTTTTTGATCGCTACAAAAATAGTCATGTTTTGAAATAATCTTAGTTTTGATAGGATAATTGGTAGAATATGAAGTTAAAAGGTATTTGGTTGATATGGATTGGTTTATTATCCAGCGCCGCTTGGAGTCAGATCGATTCTTTAGAGTTAAACACGCGCCATTTTTATGCCGCTTTGAATAAGGGGGATTCTTTGGGAATTGCAACTTATTTTCATCACTCGGCAACAATAAGTCATGTAGGCCAAGAAGATGCTTTTACCCTGTCCTTAAGCGATTTTTTAGGCGTTGCACCAAAGTTTAAGAGTGATTTTTTTAGCGAAGAAATCACTAGGATGGAACTCAAAAAATATGCATCGGGTTTGTGTTATGTGGATGTGTATTTTGATTTTTACATTGAAGGTTCTTATGCTCATAGCGGCGTTGATCATTTATGCTACACAACCATTAAAGGTGAATTAAAAATTGCTTCGGTTTATAGTTCAGAATTTGAAGAACCAAAATTAACGGAAATTTCGCCAGACTCATTGATGAACCAGTGGCATTTGGCTGCGGCGAATGCTAATTTCAATCAATATTTTGGATTCATGAATCAGGATTTTATCTTCTTGGGAACTGATCCAGGTGAACGATGGACAAAAGTGGAGTTCGCTGGTTTTTGTAAACCATATTTTGATAAAGGAAAGGCTTGGGACTTCAAAACAAATTGGCGCAATTGGTATTATTCTGCGGATGGACAAACAGCTTGGTTCGAAGAGTCGCTGGATACGTGGATGGAAGAATGTCGGGGTAGTGGGGTGCTTATCAAAGTGAATGGAGAGTGGAAAATAGCTCATTATAATCTCACTGTGTTAATCGAAAATGAAAAAATGGACGGATTTATCGAGTTGAGACAAAAGTAAATTCTATCTTTGAAAAACACTTAAACTTTCTTGACCTACTATGTTGAAAATAGACATGCATTCACATATTCTTCCTCCTGAAATGCCAAATTGGACGGAAAAATTCGGATACGGCGACTTTATCTGGCTCAAACAACAAAAGCCTGGCTTGGCAGATATGATGAAAGGGCATAACTATTTCCGAACAATTGAAGAAAATTGTTGGGATGAGCAAGTTAGAATCAAAGAATATGAAGAGTATAATACACAGGTGCAGGTTGTATGCACCGTGCCCGTTATGTTCTCATATTGGGCAAAAGGCAAGGATACATTGGAATTAAGCCGATTTTTAAATGATCATATTGCAGATCTACAGGCCCGATATCCGAAGAATTATATAGGTTTAGGAACGATTCCAATGCAAGATTCTGAACTAGCTATACAGGAATTACACCGATTAAAAAAGGAGCTCAATATCTCTGGAATTCAGATAGGTTCAAACGTCAATGATAAGAACTTAAGTGAGCCAGAATTTTATCCGATTTTTGAAGCATGTCAAGAATTAGGTATGGCAGTCATGATTCATCCATGGGAGATGATGGGCTTTCATAGTATGGAAAAATATTGGCTACCTTGGTTGGTTGGTATGCCTGCTGAGACATCAAGAGCGATGGCTTCACTAATTTTCGGAGGTGTCATGGAGCGCTTGTCAGATTTAAGAGTGCTGCTGTCGCATGCAGGAGGTTCATTTATACCGACGATTGGTCGAATAGAACATGGGTTTAATTGCCGACCTGATTTGGTTGCAATTGATAATAAACGTAATCCTCGTGAGTATTTAGGTAAGTTCTGGACCGATTGCATTACACATGATATCGATCTTTTAAAATATATCCTCAAAGTGCAAGGTTCTGAAAAGGTTTGTTTGGGAACAGATTATCCTTTCCCTTTGGGTGATTTAGAAATCGGAAAATTCATTGAGGATAGTGACCTGCCGCAAAAGGATATCGAAAACATGTTCTGTAATTCTATTCTAACATGGTTAGATATGGATAAGGAGCGGTTTTTATAACCTCCAATAAACAAATCCTACCGTTTAAGTTTTAAGTGAGACGATTTACCCAAAATCCCGTCTTCTCTTTGTATATTGTGTTCAAACGTCAGTTTTTAAACCCCATAGTGGAGTAGAGCTGGTAATTTGTTTATTATCAAAATCAACCATGAAAAAACAATACTTCCTCTTATTATTATCCGCATTTTTTATTTCGAATTATAGTACTGCACAGGACAGACATGCCTGCTCTCGCTTAAAATCGCATCAAACGAACCATAACCGCTCAGCGAGGTTAAGTGATGAATATATCCTGACAACAAGATTGTATGACGTGACTTATTATGTTTTAGATATCAATCTAGAGCGTACTTCAACGGATATTTCAGGAACAGGATCAATCTACGCAACGGCTATTGCGGATATGGAAACCTTTCTTTTTGAATTATGGGATGATTTTACGATCTCTGAAATTCGCCTAAATGGAACGGATCCTGTCGCTTTTTCAAGAGATGAATCGGCTGTTATAGTTCCAGTTACTTTTACAGAAGGAGAGTCATTCTATTTCGAAATTGATTACGAAGGAACACCACCAACTGGAGGGGGGCCTTTTGGAGGAGGTGGAATGAGTAATGACTCTTCACCAAGTTGGGGAAATCAAGTGACTTGGAGTTTAAGTGAGCCATTTGCAGCTTATGAATGGTTTCCGGTGAAACAGTTATTGACTGATAAAGCTGATTCTGTTCGTGTAATGGTCACAACTGATATAGAAAACATGGCAGGATCAAATGGTTTATTGCAAAGTGTTGAGGAAGTAGGTGGAGGAAAACACCGATTTGATTGGAAATCGAATTATCCGATTGATTATTATTTAATCTCTGTGTCTGTGGCCGAATATATAGAGTATACCATTTATGCAGAGCCAGATGGAGCGGAGCCGATTATGATCCAGAATTTTATCTATGATAATCCCGGATGTCTACCTTACTTTGAAAGTGACATCGATGAAACGGCTGACTATTTAGAATATTATTCAGAGGTTTATGGCTTGTACCCTTTTCACGAGGAAAAATATGGGCATTGTATGGCTCCAATCGGAGGCGGAATGGAACATCAAACAATGACTACGCAAGGTTATTTTGTAAACTGGTTAACAGCGCACGAACTCGGTCACCAATGGTTTGGAGACAATGTAACTTGCGCTTCATGGGCAGATATTTGGATTAATGAAGGATTTGCTTCCTATTCGGAGGAATTAATGATGGCTGAATTTTATCCCGGTGATGAGGTCGGCCACATGGCTGATCGTCACGATAATATCATGAGCTCATCAGGAGGTTCTGTTTATGTAGATGACACCTTAAATGTTTCTCGCATATTTAGTGGCCGTTTAACTTATGATAAGGGTGCTGCCATCGTTCATACCTTCCGTTTTCTTATAAATGATGACGAAGTGTTTTTTGGAGTGCTCCGAGCTTTTCAAGAAGAGTTTATAGATGGAACAGCTACCGGTGAGGATTTTAAGAATGTAGCTGAGGCGGAATCAGGTATGGATTTCTCAACATTCTTTGATGAATGGTATTATGGTGAGGGCTATCCTACTTATTCTCTTGAATATGCGATGGTCGAAGACGAGATTGTGGTTGTTTTGAACCAATTAGTTTCTATGCCAGGAGTAACGGAGTATTTTTCGAACGATTTGGAAATAGAAGTTGAAGGAGTTGAGGGATATACCGAAACATTTAGATTATCCGATTTAATTGAAGGTGAGGGTACATTTGTTTTTACATTCCCTGAAGAAGTAGATGACATCAATATTGACCCGAATAATTGGATAATTAATCAAGATGGATTTGTTGTTGAAAATATGGAACTCGCTAGTTTAATCGAGCAAGATGTTGAAATAGGTATTTATCCAAATCCGGCGAGTGATATATTGAATATTCGTTTAAATGAATCACTGCAGAATACAAACTACACGATCTTAAATGATGCTGGTCAAATTGTATTAGAAGGACAGTTTAATAGTTCTGTCAATAGCATTGACATTTTTGAATTAGCTGCAGGTGTTTACCATTTGAGTGTTCTGAATCAGGATCGACCTTTTATTATAGAGTAGAGGTGCTTCTTACTTTTTCAAGCGACTTCCTATTTTGCCGCCGATCCAAGCCATCGGAAGGTAGGCGACAGCTAAATCCAATGCAGCAAACCATGTTGGTCCTGGTATCAAATAATTGACCATTATACCACCTGCTAAGAAGAAGAACCCGATGACAAACGCCAGTGTGATTTTGTATTTAACACCGAGTTTTGCAGCCAAGATGGCGCCAATTAAGGTGCCCAAGGCGTGCGCTAGAAAAGGAAATATGTAATGTTCTGCTTTCGCATTCACCATGGCCGCCGCAAAAGCCTCCATATTATTCGGATCAGCACCTTCTAATGGGAAAGCGATAGATCCCAATTCGATCAACCCCATATTAACAATGTTGCCAGCAATTAATCCGGCAAGTACGGCTAGAATATTTCTTAAGATGGGGTGCATAGGCATTTTATTGATGTATCAAATATAAGCAAAGAAAATTGTATGCAAAAAAAACGATCGTCTCAGAAGAAACGATCGTTTTTGAAATATTTATTTAATGCTAAGCGATTTAGCGTACGCCGTGCATTAGTTTTTTGATAAGCGGGTTGAGTAAGATGATTAATACACCCGCTGCTGCTGGAATTATCGTGAATATTAAGAAGAAGGTAGACATAGAATATTCTTCTTGAATGGTTTCAATCATTCCTCCCAAAGATCCAGCGGCATAGTTACCGATGGCAATCGCGAGATACCACATCCCGAACATAAATCCAATCATACGAGCAGGAACTAACTTACTCACGTATGAAAGACCAACTGGAGAAGAGCAAAGCTCACCTAATGTGTGGAATAGGTAAGCCAAGACTAACCAGATCAAACTAACTCTTGATCCTTCTTCCAAACCTTCTGAGCCGAATGCTAATACACCAAAACCAATGGCCATAATAATTAAGCCAAGACCATATTTGAGTGCGCCTGACGGGTTGTATTTGCTTTCCCACCATTTCGAAAACAATGAAGCAAAAGCAATAATAAAGAAGGAGTTAAGAATCGAGAACCAAGAAGTTGTAATTTCAACCTCGTTGCCTTTTATCTCACCTACAGTTCCCATAACAATTGGATTCTGTTTGTCAATGTGCTCTTTTAATTGCGCATCGATTTTCATTTTCTTTTTATCATCTACTTATCGAAAGGCGTCTAATTCGAAGGTCGTCATGATCTCTGTACCTGGCTCGAATTGCTTGTATTCTCCCAATTTCAATGTTCTTGTTTCAACAGTAGCGTTTGCGGGCATATTTTCTGCTAAACCGAGTGTAAGTGGGGTTTCATTGAATACAAGTTCTCCCGTTTTTTCATCAACAGCTTGTTCTCCACTTTCGTTGAGTTCAGGTGTAATGACATAGTCTATTGTAAATTCGTATGACTTCGTATTTAAATCACGGTTGGTTTTCCAAACCGCTAATCCCCATATACCAAGGAAACAAAAAGCTAAAATGATATTTGAAGTTTTAATGATATGCGATGAAGCTTTCCACAATCTAATCAATACCCATGTAATAATGAGTAATGGAACAAATGTCAATAATAAGTCAACAACCAAAAATGCCGTTGCAGCTCCTCCTTCTAGTATTCGATCCGTAAAGTCTCGCGCAAAAATCACTAGTGAGCTCGCTCCTTGTTCAAAAGACATCCAAAAGAATACGGTAAAGAATGCAAAAATGACCACAGTAATCATCCGGTCTCTAACAATTCTGTCGTATCGCGCAATCCTACTGATAACTAACGGAAGGAAGAATGTGACCAATCCAATGATAATGAATGTCATTTTAGCAGGAAGCACCTCTTCTCCATCAGAGACAATAGCAAAGAATTCAGGAATCAGCGGCATTCCGTTAATAGCGAATGGTCCATGTAATAAAAAGACCAATCCGAATATTGAAGAAAGTACCGTAAGTATTTTGTCGACCAAGGTAAACGGGTTTCGCTTGTTCATACCTTCTTTTGGCTCTTCCGCCTCAGTTGGTTGAACTTTTGAAGTAGAAGCAATAACCTCTTTTGTTGTTTTGTCCGGTTTAGCGCCGATATCACCAAATAATGGTTTTGCAAACCAGAATTGAAGAAGTCCAAGTAACATAAAAATACCTGCTAGACCAAATCCCCAAGACCATCCGATTTTTTCAGCCAAGTATCCACAAAGCATCATACCGAAGAAGGCACCAGCGTTTACTCCCATGTAGAAGATCGTATAAGCTCCATCCTTTTTCTCAGGAAGATCTTCATACATTTCAGAAATGATTGAGGTCATGGTCGG
This sequence comes from Crocinitomix sp., assembly GCA_030836155.1. Lineage (GTDB taxonomy): Bacteria > Bacteroidota > Bacteroidia > Flavobacteriales_D > Crocinitomicaceae > Crocinitomix. Next base: position 44,175 of record JAURQI010000134.1, read on the forward strand.
TTTAAAGAAACCAGTACCGATGACCAAAAGGGCCAAACCTCCATAAAGAGAAGCTTCTGTCTCTAATGCCATTAAACCGTGACCTAAAGTCATAATAAGTGCACCAACTGCCACCGCATTTCTATAACCTAGAAATTTATCAGCTATAACACCACCTAAAATAGGTGTGATATATAATAAGCCTGCATAGGTGGCGAATAATGTTCCTGCGTTCTCAGCTGTCCATTCCCAACCTGGGTTGACACCAATGACCGCCATGGTAAGGAAATTAATTAGGAGCACGCGCATTCCATAAAATGAAAACCGTTCCCACATTTCCGTGAAAAAGAGTACAAACAATCCTGATGGATGTCCTAATACTTTGGACTTGAAAAAGTCTGCTCGTTGTTCTTTAGTTCCTTGCATATTTACGATAAAATCAAATTCTTAACTACTATAAAAAATTATTTTCTATAAACTCTTCTTATTCAACATCTGCAATTTCAAATCCTTCAGCCTCTTCGTGCATGGTTTCTTCTTGATCTTCAGCACCATGTGTTAATTTTTTTAATCTTTTTAAGAATACCAATAGCAATAAGCCAAATGCTACTGTATAAACAACAATCCACATGAATATTTTATATTCTTGTTGGTTCTGCGTTTCGTCCATTATAAAACTTACGGCATAATCTTGTCCGTCTCCTTTATTTTCAGTTACTTTAATGGCTTCTTCATCTTTCTCAAACAGTAATTTTGCGTGCATAGGGTTTTCCGCTGTCGCTTCAAAATCTTTTAATTCTGCTTTGAGACTTTCCTTATTCTCTTCGTCAAAAGATATGATGTTAGCGATATCATTCTCCCCTTCGTGCAACTCGAAAACAATTTCTTCGCTAGCTGTAAGATATACGTCTGTTTTGAATTCGATATTTAAATCATGATTGATTGGGTAATCGTTGATTTTAACTTCTTCACCGTTTAAAACATATTCATAATCAACTTTACCTGTAAGTTCATTTACCGTGTGGACTTCAGCAATTAAATCACCACTATACTTTTCTAATTGAGATGCCTCACCAATCGAACCCGCAAGTTTGTTTCCAAAGCCAGTCGCAGCAAAATAAAGCCCCATCATGATTGACGCATACTTTAATGGAGCTAGCTTTGTAATAAAAGATAATGATACTGGCGACGCGCACAATTCTCCAAGTGTATGCAATAAGTAGGCTAAGATTACCCAAATCATAGCTGCTTTTCCAAAAGGCTCTGCAGAAGCTTCTTTAGAGGCAAACATCATAAAGACAAAACCTAATCCCATAATAATGGTTCCGAGGGCCATCTTAAACAAAGAAGAAGACTCTTTTCCTGATTTTTTCCACCAAACCCAGAATCCAGCAACTACCATCCCGAGGAGGATAATATACCCAGCATTAAGACTTTGAAATACTGCAGCCGGAACTTCCCATGAGCCTATGAATCGATCCACCTTAACATCAGTGTATAAGTTCATTAAACCACCCGCTTGTTCAAAAGCAGACCAAAACACAATGATAATTAAGAACGAGAGGATCAAAACAATTACTCTGTCCTTTTCAATTTTAGAAAGAGGTTTTTTAGATGCCTCAATTACTTTTGGATCTTCCGATTTACCAATGAAGTTTCCAACATGCTTTAAATGTTTCAGCCCAGCCATGTATACAATTTGGCCTAATAACATTCCGATTCCAGCAAGACCAAAGCCAGCATGCCAGCCATAATAGTATGCTACCAAACCTACTGAAATCGAGGCTAGAAATGCACCAACATTGATACCAATATAAAATATTGTAAACCCTTTATCTCTTCTTGGGTCTCCATTAGGATACAATCCACCAACCATAGTGGAAATATTTGGTTTAAGACAACCAACTCCTAAAATAATTAAAATCAAACCTGTGAAAAAAGCTGTCTCAGATGGAATTGCTAACGTTCCGTGTCCTACACATAGAAGTAAACCTCCTATCAGTACAGTTTTCTTTTGTCCTAACCACTTATCCGCAATGATACCACCTGGAATGGACATCACATAAACCAACATGGTATACCAACCATAAATCCATAATGCATCTCCCGTGTTCCAACCTAAACCAGGTCCTTCGTTAATTAGAGAAGAAGCTGAACGAGCAATGTAAATAGTCAACAATCCCCGCATCCCGTAATATGAGAATCGCTCCCACATTTCTGTGAAAAACAAAACATACAGTCCAACTGGATGTCCAAAAATGGTTTTCTCCGGTGCTGTAGCCGTATTTGCGCTCATATTGTCATGATTCGGTTGAGCCCGTGAAATTAAATAATTATTAATAAATACACTAACCGTTCATCATTTAAATTCACATTATTTGATAAATCATTTCATAATGAATGTTTAATGGGTTTAATTTGGATTCTGTTTCTGAATTATAGGGTCTTGTGCTAGAATCATTATCTTTGCCAATTATAATTCTCAAGATTACCACATGACCATAAAATATATATTAGGACTTTCAATCCTTTCTATGTCTGCTTTTGTTGCTTGTTCAGAAGCTACTGAGGGAAATGAACAAAGATCAGCAGTTGAAGTAACTACTGATTCTATTGTTACCGTTGACAAGCATTCTTATGCCAATACAGATGAGATTTTCACAAGTCATTTGCATATTGACTTGAATGTTGATTTTGATAATCGTGTACTATCTGGAGTTGCTATTCATAATGTGAATAACAAGGCTGGAGTAGAAGAAATGATTTTTGATATCCACGATTTGACCATTGAAAAGGTTGAATTGGATAACGGAGAAGAAACGACTTTTGAATTAGGTGAATACGATGAATTATTAGGGCAATCACTTACAGTCAAAATAAAAGCAGAGACCGAAAAAGTATTTATTTATTATGCAACACAACCCAATTCAAAAGCATTATTGTGGTTAAACCCTCAACAAACCGCGGGTAAAGAGCATCCATATGTTTTTACACAAGGGGAAGCGGTTTTGACAAGAACATGGATTCCATGTCAGGATACTCCGGGTAATCGAATTACGTATAGTGCTGATATTACTGTTCCTGCGGATTTAATGGCTGTAATGAGTGCTGATAATCCAACGGAAAAAAATGCTGAAGGAAAGTATCATTTTGAAACGGAACAACCAATACCAACCTATTTGGTTGCTTTGGCGGCTGGAGATCTAGAGTTTGCATCTTTGGGCGATCGAACGGGAGTGTATGCAGAACCTTCGATGATCGATAAATGTGTTTATGAATTTGCTGAAGTAGAAGATATGATCACAGCGGCCGAGGAATTATACGGTCCTTATAAATGGGGGCGTTATGATATGATTGTCCTTCCTCCTTCTTTTCCTTACGGTGGAATGGAAAATCCGCGTTTGACGTTTGCAACACCGACAATTTTGGCTGGTGATCGATCTTTAGTATCATTGATTGCTCATGAATTGGCACATTCTTGGTCGGGTAATTTAGTAACCAATGCAACGTGGGATGATTTCTGGTTAAATGAAGGGTTCACTGTTTATTTTGAGAGTAGAATTATGGAAGCCTTATATGGTAAGGAACATTCGGATATGTTATTTTCGATTGAGTATGATGAACTAATGCATGAAACGACTGAAATACTTGAGGGTGACCATCCTGAAGATACCCAACTTAAATTGGATTTAGAAGGTCGTGATCCCGATGAAGGTATGACAAGTATTGCTTATGTGAAAGGAGCACTTTTCTTAAAGACGTTAGAAGATGCTGTCGGAAGAGAGGCGTTCGATACATTTATTTCAACCTATTTTAAAGATCATGAATTTGAAACACTAACCACAGAAATTTTTGTTGATTATTTAAATGCAAACTTACTAGAAACTGAAGGTGTAACTTTTAATACGGAAGAATGGATTTATGAGGATGGTATTCCGGATAATGCAATTGAAATCAAATCAGATCGCTTTGAGAAAGTGGAAGAAAAATCGGTACTTGTCGCAGATATGGAATCAGTGGGAAGTCTTGCTATTCCAGAAGATAAATGGTCAACACAAGAATGGATGCATTTTATCAGACAAATTCCTGAAGAAACGGAAGCTACTCAATATCAAAAACTAGATGATGCCTTTGGATTCAGTTCTTGTGGCAATGCAGAAATCATGTCAGAATGGTACGTATCTTCAATTGAACATGGTTACGAGGGAATTTATGTCGACTTAGAAGGGTTTTTAATGAATGTTGGACGAAGAAAATTTTTAAGACCGATTTATACAGCCTTGGCTGACTTTCCAGAAAAAAAGGAGTGGGCACGGGTAGTATACCAAGAAGCACGGCCTAACTACCATTCAATTTCTTACAATACAATCGATGAAATTTTGGATTGGCAGGAATAATGTCTTAACTTTGTACCATTATTTATTTGGTTAGCCGCTGATTACGGCAAGATGCCTTTGCATTAAAAGGAAACTGCAATAGAATACTTAAGGTAGCTATTGCAGTTTTTTTTTGATTTATTTATTGTGACCTGTAACTTATCAAATTGTATTGCGTCTCAAACATAACGACGGTGATTAGTGGGGGGAGATGAAGTTGTAACAAAGTCGTTTAATAGTATACTTATACTACAAAGTAGCATAAACCTTATGAAAAATCTTGTCTTACTGTTTTTATTGGCTGGCTCAACCTGGTCGTTTTCTCAGAACGTCGTTAAAGGAACCGTTTTGGATGAAGAGGGATATTCAGTTCCCGGTGTCCGGATTTCTGTAGAAAATTCAACTTACGGGGTGCCCTCGAACGCGAAAGGAGCTTATTTTCTTGAAGTAGGTGATCTTAAAACGATCGTGATACAATATAAGATGTTAGCATTTGAAACATTGATCGACACCGTTCATATTAGTGATGAGAATTCCGTCGTCATTCATAATGTCACCCTGCTAACAGAGTCTACTGATTTAGAGACGGTGGAGATTTATGCAGATAAGCGTGATATTGCCAAAGAAGTCATCAACAATGTGATCGATCGTAAAAAAGAATTCAGAAAAGTATATGATAATTACCAATGCGAAACTTATGTCAAAACAGCATTGGAGAAAGAGCCAAGAAAACGAAATGCATTACCAGACTCTTTAAAAGAAGCTTTTGGTTCGCCGAGTCTGCGGGAGAAGATGAATTTTATTGAGTCCCAGTCCATCACGCGATTTCAGCAATCAAACAAGTACAAAGAAACCATTATCGCACATAATGATTATGCTGAAAAGTCTAATAGTACTGTGACGGTTTCTGGAGATTTTTCTGATCCAAATAGTATTTTGCCCACACAAGTCATTCAGCACAATCCATACATCTTTTTTGAAAAAACACAAGATGGTGATTTTGATATTTACGAGAACTTGATTGAAATACCGCACGTTACGACAAAGCCACTCGTATCACCTTTGGCATTGAACGCTTTTGTCAATTATAAATTTACCCTAAAATCGGTGTTCAATGAGGATAACCAAAAGATCTATGAAATTGATGTAAGTCCACGTTTTAAAGAAGCAGCTCTATTTGAAGGAACCTTATTTGTAATCGATAGTCTATGGGCTATTAAATCGATGGATTTAAAAATAAACGCTTCTTCCATGCCTTTTTTCCAGGATTTTAGAGTTATCCAGGATTTTCAATTGGTGGATGGCAATTGGATTGTAACCCGACGTGAGTATTCATACACCATAAAGGATGGATCATATTTGGTTTTGGGTAATACGCGAGTTCAGCATAAAGATTATCAATTTAATTTATCAAAGGATGCGGAAGGCTTCGGCGATCGCGGATTTAAAAATGTGCTTTTAGAATACGATGAAGCTGCTTTTGATCGCGATTCGGCTTATTGGGAGGACATCCGCCCGATTCCTTTGAAACAGCAGGAATTAGATTTTATTCGGATTCAGGATAGTATTGAAAGAGCTACAACGAGCAATGAATACATTGATAGTGTAAATGCAGATTATAATAAAGTCAGGTTTTGGGATGTTGTGCTGAGCGGTGTAGGATTTAGAAATCGCGAGAAAAAACAAGAAATTTTTATTAGTCCGTTGATTAGTCAAATGCAACCGTTTGGTATTGGTGGATACCGTCATCGATTGGGAGGTTCGTATTCAAAAGAATTTGATAACGCGCAAGATATTCGCATCAGTGGTGATATTGATTATGGATTTCGTAACAGAGATGTTAGAGGCGATGTTACCGTTGCTTATACCTATCTACCAAGACATTTCGCGAATTTAGAGGTTAGTGTTGGGGACAATTATGATTTTGTGACCTTTGATCAATCCGTTGCCAATTTCTTTAGTAGGGGTAACTATGTTCGAAAGACATTTTTTAACGTTAGTCAACGTTATGAAGTGGTGAATGGTTTTTATGGACGTGTCACTTTTGATTATTCGACGCGACGCGATATTTCAAATCTTGAGAAGGCACCTTGGGCCATTCAATTGGGCGAAATTTTAAATTGGCCTGAGATAGAAACCTATGAGACCTATACGGTTTCGATTGTTGAATTACAATTGCTTTACCGATTTAAGCAGAAATATATCCTAAAAGGAAATAAGAAAATCGTTGTAGGAACAGCCTTTCCTGAATTGCGAATGTTGTATAAAAAAGGCATTCCGAATCTTTTGGGATCAGATGTCAATTTTGATTTTCTTGAAGTGGGTATTTCAGATGAGGTTAACCTTGCAACCTTTGGTAATTTGAAATGGGATGTTGAAGCTGGAACATTCTTCGGAAAAACGGCCGACGAGGTGCAGTATATTGAACGCAAATTTATCAGAGGCTCAGATTTGTTTTTCTTCTCTAATCCACTCAATACAATGCAGCTATTAGATTCGACATTCAATACAACACAACCATACTTGCAGGCTTATGCTATTCATCATTTTAATGGTGCCATTATGAGTAAGATTCCACTTATCAATAAACTGAAGTTAGAATTAGTTGGAGGTGGAGGAGCCCTTTTTATTCGGGAAGCAAACTATGCGCATCTTGAGTTTTATGCTGGAATTGAGCGAGCATTTAAAATCAAACGGCAATTATTTAAAATTGGCACCTATTATGTCTTAAGAGAGAACAATGCCGCCTCCATTAATTTTAATTTAAAGTTTGGTTTTGATTTCTTTAATACCTACACCAATAGTTGGTCTTATTAACGTCATTTTAGGCTAAAATGGAATAAAAGGAAAGGAGGGTAACCCTCCTTTTGCTTTTCGTTTAGGAATCTTATTACAAACTAAAACGTCTTTAACTCCAATTCCCAAAAAGTTAACCGTCAATATACAAACGTACATTATCTTGATGAAGTTGTCTATTTCTGGAAATAAAAAATCTAAAAAAAACGACTTTTGAACGCGTTAAACAGTCGATTAACCTAAGCTAATTGCAGCTATAGCGATCATGGAAATCAGAATTCCCAACCAATTCATTAGGTTGAGCTTTTCTTTAAAAATGATCCAGCCTGACAATGCAGATATAACAATAACGCCCATATTTAGAATTGGATACGCTTGAGAACTTTCAAAAAAGCCACTTTCCAGGGCACGAAAGAAAAAGAAGAGTGTCAGATAATTCGGAATACCCACAGCAATTCCCCAAATGATATTTTTTAAAAGTTTTTTAGATCTAACCTTTTCCTTTCCTCTTATAATTTGAATTGTCAATAGAACACAGCCTGAAATAAACGCTGAGTAAAATAGCACGGCAAAAAACAGGGGTGATTGATCGTTAGAAACATAATGTTGTTGTGCATAATTGAATAGGATATCTGCAACACCTTGTCCTAAAAAGATAACGATAATGATCCACAAGTACTGTTTATCAAAACTGAGCTTACCTTTTTCAATTGAACTGAGGAAAACACTGCCCAATGCCAGCAGGATACCAATTATTTTGATCGCCTTAATAGAATCACCATATAAAATAATACTCGCAATGACAGGCAAGATTACAGACATCTTATTGGCAATGGTAGAAATGGCTAGTCCCACCTTTTGAGCACCAGTGGCCAATAAGTTAAAAACAACAATAAAAAACAAACCGATGACAACCGCAAAAGGCAAAAAATCAAATTCGAGAATTTCGACTGGTTTCGGACGGTTTTCCAACATGAAATAACCACAAGATCCTGCAATGATATAGTTGATTATAATCGCTTGGAAATTGTCGACTTGGTACTTTTCAAATAATTTGAATAGAATCAGGATGACATTAAAGAACAAGACACTCAATAATAAATCAATCATGTCTATAAATGTTTATTAGGTCTTTGCCATACTTGAATTGATCCTTGGAGACAGCGTTTTTTGGGAGAGTAGGGGCAATTGTTCCTTTATCCAAATTGGTTCTTCCTGTTAGGATTCTGATTTCATCAAAAATATCCGACTTCAAAAAAGAATTAAGGGTGTAGGCACCGCCTTCAATAATAACGGATTGAATAGCTAGGTCATAAAGTTTGGTCATGATGTCTTTTGGAGCGAAGCTCTTGGGTTGAACAAATTGAAGCTGACCACTTGATGTGATTTCTTTTTCGGTCAAGATATAAGTCTGAACATTCCGATCACCAACATTAAACGCAGCATAATCGAGTCTCATTTTTTGATCGATTACAAATCGAGTAGGAGAGACGCCATCATAATCACGACAATTTAGCGAGGGATTGTCAGTTTTAACGGTATATCGACCAACCATGATTCCGGCTTCTTCATGACGCCATTTGTGCACTAATGTGCGTGTTTCAGGGGCCGTAATCCAATAAATACCTTTTTCGCCTGGAGTTCTTAACTTATCGATAAAACCGTCTGCCGATTGCGCCCATTTTAATATGATATAAGGACGTTTTTTTTCGTGAAAAGTAAAGAATCGCCGATTTAAATCAAGGCATTCCTTTTGAAGTACGTTAACAGTTACGTCTATTCCAGCTGCTTTGAGTTTTTTAATACCTTTCCCCGCAACTTCGGCATAAGGATCAATGGTGCCAATAACAACTTTTGGAATCGCCGAAGCTACAATCAGGTCTGCGCAGGGTGGGGTTTTTCCAAAATGCGCACAAGGTTCTAAATTAACGTATATCGTCGATGATTTTAGCAAGGACTTGTCTTTGACCGATCCTATTGCGTTGACTTCGGCATGCGCCTCACCGCATCGCTCGTGATAACCTTCTCCGATAATCTTGCCTTCGTGAACAACGACGGACCCTACCATTGGGTTCGGTGCGGCATAACCTATTCCTAGTCTTGCCAATTCTATGCACCGTTGCATGTATTTTTCATCTGTCAACACGAGGGTAAAGTTACGGGATTTAAAATAATAAATGCGTTTCTAATGCGTCTAGTAAATGCAGGCCGAAAAAATACATATCGCTATTTATTCCGTGGATGATGCTTAATAATCGCCTCACGCAAAACATCATTACTGAGGTGGGTATATATTTCAGTAGTTGATATCGACTCATGACCGAGCATTTCTTGAATGGCTCTTAGGTTGGCGCCATGTTCTACCATATGTGTTGCAAAAGAGTGTCGGAATGTATGCGGACTGACGTTTTTTTGAAGGTTGATGCTTTCCGCTAACTGTTTGATAATGGTAAAAATCATCACACGTGTGAGTTGTTTTCCGCGTCGATTGAGAAATAAAAAATCTTCATGTCCAGCTTCAATGTCTTGATGACATCGAATGTGTTCGCGATAAATATTCACTTCTTTTTCTACGGACTTGCTGACTGGTACAAGTCGCTCCTTATTTCCTTTTCCAATAACACGTATGAAACCTTCTTCAAAATAGAGGTTGGTGATTTTTAAATTAATGAGTTCACTAACCCGCAGTCCGCAACTATACAAAGTTTCTACGATGGCTCGGTTACGGTGTCCTTCTTTTTTAGAGAGGTCCACCGCATTGATTAATGCGTCAATCTCCTCTTTATCCAATACTTCAGGTAATTTTTTTCCGATTTTAGGCAGGTCAAGTAATTCAGTGGGGTCCGTTTTAATTTCATCTTCCAGGATTAAGTAAAAGAAGAAATTACGTAGACCTGATATAATTCGCGCTTGTGATCGAGCTGCGATTCCGAAATCAGTAATCCAGCGCACAAACTCTTGCAAATCCTCTAAACCTATATCTATAGGGCGCTGTGGACTGTTGTGTAATTCTAAATATTGGGTAAATTTGTCGTAATCACGCAAATATGCCTCTACGCTGTTGGTAGATAAAGATTTCTCGATTTTCAAATAACTTTGATAATCCTTCCTATATTTGATCCATGACTCATGCAAAGCGTATACTGATTTTAAATGGCCCAAATCTAAATTTACTTGGAAAACGGGCGCCAGAAGTATATGGATCAAAAAGTTTTGAAGATTATTTTGTGGAACTTAAAGGTGTTTTTTCTAGTCTTGACTTGTCTTATTTTCAGTCAAACCTTGAAGGTGAATTGATCAATAAAATTCAAGAAGTTGGTTGGGATGGAATTGTGCTGAATGCTGGAGGATTTACCCATACCTCCGTAGCGATTAGAGATGCCATTGAAGCTGTCGATACTGCTTTAATTGAAGTGCATATTTCAAATGTCGCGGGTCGAGAAGATTTCCGTCATACTTCACTGATTTCTCCAGTTGCAGTGGGGTGTGTCTTTGGTTTTGGACTAAAGTCTTATGATTTGGCTTTGAACTACTTTAAAGTGTAGATAAGTACCTGACGATGGACATCTCAATTATTCGACGATCCAACTCTCTTTTCTGTTCAAAATAAAAGTCTAATTCACCTGTTGTAAACAATCCGCTAATTGACCCGATCAGACTGGCTCTTACCTTATTATTTTTAGAAATATAATTGGCCAAGAAGTTTTGTCGACTGTCTTGATCAAGCTGGCGAATTGATTCAGGTTTTATATGTTTTTCTTCATCCATGAGCGCTTGTATGAATGTTTGTTGAAATTTAAGAACCGGACGTAAGGTTTCATGCATGAAATTTTCCAATTCACTTTTTTTACCCTTTCTATCGATATCAATCGAAGGTCTGAGTGCCAATAGATATTCGTCGCGTGTTTCCAAAATTATGCTGTACGGAACAATTTCTTATCCGCAATGAAGGTTCCAAATGGAACGAGAGAGGCCAATAGCGCCCAAAAAATCTTTATGAACGACCATTTATACTGATAACCTACCAAGAGCACAAAGAAGATGTATAATACAAAAAGAAGTCCGTGAGCCATTCCCGTTGAATAAATCATTTCTGGTTTATCCCAGATGTATTTTAGCGGCATAGCAATTCCGATTAAGACCAAATAAGAGATGCCCTCAAGAAGGCCGATAACTCTCAATAAACCAAGATTTGTTTTAAACATTGATAGCGTTCTGTTCACATAAATATAAGATTATTCTCAATATTCTGAGTCACCTTTATTTAATTTTGAACGTATTTGATCTAGAAATTCATTCATTTTCTTAACCTCTTCTAGCGAGATATCTTCAAAAGCTTGTAAAAAATCGTCTTCAGCTTTTCCAATCGTTTCGAGCATGTTTAAACCACGATCGTTGATAATGATATCTTTTTGGCGTCGATCATCTTTGTTAGCCTTTCGCTCAATCAAATCTTTTTTCAATAAACGATCAATCACACGACTCACATCTGAATTACGTTCAATCATACGTTCCTTAATTAAACCGATACTGGCCGGTTTTTGTTTTTGACCTCTCAAAATACGCAATACATTATACTGTGTTGCCGTCAGGCCATGCTCTTTCATTAGGTCTTGAAAACGCGCTGTTATCCGCACGTAAGTTAAATGAAGGTTAACCACTAATTTATGGTGTTCACTTTTGAACTTAGACTGTAATTCTTCTTCAATTTTCATGATTTGTATTTTGTTGGATGAGGACAATCCTGAAACGAGATTTTTCTAGAAAATTAGCTTTGATTAGCTTCCATTTCTGCTGCCGTTTTTAAAACTTTTTCTTTAAGCGTTTTTTTATAGGCTATAATCCGTTCCAATACATTTTGGTCAGCACTGCCAATTATACTTGCTGCGAGGATACCGGCATTTTTTGCTCCGTTTAAAGCAACAGTAGCCACAGGAATACCACCAGGCATTTGTAAGATGGATAAAATAGAATCCCAACCGTCAATAGAATTGCTTGACTTAATTGGTACACCTACTACTGGGAGTGGTGTAATGGAAGCCATCATACCCGGAAGGTGAGCAGCACCTCCGGCTCCAGCAATAATCACTTTTAATCCACGCTCATGAGCGTTTTGCCCGTATTCAAACATCCTTTCGGGAGTTCGATGGGCGGAAACTACGGTCATTTCATAATCAATACCTAGCTCTTTTAGGATGTCAGCTGCGGCCTGCATGACTGGCAGATCAGATTGACTTCCCATGATGATTCCTACTTCAGCCATTATCTTGTTTTTTGTTCTTGTATTTGATTCGTTTTGAAATCAGCATGCTTGGTTTTTCAATTCCATTGTACATGACAAAAGCGCCAATCCAACTGATCAATAATGCAAATATAACCATCAAATAGGGATAATCCTGTGCGAGAGGGGTATCAAATGTGAAATAGAGGAACCAACTACCGGTTAAACCATGTGTCAAATAATAGGAATAAGATATGCGCCCAGTAAGATTCAGAAAACGAAATCCAGAAGGAACAAAAAGGATAAAAGCAAAAGTTAAAATAGCGACAATGAAATCTTGCGGAACGTAGTAAAAGAATAATGAGGTCAAGGCTAGCACGGCCACAGTGATAGAAGTTTTATTCCAACCCTCTTCGAAAATGAAGAACCCAGCTAATCCAAGCAGAAAATAAGGTCCGTGCACAAGAACCGTATTGGCAGAACTTGTTTCTATTCCGGCGTAAAGCCAAATTAGCGTCAATAGAATTAATACCCAGCGGTTCTTATTAATGAGTGGGAATAACAATCCAATTAAAAGATAAAATTGAAGCTCAACTTTAAGTGTTTCAAAAATCGGGTTCATCCATGTATTGTCTGGGAAATAACCAGCCAAACTATCAAACGCAGCTATGAAGTCAACAGCAAAAAAGGCATTTGCAATAATCTGTTTGATTTTGAGGTCATACACCCCACCCCACAAGTAGGTTGTTAAACCAAACCCGATTAAAACAATCAAACCAATGGTTATGAAATAAGGAGGTAAGAGACGAGATAGTCGTTTTCCTAAATAGTGGAAATAGTGCTTTAGTTGATAACGACTCTTATAAAGCGAATAGGGGATGATGAATCCCGAGACCATATAAAACATCTCAACGCCTTGAGCTCCATATCTAAAAACAGAACGTTGGGCTTCGCTTTCGACTAGGAAATCAAATCCGTTGTAGTAATTAGTAAAATGAAAGATAGCCACGCTCAGCGCAGCAAAGGCGCGCAAAGATTCAATGTGGTTCAAGTGTTTCTTATTCACTGATTACTTTAAGTATGTCTTTGACTTTATAAGCCAGTTCTTTTGCTTTATCCAAGTCTTCGTCAATAATGGTGACATGTCCCATCTTTCGAAAAGGCTTAGTCTCTAATTTACCATAAAGGTGCGGATAAACGCCTTCCCAACTAATAACGGTTTCAAGTCCTTGGTATTTTGCACGTCCTGTATAACCCGGCTCTCCCAATAGGTTAACCATTACTGATGGCATTGTTGCACGGGTAGATCCTAGTGGTAAGTTAATGATCGAACGCATATGTTGTTCGTATTGAGAAGTGAAATTGGCTTCAATGGTTTGATGTCCACTATTGTGGGGTCGAGGAGCAACTTCATTCACCAATACTTCACCTGTTTTTGTTAAGAATAATTCAACGGCAAGTAGGCCAACCATTTCCATTTTTTCAATGATATCTTTTGCTATCTCAGTTGCTTTTACCGCTACCGCCGCAGAAACATCAGCAGGGGCAAATAGGAATTCTACTAAATTAGCGACCGGATTAAAAGACAATTCAACAATCGGGTAAGCCTCGACATCACCATTCGCATTACGCGCGACAATAACAGATAACTCTTTATCAAAATCAACAAACTGTTCTAAAACGCTTGGGCCGATTAGTGCTTTTTCAAAATCTGTCGTCGTTTGCATGGTTTGTACGCCACGACCATCATAGCCACCGGTTCTTACTTTTTGAACAAAGGGTAAAAAATCAGCATGATTTTCCAGTTCCTTTTCACTATCAATTAAACGGTAAGGTGCAGTTGGAATGTCGTTTTTACGATAAAACTCCTTCTGTAAACCTTTGTCTTGGATTAATCGAATCAATGAAGGTTGCGGATACACCTGAACGCCGTCTTTCTCGAGTTGTTCTAATGCATCTACATTAACATGCTCGATTTCTATTGTAACGACATCTTTGCCTTGACCAAATTGATATACGGTATCGAAATCTTGTAAGCTTCCTTTGGTAAACGCATGAGCAATGTGAGCACAGGGTGATTGATCATTAGGGTCTAAGATATGAATATGTAAATCAAAGTTCAATGCTTCTTGAATAAACATTCTTCCCAATTGTCCTCCACCAAGTATTCCTACTTTAAGTCCAGATTTATAGTCGCTTTTCATGGATACAAAATTAATTTTTTCGTCGAAATGGTCAAATAGTCAACCCGCGTAAAAAAGCGGATGAATAAAAAAAGCTTCCCGAATAATCGGAAAGCTTTTGAATATTATATAAGGTCGTAACCTCAGCGCAGGCTTATCGCTTTGCCATACGTTCTGAAGAAACCGTTAACTTTTTTCTTCCTTTTTTTCTTCTACGGTTGACTACTGCTCTACCGTTCTTTGTAGCCATTCTACTTCTGAAACCATGTTTGTTTCTTCTCTTTCTTAATGACGGCTGAAATGTTCTTTTACTCATTTCTAAAAAATATTATAAGGTCTCTAATTTTTTTTCTAAATCCCAAACGGGATGCAAAGATATAACAAATAAATAGAGTACAAAGCTTTCCCGATTAATTTTCTAAATAATGTGTTTTTTATGACATTAAATGTATTCAAACCCTTTAATTTTGCACCTGTTTTGATATTATCAACATGTTTGGAAACCGAAAGAAACGCGAAAAAGTAGAATTATCCAAGGAGTCGTATAAAAGAGCGGGAGGCTTTTTACGTTTTTTAAAACCTTACAGTGGAATCTACACAGTTGGATGGCTGTTTTTGGTTTTTTCAAGTTTAACGGCTATGCTATTCCCTGCGCTGATGGGGCAATTGATTGGAGCAAATCCAGAGGAAGAACCGATATTTGACTTGGGTTCAATTGACCTCAATGATATCAATATGCTGTTGATTGTAATGTTAGTGGTTTTTGGAACACAAGCATTTTTCTCATTTTTCCGTGTATGGATTTTTAGCACGGTTACCGAAAAGGTACTGCGTGACTTGAAGCGACGATCATTTAGTGCCTTGGTGAATATGCCACTCGATTTTTTTAACAAAAATAAAGTAGGGGAGTTAACCTCACGTGTTGCAACCGATATCAATCTTTTACAAGAATCACTCAATACAACCATTGCAGAATTTTTCCGTCAGTTTGTTACGATTATTGTGGCGCTTGTGGCAATCATTTATTTTGGTTGGGAGTTGGCATTATGGATGCTAGCCGTAGTGCCGTTATTGGCGATTATAGCAATCATCTTTGGTCGCTACATTCGTAAACTATCCAAATCGGCACAAAATGAATCGGCCTCTTCTAATGCGATATTGGATGAGGTTTTGACCGGTATTGTTAATGTGAAAGCATTTACCAGTGAGTCGTATGAAACGAATCGGTTTGTAGCGCGAATTCACAACGTGATGAAGCTAAATATTAAGAGTGGCTTGATGCGAGGCTTGTTTGTTTCTTTTATCATTTTCGGAATGTTTGGTGGAATTGCTTTTGTGATCTGGAAGGCAAAGTCTATGCAAATGGACGGATATATTACAGGAAATGAATTCAATGCATTCATTTTATACACGATTTTTTTGGGTGCTTCTTTCGGTGCCATTCCTGATTTATACGCTAAAATTCAAAAAGCGATTGGAGCCACAGAACATTTGATGGGCATATTAGGAGAGCCTTCAGAGGCTAAGGAAGGTGAAGAATTGAAAGATTTTAAAGGACGTGTTCGATTTGATCATGTTGTATTTCGTTATCCGCAACGTGAAGAGATCACGGTATTAGACGGAATTAGTTTTGATTGTAATGTAGGCGAAACAACAGCATTAGTGGGTAGTTCTGGAGCTGGGAAGTCGACCATCTCATCCTTACTCATGCGATTTTATGAGGTCTCGCAAGGAACCATTTATTTTGATGATCAGAATGTGAATGAGGTTGCTGTCGAGAACTTGCGTGAACAAATCGCCATTGTTCCGCAAGAGGTAATCCTTTTCGGAGGAACGATCAAGGAGAATATTTTGTATGGAAAACAAGACGCCACTGAAGAGGAAGTCATAGCTGCAGCAAAAAAAGCCAATGCATTTGACTTCATTAAGGAGTTTCCAGATCAATTCGAAACAATGGTAGGTGACCGCGGAATTCAATTGTCCGGAGGCCAAAAGCAACGTATAGCGATCGCACGTGCAGTGCTCAAAAATCCAAAGATTTTAATCTTAGATGAGGCAACTTCAGCACTCGATTCTGAATCCGAAAAATTGGTGCAAGATGCGCTGGAGCAGCTTATGAAAGACCGAACATCATTTGTTATTGCGCATCGCTTATCTACTATAAAAAATGCAGACAATATTCTTGTATTGGATAAAGGAAAAATAGTCGAACAAGGCAAGCACAAAGACCTAATCGCCAATAAAGATGGCGCTTATTACAAACTCAATAATATTCAGTTTTAGTGAATGGCGTTTAGCCAAGGTATGCACGAAGCATTTTACTACGTGATGTGGTTTTTAGCTTTCGAATCCCTTTCTCCTTAATCTGACGAACACGTTCCCGAGTTAAATCAAACTTTAATCCAATCTCTGCTAATGTCATTGGTGGATTGTTATCTAAACCGAAGTACAAGCGAATCACATCAGCTTCTCTTTGCTTTAAAGTACTCAATGAGCGTTCAATTTCACCTCTTAATGATTCAATGATTAGATCCTTTTCAGGATTGTTTTGCTCCGAGTTTTGTAAGACATCGTACATGCTTGAACTCCCTTCATCACCTTCTTTTAAAGGTGCATCCATTGAGACATGTCGACCATTATTCTCCAGAGAATTCTTAATGTCCTTGTGAGATAGTTCTAACGCATCAGCCAATTCATCAATGGTTGGCGTTCTGCCTAAATCTTGCTCCAGATCAGAAAAAGCCCTGTTCACTTTATTGATGATACCAATTTTGTTCAAAGGTAAACGTACGATACGTGCTTGCTCTGCTAAGGCTTGCAAAATAGACTGTCGAATCCACCAAACCGCATAGGAGATAAACTTAAATCCACGCGTTTCATCAAAACGTTTTGCCGCTTTAATAAGTCCGAGATTCCCTTCATTGATAAGATCTGGCAACGATAAACCCTGGTTTTGATATTGTTTAGATACTGAAACTACAAAACGCAAATTAGCCGTCGTTAAACGTTCGAGCGCCGCTTTATCACCTTCTCGAATTTTTTGCGCTAGTACAGCTTCTTCTTCAGCTGTAATCAGATCCACCCTGCCAATTTCTTGGAGGTACTTGTCTAATGATGCAGTTTCTCGATTCGTTACTTGTTTGGTAATTTTTAGCTGTCTCATATGTGTCGTTTTGAAAAGGTCTGTGTAGTATAAACGTTTAGATCGGGCGAATGGTTGGCTTTGCCCAACTCAACAATTGAAAACGTTCAACTCTATTATGTTCTAAAATTAATTGACTTAGTCAAATTTAAAAGTTCAATGATCGATCATTAAATGATGCTATTGTATCAACAATTGTTCTTTTGAATTTAAAGAGTGAGGCACTGTTAAAAGTTAATTATGCCTGTTAAGATTAGTATTTAAGAATCAATTATTCAGAATAGGAATACACGAAACTTTCTCAATTAATCTGGCTTCAATCATAGCTGGAATTAAACTAATCTTAACTTTGTTTAAATAAAGAACACCAGTTTTATGTCTAACATGCTTTCCAAAAAAACAAAATATGCATTTCACGCATTGACTTATTTAGGTAAGCAAGAAGAGCGTACGCCAGTTTTAATTAGTCAGGTTGCATCTAAAACAAAAGTTCCACGTAAATTTTTAGAGAGTATTCTGTTAGACCTCAAGAAGGCCGGAATCCTCAACAGTAAAATGGGGAAAGGTGGAGGCTATTATTTACTCCGCGATGCAAAAGACGTGCTATTAGCAGATGTCATTCGAATGTTCAACGGTCCGATAGCATTACTTCCTTGTGTTAGTCTTAATTACTATGAACCTTGCGAAGAATGTGTGGATGAAGAGACGTGTGGTTTGAACGCGATGATGATTGAAGTCAGAGACGAAATGCTTAAAATACTTGAAAATAAAACCCTAGCTGATATCATCAACGCAGAGGAATAAAAAAATTTACAGTAATAATCTATAAATTCGATAGAATAACTATATTTGTCGCCAAAACGACTGAATGCTATTTGATTTTTTGGTACATAAAAGAGGAGTAAGAAGGGGAGATTCGACTAGTAAGTCGATTATCAAAACCATCAGTTGGCGTATTGTTGGCACCATTGACACAATGGTTATCGCCTATGTGTTAACCGGAGAGTTGACGTTAGCAGCGTCTATTGGAACGGTAGAAGTATTTACCAAAATGATCCTCTATTATTTCCATGAAAGATTTTGGAATAAATTTATATAACCCATGACAAGAATACAAGAAGATATATTGGGCCTTTCTTTTGAGGAGGCTGATTCAATTTTAAAAACGATTACTCAAATCTCAGATAAAATTGTCTTTTCGACATCATTTGGTAAGGAGGATCAGGTGATTACACACATGATTACTTCTAATCAATTACCAATCGATATTTTTACTTTAGATACCGGTCGATTATTTGAAGAAACCTATGCCGTATTTGATCGCACAGTAAAAAAATATAAGAAAAAGATTAAAACGTATTATCCGAATCGTGATGCTGTTGAGGAGATGGTTTCAAAATCAGGACCGTATTCATTTTATGAAAATGTTGAGGCGCGAAAAACATGCTGCGCAATTCGGAAAATTGAACCTTTAAAAAGAGCCCTTTCCGGTCAAGAAGTTTGGATAACAGGATTACGTCAAGCACAATCTTCTTATCGCAATCAAATGACCCCGGTCGAGTGGGATGAGTCAAATCAGATTGTTAAAATCCATCCCTTGTTTTATTGGCCTGATGATAAAATCGAGGCATATATCAATGTTTTTAATGTACCCGTCAATACTTTACACGCCAAAAATTTTCCAAGTATCGGATGCAGTCCTTGCACCCGCGCAATTATGCCGGGCGAAGATAATAGAGCCGGTCGTTGGTGGTGGGAGAACAGCAAAAAAGAATGTGGATTGCATCAAACGAAATAAATGAAGATGAATTATTTAGATGAATTAGAAAACGAATCAATTTATATCATGCGCGAGGTTGCGGCTCAGTTCGACAATCCTGTCATTCTCTTTTCCGGCGGTAAAGACTCGATAACATTGGTTCATTTAGCTGTCAAGGCATTTTATCCAGCTCCCGTACCTTTTCGATTATTACATGTGGATACGGGGCATAATTTTCCGGAGACTATCTCGTTTCGCGATGAATTAATGGAAGAACTCGGACTTGATTTAATTGTCCGTTATGTAGAAGATTCGATTAATGAAAAGAATATTAAAGAAGAATCTGGTCGCTATGCGAGTCGTAATAAATTACAAACGGTAACACTTTTAGATGCTATTGAAGAATTTGGATTCGACGCCTGTATTGGTGGAGCGAGAAGAGATGAAGAAAAAGCGCGTGCAAAAGAACGCATTTTCTCCTTTCGTGATGACTTTGGACAATGGGACGCGCGTAATCAGCGACCCGAATTGTTTGATATTTTAAATGGTAAAATCAATTCTGGCGAGAATATTCGGGTCTTCCCAATTTCGAATTGGACAGAACTGGATGTGTGGAATTATATCAAGCGGGAAAATATTGAGTTACCATCTGTTTATTTCGCTCATAAGCGAGCTGTCTTTTTAAGAGATGGTTTGATTTGGTCAGATTCACCATTTATACACAGAGATCAGGAAGAAACGGTTTTTGAGAAAGAAGTGCGATTTAGGACTGTGGGAGATATGACCTGCACTGCTGCTGTTGCTTCTTCTGCCAGTTCATTAGAGGCTGTCATTGCGGAGATAGATGCAGCAGAGATTTCGGAACGCGGAGCACGGATCGACGATAAGCGTTCGGAAGCTGCCATGGAGGAGCGAAAAGAGGCAGGTTATTTTTAAATATTAAGAAAGGAATATTATGAATATTATCAGATTATCAACCGCTGGAAGTGTAGATGACGGAAAAAGTACCTTTATCGGTCGTCTCTTGCATGATACACAATCACTTCCTAAAGATAAAATTGCTCAAATTGAAGCCGTTTCAAAAAAACGCGGATTAAAAGAGGTAGACTTATCTTTGATTACAGACGGGTTGACAGCAGAACGAGAACAAGGAATTACGATAGATGTCGCGCATATTTATTTCGCAATGGATAAGCGAAAATACATTATAGCAGATACTCCAGGCCATGTTGAGTATACACGAAATATGATTACGGGTGCTTCTAATGCACAAGTGTTTATGATCTTAATTGATGCAAGAAATGGAATAGTCGAGCAAACAAAACGGCATTTATTCATCGCATCATTGATGGAAATTAAAGAGATCATGTTCGTGATTAATAAAATGGATTTAGTTGATTATAACGAAACGGTTTACAACGGGATACTCAAAGATCTAGAACCACTTTCTGAAAAGTTCAATCTAAATGATCGAAATTGTACTTACTTCCCCGTCTCAGCAAAGTATGGAGATAATGTGGTGAATCGTTCTAAAAACATATCTTGGTATACAGGACCAACTGTAATCGATCATCTAGAGGCTATCGAAGATGGAATATTCGAAAACTTGCCATTTCGTTATAATGTTCAATACGTCATTCGCCCACATTCAGATGAATTTCATGATTTTAGAGGATATGCTGGTAAAGTTGTCAGTGGTTCAGTCAAATTAGGTGATACCATATCTGTTGCCGGCTCTGCGCAATCAAGCAAAGTAAAAGCCATTCACCGTTATAAAGATCATTTGCTCGAGGCAAAAGCAGGTGATTCCGTGGTGATTGAATTAGAGGATGATATTGATGTTTCAAGAGGAGATCAATTGCAATTAAATGGCGAATCGGCATTAGGAGATAAGAAATTGGAGTCAAGCATGTGCTGGCTAAATACCACGCCGCTTAACCCCGCTCAAAAATATATTTTAAGGCAAGGTTCATTTTCAACTCAAGTTAAAATTGATTCGGTTAATTCTCAACTTGATTTTGAGACTTTAGAATATAGGCCATCAACGGAAGCATTGAAAGTGAATGGAATTGGTGAGGTAACATTAAAAACGGCTGCACCAGTTGTTTTGGACAAGTATCAATCCAACCCTAAAAATGGTTCTTTTATATTGGTAGACCCTCTATCAAACGCAACAGTTGCCGTTGGCTTTATGTCTTAAACTACCTGTTATGTTATGTTTTTGGCTGTTAATCTTTTGTTAACAAGGTTTTATCTCAAGGATCAATAAATATCCTTACCTTTGGTGTGAATAATTATGCAGGCATAATCATTTTGTATGTGATATGCTCGTACTTAGCAACTTAAACTTAACACGTATGTTTAAAAAATTACTGTGGTCTTTTTTGTTGATGGGAATCAGTCCGTTGACTTTTGCTCAATCAACAATTGAAATTAACCCTGATAAGGATAACTCGATCTATTCTGAGAGTTCAAACTCAAACGGACTGGGTAAATTGTACTCAGGACAAACTTGTACTGACAATTCAAGAAGAGCTTTATTACACTTCGATATTGCTGGTCTAATACCCGGAGGTGTTACCGTTACAGATGTAACCTTGACTTTAAATGTCGATAATTCTGGTGTCGATGCTTCTGCTGAGGATTATTCTATACACGCAGTGACTCAAGACTGGGGAGAGGGCGCTTCTAGTGGAACAGGGACTGGGGCTGCTGCAATTGCTCCAGATGCAACCTGGCTTGATGCAATGTTTGGAACAGAACCTTGGGTAACTGCTGGAGGTGACTTTAATCCGGTTGCCTCTGCAACTACTGTTTTGACAGCAGTTGAAGGCGACTATGACTGGACAGGTGCAACTATGGTTTCTGATGTTCAAAGTTGGTTAGATGATCCGAGTTCAAACTTTGGATGGATCTTAATTGGGGATGAAGGTTCAACATGTACTGCTCGTCGATTTGGATCTAAAGATGATGGTGTTGCGCCAATCTTATCGATTACTTTCACCTGTGGTGCGCCAACGGCAGTTTGTCAAAATGTAAATTTATATTTAGGTGCTGACGGAACAGCCACTTTAGATCCAGAAGATCTAGATGGCGGTTCATTATTGGGTTGTGACGGTGCAACAACTTTCGAATCAAGCATCATCGATTTTAACTGTGATGATATTTTTACAGGGGACGTTGGTCCAAGCATGGTGATCTCAGCTGTTTACGATGGTCCGCTTCCAGGTGGATTTCCAAAAGGAGTCGAGGTATACGTAATCAATGATATTGAAGACCTTAGTATTTACGGTTTAGGATCTGCTAACAACGGAGGAGGAACCGATGGTGAAGAATTTACATTTCCAGCGGTATCAGCTACTGCTGGCCAGCATATCTACGTGGCTTCTGTAGAAGTAGAATTCGAAAACTGGTTTGGATTTGCTCCTGATTATACAGGTGTCGCCATGAGTATTAATGGGGATGATGCAATTGAATTATTTATGGATGGAGCCGTTATCGATGTTTTTGGTGATATTGATGTAGATGGTACGAGTGAACCCTGGGAATATCTAGATGGATGGGCTTATCGTATTTCAGATTCTGGTCCTGATGGTGCAACTTTCGATATTGGAAACTGGACATTCAGTGGAATTAATGCTTTGGATGGCGAGTCTGACAATGCAACAGCAGCGGATCCAATTCCAGCCGGGACTTATTCTAAAATACCTGTTGGTGCCATAGAAGTTACATTAACTGTTACAAATTCAGAAGCATTGTCATCAACTTGCACGGCAGGAGTTACGGTTCTTGATTCCTTAGCGCCTGTTTTGGCTTGTATTGGTTCAGGAACTTTCATTTTGGATGAGACAGGATCTCTTGCGCTCGAGGTTGCTGATATTGATGATGGCACAACTGACGGATGTGGAATTGATGTTTTATCCTTATCAACAACTGAATTCTCATGTGCAGATGTCGGTGAGCAAGAGGTTACGCTTTATGCTACTGATATTTATGGAAATATTGATTCGTGTACAACGACGATTACAATTGATGGAAGTGAGACCATAACAATTGACGGAATCGCAACAGATCCCTCATGTTTTGGGGAAGAAGATGGTACAATAGATATCACCGTATCTGGCGGAACACCAGATTATTCATTTGATTGGGATAATGATGGAACCGGAGATTTTGATGATACAGAAGATCTTGCTGATTTAGCTGGAGGTGCATACGAAGTAACTGTAGAAGATGCAAACGGTTGCCAATCAACTGCTTTATTTGAATTAACAGAACCAGAGGAGATTGTAATTACGGCAACCGTAACGAACGAATCTTGTCCGGGAGCAATGGATGGTTCAATTGTAATTGAGGAGGTGACAGGCGGAACAGCTCCTTATGATATTCCAGCTGATTTAACGGAATTAATGGCAGGTACTTACCCTGTAACTGTAATGGATGACAATGGCTGTGAAGTTACTGCAGATTATGAAGTTGGTTTAGATGTAACAATCGATTTAACCGTTTCGGTAGATGGATTTACTTTAACCGCAGCGGAAACAGGAGCAACATATCAATGGGTCGCTTGTCCTGATTATACTCCAATTGACGGAGCAACGGATCAAGCTTACACCGCTACGGAAGTTGGTTCATACGCAGTAATCATTTCGATCGATGGTGGATGTTCAGATACGACAGATTGTATTGAAGTCGGTTTTGATAATATTACTGAAAAAGCTCCTTTAGAGTGGAGTATTTATCCAAACCCAACGTACGGTGTGCTAAATGTACAAACCAACAATGTAGCTGACAATGCAAGTATTGCTGTGATCGATTTAAGAGGGCAGGTCGTTTATAAGGACTTTGTCGTAAATACAACAAAAACAATTGATTTATCCCATGTGGAAACAGGGGTTTACTTTGTTCAATTAACAACAGGAAATACATTGATGACTAAGAAGGTCACAATTAGTCACTAGGATATTTCAAATTTAAATACGGCCCCAGTACTCATCATCGCTAGAGTACTGGGGCTTTTTTTATTTAAGCCGATTCTAAAAAATGTTTTGAATAGATTTCTTATCTTAATGGTCTAAATATACCCCATGAAAATTAAGTCCCTAATTCTATTTTTTTTATTCATTACTCATTTTTCTTTCGCACAAAAAGAGCCTGTTGGTTTGATTATCGATTTTTATCCAACTGTGAAAAGTGATGAAAAGAGAATGATTTTAGATCGAGAAAATCAATTAAAACCACTACAAGCTAATCACGAGCTGTCCGGATTTGAAGTTACTTTAGTAGAAGGTTTGAGTGGAATGTCATTAATCGATTATGAAGCAATTTCTGGTCGGTTAAGAATAAATGAGGACATTCAGTTTGTGTCTATACTTTATAAAACGTGCTGCATTAAAGTCGAATGAGTCTAATTTATCTGATCTGGTAAAAACAAAGGGACTTTATATAGTAGAGGTTATTTCGGGCGATGCCCGACAGGTGATTCGTTTCGTTGTGCAGTAATCACCAATTATCCTATACCGATTAACGGAGGTCCATCGGATAAAATTTCACCATCAGAAAGTTCAATAATGCGGTCTGTTCGATTGGCGAAGTCATTGTCATGCGTTACCACTAATATCGTTTGATTGAGCTCCGCACAAATCTCTTTAAAAATATCAAAAACCAATTCACTATTGCCTTCATCTAAGTTTCCAGTAGGTTCGTCGGCCATAATGATTTTAGGTTTGTTAATGAGTGCGCGGGCAATAGCAACGCGTTGTTTTTGTCCGCCAGAAAGTTGGTTGGAGTTCTTTAAAGCTTCGTTTTCGATGCCCAATAGTTTCAACCTTTCGTATGCTTGATGCTCAACTTCTTCTTCTGAATATTTTCCCAATTTGATACCGGGAAACATGACGTTTTTGATGACGCTAAACTCCGTCAATAGATAGTGGAACTGAAAAACAAATCCAATTTTCTCATTCCGGATATGGGCCAATTCATGCGGTGTCTTCTTTTTTGTAGCCACACCGTCAATCTTTAAGTCGCCTTCATATTCAGTATCCATCGTGGATAGAATATAAAGCAACGTTGATTTACCGCATCCTGACTTGCCAATAACAGATACAAATTCGCCTTCATCAATTTTGAAACTGATGTCATTTAAGACCTGCACCTTCTTGGGAGAGTAAAAGTATTTACCGATATGTTGCGCCTCAATTAATGTCTTTTTCATTACTTCCCTCTAATAATTGCAACCGGATCAACTTTACTGGCTTTTCTCGAGGGGAAATAACCTGCAAAGTAGGTGGTGATAACTGAAAACAATGCCGCGATGACATAATATTTGGTACTAAAATCAATTGGATACGTCTTAATGGTTGGCAAAGCATCCGTGTTGAACGGAATTGAATGAATTAAATGGCATAATAAGTTACCAAATAGTAGTCCTAATCCACCTCCAGCAATTCCAATAACTAAAGCAATGGTATTAAAAATACGACTCACATCTTGCCCCGAAAATCCAGTCGCTTTTAAAATGGCAATCGAGTCCATTTTTTCATAGATCAACATGTTCAAGATATTATAAATCCCAAAACCTGCGATAACCAACAATGTAATACCAACTGCATACGAAATCAATGAACGAATAGAACTCCCGGTATCAAATTGTGCGTTGGCAGTATTCATGTCAATGGTTTCCACACTGAATAATTTACCATAATACTTGGCCAATGCAGGAGCACGCTTCACATCATGTAATTTGACCAGGATATCCGTTACATAATCATTGGGGCGATTAAGAATTTTTTGTGTGGTTAAAATGGAAGCATAGGACTGACTTTTGTCAATATCAGCAATACCGGTTTGAAATAAGCCCACTAGCTTCAATTGAAAGCGCTCTCCATTTGGGGCCGTAACCTGAACCAGATCACCAATCCGAAGCATTAATTTTTCAGCCAAGATCTCTCCGAGGACAATACTATTGGGTACATTTTGTAAATCCATAGAGTTACCTTCAATCATATAATCTTCAAAGAAAAACAATTCTTTCTCCTGCGCAACTTCAATCCCATTGATTAAACCGCCAATTGAGCTGGCACCAATATTAAAGAAAACTTGTGACGTGATTCGTGTGGTAACTCCCTTGACCTCCGGTGCATTGCTAAGGAAACTAATGATAGGTTTATTATTTCTAATTTCCATTCGATCATTCTTGGGTTTGATGGAATGGACAAAATTATAATCATCATTGTGATTTGACGCCTCATCAATCGGTTGAGTAGAGGAAGGGGTGATTTCATTATATAGTCGGATGTGAGGTGTTCTATTCATCATCAACCCATCCAAGAGGTCGTTTAACCCATTCATAAACCCGAGAAGGGTAATGAATGTGGTAATACCAAAAGTCACGCCTACGGCAGCAACAATGGTTTGCCGTTTACGAGCCTTTAGCAGTCCCCATGCGATTTGAAGAATGATCTTTAATTTCATTCCTCTGGATTCATGATTTCATTTGACAATTCGATCCCTTCAAGAATTTCCACACTTCGAAAATCCATTAAACCAGTTTTGACCGTTACCGTATCACCTGACTTGAGCAGAACAAGCGAATCGCGAATAAGATAATTACGTGGTATCAACAAAGCTTTTTCTTTCGACCCTGTCACAATATTCGCTTCGAAGCTCATATTTGGGTAAAGCGTCATTGGCGGATCCAAGAAGGAAGCCTCAATCTTAAAAGATTTACTTTGCGTATCCATATGCGGATAGATCTTGGTTACTGCCCCTTTAAAGATTTGATTTTCATAACTATCTAAACGAATTAATACCTCTTGTCCGATTTTTATCTCTAAAATATCCCGTTCATCCACCGCCATTTCCAAAATGAAATCATCTTTGGCACCAATAGTAGCAGCAGGTCGCTGCGGACTAATTAATTCACCTGAGTCATAGTTTAAGCTAAAAACCTTTCCATCAATTGCGCTTCTAAGAATCAAATCGGCTTCATTTACTTTTGATAATAATAGGTTATTGCGAGACTGAGATGCATTATAATTTAATTGCCGTTTGAAGTCGCTGTATTGGATCATGGCATTCTCATAATTCAGCCGAGAGTTTTCATATTGTAGTCGCGCTTGTTCTAGCTCGATCTCAACTCCCGCACCCTGATTCATCAACCGCTGTTGACGGCCGTATTGGGTGGAGTCAAAGACCATCTTTAATCGCGATGATCGAATGGCATTTTCCAGATTTTGAATTTGCTCTTTATTGTTATCAACAGAATAATAGGCGCTGGACAACGCGGCATTTCTACGTTGGATTTCCAAAGCCTCGGCATCAATGGTTAGGAGGGTATCACCTACAGAGACAAGATCTCCTGCTTCTACATAACAATGCTTTACAACACCATTTACGGTTGCGTAAACGTCATATTGGTGTTTGCTTTTTAGGTAGCCAGCAGCATAAATGGATTCCGTAATATCTTTTTCTTGCGGAAATGTTGTCTCTCTTTTATCTCCGCAACTGAGGAAGAATATAAAAGAGATAAAAAAGGTTAATCGCATAATCTTTGACATAGATGCGCAAAATTAAATCAATTCAACATCTAATAAAGTGATGAATGTCAGTAAAACTTATGATAAAAAAAACGTCCTCAAGTGTTCCTTGAGGACGTTTCCAATGACCTATGCTGTCATTGTACCAACCAACCTATGAAAAGATATACTTATCTTATTTAAGTAAAACACTTATGTCTTTGATTTGTTCGCCTCGAGCGACTTTTAATTTTATTTGATCTCCGGGTTGTTTTGTTGCTAATTCAGCTTGCAATTTGTTAACCGAATCTATCTCTTTTTGATCGACCGCCAAAATCACGTCTTTTGTCCTGATACCAGCATCTGCAGCATTGCCACCATTTATGATTCCTGTAATGACAACGCCTTCTTGTGTTGCTAATTGATTGAGCTTTGCGATTTCACTATTATTTTCCATAATATTGACACCTAATTGAACGCGTTTGACCTCACCATATTTGATTAAATCATAGGTGACTTTTTTAACAATATTAGAAGGTATGGCGAAGGAATATCCTGTATAAAAACCATTACCCGAGGCAATCGCTGTATTAATGCCGACCAATTCTCCATTTTGGTTAACTAAGGCACCGCCACTATTTCCTGAATTGACTGCCGCATCGGTTTGAATGAATGACTCCACAGGGAAAACCTTTTCTTCCGGATTATAATTTCCAGATAATAAATCAATATTTCGATTTTTAGCGCTTACAATACCTGCCGTAATAGTGGTTTGCAGATTGAGTGGGTTGCCGATTGCTAAGACCCATTCTCCCAATCGCAGATTGTCGGAGTCTGAAAAATCAAGATAGGGTAATTTTTTTCGATCGATTTTGACCACTGCCAAATCGGTAGAAGGATCCGTGCCAATTAGATCCGCTTCATAATTGTTTCCATCCAGATGAATGGTGATTTTTTTTGCATCCTGAACAACATGATTATTCGTGACAATATAGCCTTCTGGTGATATGATAACTCCTGAGCCACTGGCCATACCTTTTCTTTTCTGAATTTTATAGGCGTCCTCACCATAAAATAATTGCAAAAAAGGGTCATAAGTGATCTCTTCTCTCACAAATTCCGTGGTAATGTGTACGACCGACTGCACGCCTTTTTCTGAAGCTGGCGTTAAGTTGGCAAAACCTTCGTTGGCAACCTCTTGTTCAGTAGAAGAAGTATGAAAAACAACAGGTTTGGGCAATTCGTCGTGGGTGCTATCAACAGCAATAACCGTAGGTTCTTGATGCTCAAATTGTGTTAAAATAATTGCGCCTATAGCACCACCTAAAACGGCTGCACCTAGTAATTTTAAAAATGAATGTTGCATCTGATTGAAATTTTAGTTTGTCCTTTGTTTCTTCTAGTAGAACGAAAAACAAGACAAAAATTTCACCATGTCATTTTAAAAAATGTTAAAACTTAAGAATTAGAAATTACCCGACTCTCCTTCACTTAATGCTTATTCACGCTCAATGCGCGCAATGCGATTACGTAGGATGTTAGCATAATCACGCGCTGGTCTGATACGATAATCACCCCAGGCTTTCTGAGCCAACTCTAAAGCTTTATATACATCACCATTAATCTCATTGTAAATGGCCATGTTATAATGAGCACGACCAGCAATTTTTCGCTTTGGACTGCTCATATCTCTTTCCCACAATTCTGCTGCACCATCCCAATCACCTGCCTCTGCACGTCGATTAGCCATTCTTAGCGTGCTATTACCTTTATTGTAATAATCTCGCCAAACTCGAAAAAACTGCGGTTCTATGCGCCCTGCATACATTCTTCCAACTTGTGTGCTAATTTGTTTTACTGCTTGACCACGATTCATGAGCGTTGCTGCCGCTTTAACCGGATTAATACCGCTGCCTTGCGAAACGAGTCGGTCCGTTAGCCAAATCTCGTCAAGAATCCATTTGTTGCGAGGGTCATAAATACGCCACCCTGTTTTAATAATGGTGGTCATTGTCGCATTATGAACCGGAACCTGCACTGAGCCTAGCGGTGTGTTCTTCGTTGTTGTACCTTGAGAATACGCGATTTTTGTATCCGTATCAAAAACTTCCAATACAATTAGAAAATGGAGATCATTTTTTAGACAGATCGATTCAACCTCTTGCCAATCCAATTGAGCAGGAAAGATATCAATGCCTCCATTCTGAACATGCATGCTATCTAAAAGTGTCAAGAATTCAAACCGCTTATTGGTTGTTAATTCATCAAAGGCACCTTGAACGGCAGCCTTTGAACCTTTATGATCTAAATTTCCTTCAAGCGTAAGGGCATTGTCAATGGTCTCTAAAATCTCAGATCCACCTTGTGCATAGGTTCGGTTAATCACTCCACCTCTAGTGTAGGATTTATCCAAATGTACAATGGGAGGTTCAGCTACCGTTAAATAAACTCTTTGTTTACAGCTAGATGCAAGTAGAATAAATGCACCAAAAATGAACAAGTGTATATTTTTCATAGGTATAGATTTACGTTGCAAAATACAAAATTGATGCCTAGATCTTTTAGAATATTGAAATCTACGTCAAATGTTTATTATCAAACAATTATTCCAGGAAATGTTATAGCTTACAATCAAAAAAGGGTTACCATCCGCCTAAGACGGAAGAGTAACCCTTTGAATGAATAGAGTATATCAAACAGCTTATTCAGCTGGCTTGCTCTCTGGTTTAGGTAGAAGAACTTTTCTAGAAAGCTTGAATTTCTTCGTTTTCGGATCTTGTCCAATTACTTTGAATTTCAATACATCACCTTCTTTCACCACATCTTCTACTTTCTCAACACGTCGGTGCTCTAATTCAGAAATGTGAATTAAACCATCTGTACCCGGTAAAATTTCTACGAAACAACCATAAGCTTGAATCGATTTCACTTTACCTTCGTATTCAGCACCAACTTCAACAGTAGGAGGGAATGCGATCAATTTGATACGTTTTAATGCAGCATCCATGTCTTCGGCATTGTTAGCAACGATTTGAACACTTCCTTCGCCATTTTCATTTTCGTCAATGGTGATGGTTGTATTCGTTTCTTTTTGCATTTCCTGAATGATTTTTCCTCCAGGGCCAATAATTGCTCCGATACAATCGTTAGGTACGATCAATCCTTCAATTCTTGGTGCGTTTGGTTTTAACTCAGTATTTGGTTTATCCAATGTTTTTAAGATTTCTCCTAAAATGTGTAAACGACCAGCTCTTGCTTGCTCTAAAGCTTCAGTTAAAACCTCGTAAGGTAAACCGTCAACTTTAATATCCATTTGACAAGCAGTAATTCCGTCAGCAGTACCTGTTACTTTAAAGTCCATATCTCCTAAATGATCTTCATCACCAAGAATATCAGAAAGTACACAGTATTTTCCGTCTGCATCTGTTATCAATCCCATTGCAATACCAGAGACTGGTTTTTTCAATTGGATACCACCGTCCATAAGCGCTAATGTACCTGCACAAACGGTTGCCATTGAAGACGAACCGTTTGACTCTAAGATATCAGATACTAATCGAATAGTATATGGATTATCTTCTGGAAGCATGTTCTTCAAAGCTCTTAATGCCAAGTTACCATGTCCAATCTCTCTACGTGAAACGCCTCTAATCGGTCTTGCTTCGCCTGTTGAAAATGGTGGGAAGTTATAGTGCAACAAGAATTTTTCATAGCGCTTATCTGCCATAGTATCAATCATCTGCTCATCTAACTTACCACCAAGGGTAAGGGACGTCAATGATTGTGTTTCACCACGCGTAAATACCGCAGAACCGTGCGCAGATGGCAAATAGTCAACTTCAGACCAAATTGGTCTGATTTCGTCCATTGCTCTTCCGTCTAAACGAATTCTTTCATCTAACATTACGCGTCTAACCGCTTCTTTCTTTGTTTTATTAAAATAAACAGAGATAAACGGCGCTTCAGCTTCTAACGTTTCTTCGTCTAATCCATCAACATATTCTTGATAAATCTCTCTGAATAGCTCAGCTCTTTTGGACTTATCAGCTAATCCTTGGCGAGCAACAGCCATACATTTATCGAAAGTCGCTGCATGAATTTTAGCCTTAATATCTTCGTCATGTGTTTCGTGAGAGTACTCACGTTTTTCAGCAGAAACGCCAGCCTCAGCTGCAAGTTCTAATTGAAAAGCACATTGCTTTTTAATTGCTTCGTGTGCGACTTTGATAATCTCGACAAGCTCAGCTTCTGAAATCTCGTGCATTTCACCTTCAACCATCACAATATTATCTGCTGTACCAGCAATGATAACATCTACATCCGATTGATCGAATTCTTCAAATGTTGGGTTAATCACCCAATTACCGTCAACGCGTCCTACACGTACTTCAGACATTGGTCCACCAAATGGAAGATCGGAAACTGCAATTGCAGCAGATGCTGCAAAT
Source organism: Crocinitomix sp. (assembly GCA_030836155.1). Taxonomy (GTDB): domain Bacteria; phylum Bacteroidota; class Bacteroidia; order Flavobacteriales_D; family Crocinitomicaceae; genus Crocinitomix. The sequence goes on from JAURQI010000134.1 coordinate 76,595, forward strand.
CCAGCCAATGAATCTGGCATGTTAACACCGTCAAATGAAATCAATTGCATCATTAACTGTGTGTCGGCGTGATAATCACTTGGGAAAAGCGGTCTTAATGCTCTATCCACTAATCGCATAACAAGAATCTCGTCATCAGATGGTCTTGCTTCACGTTTTAGATAACCACCAGGGATTTTACCTCCTGCCGAGAATTTCTCTCTGTAGTCTACTGTGAGTGGTAAAAAATCCACTCCGGGTTTAGCATCTTGATTAGATACTACTGTAGAGAGAATCATTGTTCCTCCACATTTTACAACAACTGATCCATCAGCTTGTTTGGCAAGTTTCCCAGTTTCTACCGAGATTTCTCTACCATTGCCTACGTCAATTGTTTTTGTTATTACATTCATATGTGTGTGTATTGTGAAGTGGGGGCCTCTGTTAAATCCCGTTTATACGGGGTCCCACTTCGGTTGTTTATTTATTATTTTCTTTAATACGTTTACTCAGGTCCGTTAACAAAAAGGGCAATTGAAACTTTCGTTTCAATTGCCCCCCTCTTAAATATTTCAATCGATTAATTATCGACGTAATTTCAATTCTTTTACAATCGCTCTGTATCGCTCAATGTCTGTCTTTTTCAAGTAGTCCAATAAGCTTCTTCTCTTACCAACGAGTAATTGAAGTGAACGTTGTGTACCGAAATCTTTTCGGTTCTTTTTTAAATGCTCAGTCAAGTGTGCAATTCTGTAAGTGAATAATGCAATTTGACCTTCTGAGCTACCAGTATCAGTGTCACCCGATCCGTGCTTTTTAAATATTTCTTTTTTCTTTTCAGCTGATAAATACATGCCAATATTATTTCAATGATTCTTATGTAATATACTCTTATCGTCGGCAAATATAGTACTAATTTCTAATAGCGGCTATTTTCCACCTATTTATTTAGGTTTTTATCTTATTCTGTCGCTTTTTCCACTTTCAGCATACTGAATACCTGTGCTAATTTAGCTTTCAAATCTTTTCGATCAACAATCATATCTAAGAATCCATGCTCTAATAAAAACTCTGAACGTTGGAAACCTTCAGGAAGATCTCGACCCGTTGTTTCTTTCACAATTCTCGGTCCAGCAAAACCAATCAAAGCATTGGGTTCAGCCATATTGACATCTCCTAACATAGCGAAAGAAGCAGTAACACCGCCCGTTGTTGGATCCGTTAATAATGAAACAAAAGGTAATTGTGCAGCAGAAAGCTGATTTAATTTTGCAGATGTCTTGGCCATTTGCATTAATGAAAGACCCGCTTCCATCATTCTTGCTCCACCTGATTTTGAGATGATCAATAAAGGAGCATTAAGATCCATGGCTTTATCTACAGCACGTGAAATCTTTTCTCCAACAACAGATCCCATAGACCCGCCAATAAAACTGAAATCCATTGCAGCTATTACCGCTACCTCGTTCTCTATTTTACCGTAAGCCACACGTATGGCATCTTTTAAGCCCGTTTTATCTTCCATCTTAGCAATGCGATCAACGTATTTTTTGGTGTCTTCAAATTCAAGTGGATCCGCAGATGTAATACCTCTTGCAAATTCAGTTCCTTTATCGTTATCAAAAAGCATTTGGAAATAATCACCAGCCGTAAGGCGTTCATGATGATTACAGTTTTTACAAATAGCTAAGTTTGTTTTATGTTCTTCGGATGTGATAACTGCCTTACACTTGGGGCATTTATACCATAACCCTTCAGGTGTTTCTTTTTTCTCTGCAGTTGAAGTGGAAATCCCTTCTTTCTTTCGCGTAAACCAACCCATAGTATGTTTTATACAATTTGTGTAATGTTCTTGTTCTTAAATTTAGGCAATTGAGATGGATTCATCAAGGTAAACATCTTGAATGGCATTTAGCAATTCAATTCCTACACCCATTTCTTTTTGGAAAGCCTTTCGTCCTGAAATCAAACCATGACCGCCTGCACGTTTATTGATCACCGCTGTTTTAACAGCAGAAGCAAGGTCAGAAGCACCGCTTCCTGTTGAAGCACCACCTGAATTAATCAATCCGTTTTTACCCATGTAGCAATTTGCCACCATATAACGCGTTAAATCAATCGGATTGTCAGATGTAAGTTCTGAGTATACCTTATCATGTGTTTTACCAAAATTGATCGTATTATATCCAAAATTGGTTTCTGGTAATTTTTGTTTGATAATATCAGCTTGAATAGTTACTCCTAAGTGTGTAGCTTGTGAAGCAATATCTGTTGCTGTGTGGAAATCTTTTCCGTCTTTTTTGAAACCTGGATTTCTAAGGTAGCACCATAAAATGGTCGTCATTCCCAATTCATGCGCACGTTCAAATGCTTGTGCAATTTCTACAATTTCACGCTCCGATCCTTCTGATCCAAAATAAATAGTCGCACCAACTGCAGTTGCACCTAAATTCCACGCTTCATCAACCGACCCAAATTCAATTTGGTTATAAGTATTTGGATATGACAGAAACTCATTGTGATTCAACTTTACAATGAAAGGAATCTTGTGCGCATATTTTCTTGAGCAAGAAGCTAGGACTCCAAAAGTAGAAGCAACGCCACTACAACCTCCCTCCATTGCCAATTTTATAATGTTTTCTGGATCAAAATACATTGGATTTGGTGCAAAAGATGCTCCCGCTGAATGCTCAATTCCTTGATCAACCGGTAAAACAGATAAATAACCTGTTCCGCCTAAACGACCGTGGTCGTACAACGATTGAAGGTTTTTTAATACCTGTGGATTGCGATTAGAAGGACCAAAACTACGATCAACAAAATCACTACCAGGTAGTGTAAGCATTTCTTTTGAGATGGTTTCACATTTATGATTAAGGAGAGCTTCACCTTCGCTTCCCAGTAGTTCGATCACTTTGTTCGCAGCCATTACTTTCATTTAACGTTAATTTGAAGGGGCAAAATTAAAAAAACTTTCGATTCCTGAAGCATATTCAAACTTACGTTTTTCGGAATTGCATTGGATCGTCGCTGATCATCCAATGAGCAAGAAGAGATGAAATTAAAAAAATAGAAGGTTAATTCTATGATATGAGTGAATTCTTGTGTTGTTGAGTCCTTTCTTGAATAACAGCTAAAGCATGTATCAGCTGCTCTTCACGATTCATTTGACTATTGTCTATAACAATGGCATCATCAGCTTGCTTAAGCGGACTGATATCTCGATTCATGTCAAGGTAATCTCTTCGTTGTAAGTCTTTAGCGACTTGTTCTAAGCTCACATTTTCCCCTTTTGCTAGTAGTTCTTGATGTCTTCTTTCTGCGCGAATCCGATTAGAGGCAGTCATAAATAGTTTAACCTCGGCGTTTGGAAAAACAACTGTACCAATATCACGACCGTCCATGACAACACCGCCTTCATTGCCCATCTTTTGTTGTATGGAGACCAGTTTTTCTCGGACTTCAGCAATGGCACTAATTCCGCTTACATTTTTAGAAATGAGCGTTGTGCGAATGGCTTTCTCAACATTTTCGCCATTCAAATAGGTATCTGCATTTTTTGCAGAAGATGGTGCCTTAAATTCGATACGAATGGCATCCAGTTCATCTACCACTTGCTTTGTAATAAAAGCATCATCTTTCAAGATACCTTTATTCATCATGTGCAAAGTCACGGCTCTATACATAGCGCCACTATCTACATAAATGTAGTTTAATTCATGCGCGATTTCTTTTGCCAGCGTACTTTTTCCGCAAGATGAGTATCCGTCTATGGCAATTGTAAGAGGTTTCACGGTAACAAATGTAAAGAATTGTGATGGCTTATGCCATTTTTTGATTTTAGATCTGCGTTAATTTTTACTAAAGACTCTCACTTTCAAAAATAAATGAATAGTGTGTTCCCCCCGTCGTGCTTCTTTTTACTGTTCCTCCGAGCTGTTCAGTCAGAGCTTCGATTAGTTCCAACCCAAACGAATCTTCATGAGCAGGTTCGATCCATTCGCCATTATCAGCATAGTTAAATTCAATGCTTTTATTTCCTGTTTGATTAGCCTTAATCCTTATTGCGCCACTAGACTTATTTTGGAAAGCATATTTGAAAGAGTTAGACATGAGCTCGTTAAAAATGAGGGCCATAGGTACAATATTATTCGATGCTGCATGATCTATTTTGATATCAAAGGTGATGTCCACTGGAATGTCCAGAGCGTAGGAATGGAGGATGTTTTTAGAAAGAGATTCAAAATAGGGTTCAAGTGCTATGCGGTCCAAATCTTTTGATTGGTACATCTGATTGTGAATAAGCGTCATGGCACTAATACGATCAATTGCTTCTTTGAAATGTTCGAGCGATGATTGGTTTTCAATTTCTCTCGATTGTAAGCGCAATAAACTAGTGATTACCTGTAAGTTGTTTTTAACAAGGTGATGAATCTCTTTGAGCATGGATGTTTTTTCCCGATTCTGTTCTGCACTAAAATATTCTTGCCCTTCAATTCGTTTAAGATGTTCTCATATTCAGCTACAGCAATGGCATTTCTTTTAAGAAAGAGATGAACTAAATAGGTGATCACAATAGAGCAGGTGAGAATATTGAATGACAAAGCGTATCGTGCAATAGGCGCCAAACTAGCGATTGAATTAATATTATCATTTAGATTAAAAATGACATAATAAATCAATCCCAAAGCCTCGAAAATAAGTATGAGATTCCCGATACGTTTCCCCATAACAAAATAAGCAAATAGGGCCACAATGATCATCCATAAAGGATCTGCGACATGATAGCCATTAGGAACGGTATTCATAAAGCCTACCACTAGAATAGGACCCGCAATAGCAAATAAATAGCCAGCAACTTTGTAATTTTTTGTAACATAGGTGCTAATTGCAGCTATTACACAAATAAAAAATCCCAAGCCTGTAAAAAGTGTGGCAGGTTGATCGAGATAAATAAAAACAGAGAGTAAGATAGCTAAGAATCCGGTCAAAATGAGGGCTAAATTCAACGAAAGCGCATAGCGCATCTTATTGAAGATTCGTTCTTGTAGGTTTTTTTGATCTTCACTCATATTAGTTCGGTTGCCTTGATATCTGCGGAATCCCTTTTGAATTGTTTCAAAAGAATCAATCAAATTGCTTAATTTCACGGCTTATTCGGCTGGGCAGATGAATTGGACCACGAAAAAGATAAATTGAAGGTAGATAAGATGTTTTTTAAAGATAAAGTTAGTTGGGTTGTCGGAGCTTCTTCAGGTATTGGAGAAGAAATAGCTAGGCAAATAAACGCAGCAGGTGGTATGGTTATATTATCTGCTAGAAATAAATCAAAATTGAATGAGCTGCAGGCTTCTTTAACGTACCCTCAAAATAGCATGGTTATTCCTTTGGATCTAGAGAAGTCAGATGAGTTTGAAAATTTGACCGCTATGGCAAATGAGAAATGGGGCCGCATAGATTTTCTCTTTAATAATGGCGGCTTAAGTCAACGCGGTGAAGCTAGTGAGACGGGGTTAGATATTGATCGAAGAATTATGGAGATCAACTATTTTGGAAATATCGCTCTGGCAAAAGCTGTATTACCCTTCATGCAGAAGCAGCAATCAGGTCATATCATAGTTATTTCAAGTATTGCTGGGAAATTTGGATTCTTTCTGCGTTCTGCTTATTCGGCATCGAAACACGCGCTTCAAGGATTTTACGAGAGTTTGTTATTAGAAGAGGAGAAGAACAATATTAGCGTAACGATTGCCTATCCGGGAAAAATCAATACGGATATTTCAAAATCTGCTTTGAGTTCAACAGGAGAGCAGCATGGAAAAATGGATCATAATCAGGAAACTGGAATACCTGCCGATGTTTGTGTGTCAAAATTGTTAAAGGCTGTAACAAAACGTAAAAAGTCAGTACTGATTGGTAATAAGGAAATATGGGCAGTTTATATCAAGCGATATTTCCCTGCTTTGTTCTGGAAAATTATTAAAAAACAACCAGCTACATAAGTCAAAGAACACGAGGAAGTTTATGAATCCAATTGAATTCTATCAAGGTCAAATTACATCTTGTAATACTGAGTTGGCGCGTTTGAAGCGTATTTTACTGCTTATGGGCATGACGCGTCTCATTCTATTCTTAGCAACTGCTTTTGGTGTATGGATGTTAAAAGATCAGTTTACTGTAGCAGCGATTATTGGAATTGTCGGATTAGCCACATTTTTATTCGCTGTTTCAAGGAATGAAGATTTTAAATTTAAGCGAAAGCGGGTAAGACTTTTAAAAGCTATTAATGAGCGAGAGCTCAAGCTTCATCAAAATGATTGGTCGGGAGAAGTTACGGGAGAGGAGTGGATCAAAGAGGATCACCATTTTAATCAGGATATTGATCTGTTTGGACCAGGTTCTGTTTTTCAGCGCATTAATCGAACCTCGACGGCTTCAGGTGCCGAAAATTTAGCGGATACCCTAAATAGTAATGCTATAGAAAATGTAAAAGCAAAACAAGAGGCAGTGCAGTTTATGGCTGGTATTCCAGATTGGCGACAGGATTTTCAGACAACTGCCGGATTGATTGATGACGAGGTGGGGAATAAAGAAATTGCTCGTTTGTTACGATCTTATGATTCAAAAATTCCGAAAGTATTTGGAATGTTATGGATTCCTTTTTCAGTTCTGTCGGTTGTTATTATTGGTTTGTTTGCTTTTGAATTAGTGCCCTCAGGATTATTATTGATTTGGTATCTTGTCAACCTATTGATAACCGGAACATTTCTTGGTAAAGTGAGTGCTTTGGCCAACCAAGTAGGCAAGCTCAACACACTGATATGTCAATATGGTTCATTGTTGCGCATCATAGAAGAACTTCCAGAAAATGCACCTCAAAATATATTGGAACAAAAGAATCGCTTAATAACAGAAAATAAAAAAGCATCGGCCATCATTGATCAATTAGCAAAACGGCTTGGTCAATTGGATCAACGGAATAATATCTTCTTTGCATTGATTGCAAACGGTTTTTTCTTATGGGATTTACGTCATGCGTCCAAAATTGAGGGATGGTTGTCAGCGCATACTGAGGATACGGTTGAATGGTTTGAGGTTATTGCAGAATTTGAGACCCTTATTTCCTTAGGGGCTTATGCGTATAATCATCCCGATTTTGTGTATCCAGAATTAGTACAGGGGAGTAATCTTTTAGAATCCAAAAACTTAGGTCATCCATTGATTGATAAGAATGTACGTGTCGCCAACGATTTCACTATAAGAAAAGAGGATTTTTACATTGTTACCGGGGCGAACATGGCTGGAAAAAGTACCTTTTTAAGGACAGTAGCATTGAATATCGTCATGGCAAATAATGGATTGCCAGTTTGTGCAGATTCTTATAAATATCAACCGATTCGTTTGATTTCAAGTATGCGGACAAGCGATTCATTGACCAATGATGAGTCGTATTTTTTCTCTGAATTAAAAAGACTTAAATTCATCGTAGATGCATTGAAAGAAAAAGAATATTTCATCATTTTAGATGAAATATTAAAAGGAACGAACAGTAAAGATAAGGCTGAGGGCTCTCAGAAATTTGTAGAAAAATTGGTTAAAACCAAATCGACAGGACTTATTGCAACGCATGATTTAAGCCTTTGTGCATTATCGGATAAATTAGATGAAGTTGACAATTATTATTTTGATGCATTAATTGAAAATGACGAGTTAAGCTTTGATTATATTCTAAAGAAAGGGATTTGTCAGAATATGAATGCTTCATTCCTTTTGAGAAAAATGGAAATTGTCGATGAATAAAAAAAGCCACTCGCTATAAACGAATGGCTTTCAGATATTTTTAAAAAAGCAGTTTATCCGCCAATGGCAGGTAATACATTTGCCGATATTTCTAAATAGGTTTGCCCTGGTTCCGTATTTGCCGTAACGGTAACTCTTTTTGTTACATCTGAACCTTGTTGACCTTCTTTCGGACGAAAAATCACATCCATTTCGCCCATTTCACCGGGAAGAATAGGTTCCTCGGGTTTATTTGGTACCGTACATCCACAAGATGCTTTTGCACTTTCCACAATCAAAGGAATATTTCCGGTATTCTTAAATTTGAATGTATAAATGTTTTCACTTGGGTAAGTGACATCACCAAAATCGTGATTGGTCTCAACATATTCAATCGTTGTTGTTTCTTTCTCTTCAACCACCTCAAACTCATTACTATTCATGACAGGGTCGGTATTGGCTACGATAGAACCACCATTATCAGAATTGTTTTCATTTCCTGAGCAAGCAATTAAAGCCAAACCGGCTAAAGCAACAAGTGTCTTTTTCATTTTCGATTGTTTTATTGTCAATTTATTTGTTTTCTATAGATCAAAATTAATAATCCATCCCTAATTCTTCTAATGTTTTTCCTTCAATTATTTCTAAACCTTTGATGAAAATTTCATTTTCAGCTTTATTGTAGATTGGATAAAATTTAGAAGTCTCAAAGAGGTTTGCCGCAATCCTTGCCTTGATGATTGTATGTAAAAGCTTTTTAGAGGTCTCATAATCTTCTTCATTAAATTCGATTTCCTCATCCTTAACATAGATCCAGAAATCCTCAATCACAGCCCCCTCTACATTGAAGTCTTTCTCAAACTTTTCGAACTCAGGGAAATCAGCCCTTAATTGATCACGATTCTTATCAACGTATGCGAATGTGAATGTATTTACAACTCCTTTTCGACTGATTGAACGGTACAACGGTGAAATTTCTGATGTATCTAAAGGAACAAAAACATCAGGCATAATTCCGCCACCACCATACACATCACGTTTAAGCAAGAGTGTTTTAAACTTTAATGAATCTGGTAGTTTAATGCTGTCTCGATGCATTAACTCCCCATTTTCAAATCGCGTGACATAATCATTACGGTAGGCTTCAACGCCGTCATCGTAAGGTTTCTGGATAAATCGCCCGGCTGGTGTATAATAACGCGCTATGGTCACTCTTAATTCAGAACCATCTGATAATTTATAAGGGCGCTGAACCAAACCTTTACCAAAACTGCGACGACCAATGATTAAAGCACGGTCCCAATCTTGTAGCGCACCTGAAACAATTTCAGAAGCAGAGGCAGAACTTTCGTCAATAAGAACGACTAATTTTCCTTTTTCGAAAGATCCTCTTTTCTTTTTATGGTAATAGCGTCCACGGCTATCCATGTCATTCGCAATCAAATCGCGTCTGGGTTGCGAGCGGCCTTCTGAATATACTATGAGTCTATCATCAGATAAAAACTCATCTGTCATATATTTGGCAACATGCAATAATCCACCGCCATTGCCTTGTAAATCTAGAATGAGATTTTTCATACCTTCATCTTGCAGCTCACCAATTGCAGTTTTCAATTCTTCTGGTGTTGTTCTGGCGAAATTCGTTACCTTAATGTAGCCCGTTTCTTTTGTTGCCATGTATGAAGCGGCAACTGAGTAGAGAGGAATTTTATCTCGGCGTACATCAAATTCTAATAGTTCTTTTTCCCCTTTTCTTTTGATTCCCAAGACAACCAGTGAATTCTTCTCACCCAATAATCGTTCTCTAACGCCTGAATTTTTCAAACCGATTCCAGCAATGTTTTCTTGATCGACTTTAACGATTTTATCTCCGGCCTGGACACCAACTTGTTCACAGGGCCCTCCTTGAATAGTATTTACAACTGTCAAGGTATCTTCAACTATTCTAAACTGAATACCTACACCCACAAAGCTACCGTTGATACGGTCGTTGGAAGCAGAAACATCCTCTGCCGAAATCATGTATGTATGCGGATCTAATTCTTTCAGCATTGCTACAATGGCAGCATCTGTTATTTTCCCGCTATCAAACTCATCTACATAATTTGATTCGAGGTAACCAAAAACTTCTTCAAATTTTAATGTTGTTGTTGCCTTATCTGTTTGCGAAAACAGCACTGCGCTGCAAAATAGGGCTGAAATGAACAATATATTTTTCATGCAATCTTAATCTTTAATGGTTCTCTAACGGATTTTGGAGGTGATTTTCACCAAGTACATTAGGTTAGTATACATATATCTGTCTCCAGAAAGATGGTTACGAATTTACGAATTTTTTAACCTTATCAATCCTAAATTTTTGTTAATGAATTACAATAATAATGCCGAATGTCGGTATTAATGAAACTCATAGTACAAGCGGTTTGCATAAATGATGAACAGTTCTTAAATCCTATTGGTTCATGAAAAAGTAGAACAATTGCCTTGACTTGTCGGTTTTTAGAACACCTTTTGTATTTTTGAAAAAAAAGAAACATGGCACAACCAGACTGGAAAACAGCAATAGAATTTGAAGATATAACCTATAAGAAGGCCGGGGGAGTGGCAAGAATTGCATTTAATCGACCAAATGTAAGGAATGCATTTCGACCAAAAACTACGAGTGAATTATACCGAGCTTTTTATGATGTTCAGGAAGATCCAGATATTGGTGTAGTGCTTTTATCGGCAGAAGGACCATCAACAAAAGATGGTGTTTATTCATTTTGTAGCGGAGGAGATCAATCGACACGCGGTCAAAAAGGTTATGTGGGAGAGGACGGAGCTCATCGTCTGAACATTTTGGAGGTTCAACGTTTGATTCGATTTATGCCGAAGGTGGTTATAGCTGTCGTGCCTGGATGGGCCGTAGGAGGAGGACATAGCCTACATGTGGTATGCGATTTGACATTGGCTAGTGAAGAACACGCGATCTTCAAACAAACCGACGCCGACGTTACGAGTTTTGATGGAGGTTACGGATCTGCCTATTTAGCCAAAATGGTCGGCCAGAAAAAAGCCAGAGAAATTTTCTTTTTAGGGCGTAATTATTCAGCTCAAGAAGCATACGAAATGGGAATGGTTAATGCCGTTGTTCCGCATGCTGAATTGGAAATTACGGCATTCAAATGGGCAGAAGAAATTCTAGCCAAATCACCAACATCCATTAAGATGTTAAAATTTGCCATGAATCTGACGGATGACGGCATGGTCGGGCAGCAAGTATTTGCTGGAGAAGCCACACGCCTAGCCTACATGACGGATGAAGCTAAAGAAGGTCGAGATGCGTTTTTGGAAAAACGGAAACCAAATTTTAAGGACGCGAAGTGGATTTCTTAGATTTATTCTTCGATTTAAATTGCATAGAATTTCATTAGAAAATAAGCCCAGGTTGAGGTGATTCATTAAATTGCGATATGGATAGGCTGAAAGGCATATTGACATTACGGAATTTCGGTTATCTTTTTTTTGGGCTATTAGCACTTTACGCTGTCAAAATTGCTCGTTATCCTAGTGATTTTACAGTCTTCATCTATAAGACGGTAAACAAAAAATAAGTTCAGTACTAACCAGAAGCACTGTATATAAAAAGGAGGAACGTTTCCAAATGGAATTAATGTAAAACTATTACCAATTGTTTTAATACCCTACCTTATTTTCAGAGCACAGTTTAAATCGGTATTTCTTTGTTTTTTATTTCTCGGATTATTTTTCATCCTTCCTGCTTTCGTTTTAGGATGGTCTTTTAATTGGGAAGCTCATTTGGCATGGTTTGAAACCATTAATCCTGTAAACTCAGAGCACTTGTTAGAAACGGATTTAGGACCACATAGCTTAACTGCTTGGATACCGGTCCTTTTGACCGACACTGAAGGGGTTCTCGAGGCACAAAGGAATATGGTTAACCTGGATCGGGATAGAGCTATTCTGATCATGAATCTCATTCGGTTAGCTCTGGTAGGTCTTACTCTTTATGTTTTGAAATGGCCACCCTTTAAGAGGACTATTCTATAAGAGCAATCCTTATACGAGATCAGTTATTTTTTCTTATTGATTCCGTTGATATTTCCGCACCAACAGAAATACGCATTTTTCTGTTTGTTACCGACTTGGTTTTATTTGACAAATTCTTGGTATAGCCTTTATTTAAAGGGCAAAGATGAGGGGTATTCAAAGCTCCATTTTATATTCCTGACTGGTTTGATATGTACTTCATTTTTACTCATGACATTGACAACGGATGGACTAATTGGTAGAGATCTAAACGAAATAACACAGCACCATAAACTTATTACAATAGGCGCTTGCTTATTGATTCCAGCATTGATTATCACCAGACCAAAATATAGGAATGAAATCGAGTTTGAAGCATAGCTGAGCTTGGTTAAATTTTAAACCAATATAACGATACTAAGTCCTTTTTTTGCTTTTTTAGTTTCGTTATTAACGAACTTAATTAAATTAGGAAACGAACCAATCTGTTAATTATGAAGTTATTCTTTTTCTCTGTTTTCCTTTTTGCTTGTGGATCTTCTAATGTCGAAAGTGATGATAAATCAGCTTTAACTGATTCAACCATTAGAGAAGCTGAAACTATAGCGGATGAAGAAAATATAATTATAGATGAAGAACTCCCAATAAATGACGAAAGTGAAGTTTCTGAAGAATTTGAAGATGTAGAATGGGAAGATTATGAAGCGAGTATGACGCAGGATTTTTCTTTCGTTATTCTTATTTCGACGAAGGATTACGATTCAGCTTTAGAACGTGCAAAAGAGGCCTCTGAAAAATTAGGTTACCCAATAGACCTAAGAGATCTTCATGAGAATGATGAAATAGGTCTCTCATTGCCAAGAAAAGTCTGTGAAGAGGACATTTGTGGAGGAGGACTGGATTACCCCATTTATATACCTAGATCAGATTGGGGAGAGTCTAAGTATGTATCTATTGAATATTCTGATGGTTTCGAAGGATTTACAACAGGTTATTACATTGTCGTGGTTGCTAGCGGAAAAAAAGGAGATCCGATCATTCAAGAAGCACTGGAAGAAGCGCGTGAGTTTTACGATGATGCTTATGCCAAAACTTGCGGTGTCTGGATGGGCTGCGGGTGCTAGACTTGTTTACAGCGAATACTTAACGCTATCATTTCTCTTTGGTTTCAACCAAAATCATAAATAATTTTTTGATGATATAGGATGAAAAAAAGACCGTTTTCTCAAAAGAAAACGGTCTTTTCAAAAGATTATTTATATAGCTTCTTATAGAAGTTCTATGATATTTTCCAAAGTTACGTCAGCTCCGTAAAGAACAGGGTTGTCTCCAACTTTAACTACCGGAATAGAATAACTTCCTTCTACCTCGTAACCAGCTTCTAGAATTAGAGAATAACACTCTGAAGAAATTTCTGGATCATCTACATCCTTTTCAATGTATTCGATTCCTTCGTCATCTAATTGCGACTTCAATGAAGTACATGCTCCACACCACGATGCACCATATACAAGAACATCACTACCACTTGGTCCGGGAGCTTCTCCTCCGTCACCGCCGCCACCTCCTAGAGGTTCAGCAATTACTTCTTCAGTATTTGTTTCGTCATCAGCAGTTGTAACATCTTCTTTAGCACAAGAAGCGAATACGAATAAGGCTGCAAACAGAAATAAGGCAAACGTTTTCGTTAATTTCATAAACTAGATTTTTCTTAATTAATTTTTTGTTTGGTAAAACTCTTCTCCAATATAACTCTATTATTTTCAAAAGGTTGCCTGTCGTTAAAAAAATAAAATTATAAATCATATATATTATTGTAAAGCTAATTTTGGATTTATTGATTGCAAATGCCAGATGCCATATGATTTATGTTGAAGAATAGAGTATTTTCAAGGAACCCGGTAAAAAGTGCCCAAGTATAAATTTCTCTTCGCTAAGCTCATTTGTCTTTTTTAGTTTATTCTCTCACTGAAACTGCGTTTCGACTCGTGATTAAACCAAAAAATCCAACTCCGTTAAAACGGAATCGGATTTCTTTCGTGCCCAGAGCGGGAGTCGAACCCGCACGCCCATAGGACACCACCCCCTCAAGATGGCCTGTCTACCAATTTCAGCACCTGGGCTTAGGTACTTGTTTGCCTGTCTACCTTCCGATAACTATCGGAATCAGCACCTGGGCTTAGGTACTTGTTTGCCTGTCTACCTTCCGATAGCTAACGGAATCAGCACCTGGGCTTAG